>JACRIK010000003.1:0-300000 GCA_016235865.1 Planctomycetota bacterium | reverse complement strand
GTTTAGCAAGGAATATGCGCAATGGATAACCGAGCGCCAATGGCACCCGTCTCAGAAAATAAAGAAACTACCCAAGGGTGAAATAGAAATGACCCTGACCGTAGCCGGATTAGGAGACCTGATATGCTGGCTTCTGCCAATGGGCGATGGAGTGAAGGTGCTAAAGCCGAAACAGTTAGTTGATAATATGGTAAAAATAAGCCAGGGTATAGTGAAACAGTATAAGAAATTCGGATAAGAGGATAACGGGTGTTACCAACCTTAAAAATATTGACAGGGCAAAGAAGATTGCGTAGTGTGAACGGAGTCCCGATGAATATTGGGGCTTAATATTGGCTAACCTAATTTAAACTAAACTCGGGACAATCTCCGAAAAGGCGTGGCTTGCTGAAATTTTATTTAAAGGAGATATTTATGGCGAAAATAAAAGCAAAATTACTTGAGAGCAGGTTGTTTTCTTTAAAAGAAGGCAACAGTGTAAAAGAAGAAAAAGACAAGAGTGCCAATGAAGAATATTTAAAAAGAATCATTCGGGAAAACATCGAGAGGCTAATCCCCAATACAAAAGATGTTACATGGATCGGACGTGAGTTTAAGAACGTTGATTTATTTGGGGTTGATAAAACAGGACACCTGGTTATTTGCGAGGCGAAAGTCAAATCTGTTCCAGTCAAGATAGTGGACCAAGTACGCAAGCAATGGGAAAAAATAAAAAAACTAAGCAAGAGAGAACATGGAAAGGAAATAGATAAGTACAAGAAAAGTTGTATAGAAAGCAATAAGAGTAAGCACCGGTTTATGCCAGGCGTATCAATGATGATTAAACACGAACAAGACGGTTTATGGCTTTTGGACAAAATTATTGGAAAACACAATAGCATTAGAGGAGTTAAGTTTATCATCATCGCGCCGAGGATTGCACAAAGAGTATTTCAGGGGTTTACCGATTTGCAAAACAAGCATAGAAATATTAAAATATCGTATGTTCTGACAAAGTTGTTTAAAATGGGTAAAAATCGTTTTATCCTGTCAACATCTCTTGAAGGATGGAAACGCAGATAAACAAAATAGGATGGGGAATGATGGGAACGAACAAGGGGACGAAGTAGTTAGGTATTTTGGCGTCGGAATTGCACCTAACTTAAAGAAAAACGGTGACAATGTTAAAGGAAATTCTCTTATTTTAAATGAGTCAGGATATAACGTTAGCAACACTTTTACGAAGGGCGACAAATAATAAAAGCCCGGTCAGCGGTCAAACCTTCTCGCCCTCCATCCTCTACCAACTTATTAATGACCCTTTCTTTGTCTGGTGCAGCTTCCACGCCCCTGAATCTGAAATGGTGGAAGAAGTTGATAGGTATTCAGAGATTAAGATGCAACGTGGCGCGGAATATGAAAAGCAATGGGTTGAAAAGAATTATCCCGATGCAATTAAAATAGAGGAAAAATGGGGACTTAAGGCGCTTAAGCAAACCATGGAATTAATGCTTAAAGGCACACAGGTTATCTACCAGCCCAATCTCTGGTTGCTGTCCGAAGAGATGTATGGCAAGGGGGATTTGCTGGTGCGTAGCGACGACGCCCCGTCTGATTTGGGCAAATATCATTACCGTGTCATAGAAATCAAAAGGTCAAAGAACCTGCAGGATTATCATTCCTTTCAAGCCGTATGCTACAATAAAATGCTTGAGGCAATACAGGGTTATGCTTCAAAAGAGGTTACGGTTGTTTTAAAGGAAGGCCGGGAAAACGTGGCTTATAATAAAAAAATTATAGATAAATTTAATCATTATGTTAACCTATGGAAGCAAATTAGGGACGGCAAAAACAAGCCCATACCCGGGAAGATGGATTCTACAGAATCACCTTGGCGTGTTTACGCCAATAAAATACTCAAGGATTCTATGGACCTGACTTTATTATATAATGTCGGCGCCGGAACAAGACCTAAATTACAGAAAAAAATTAATATCTCCTCTATAAAAGACCTGTATTCCTTCAAATTAGAAAAACTCGTAAAGGAATTGGGTCAGAATCAGGGAACAAGAATTTATTACAACGCTCAGGCGTATAAACATAATAAACCGATTATAGAGCCGGGAGTAAAACTATCTATTCCTCGTGGGAAACGGAATTTCTATTTTGATTTTGAGACCTCTGATGCGGTTCATCCCACTGAACCACCTCATGTTTATTTGATTGGCGTCTGGGACGAGTCAAGAGATAAGTTCGTCTATTTCCTTGGCAAAGGGGTAAGGGATGAAACCAAGATTTTCAGGCAATTTATAGATTACCTTGGTAATTATGAAAACGATTGCCTCTACCACTGGTATAGTTTTGAAACAGGTACTATGAAAAAAGTAATTACACGGCATCCGGAACTCACGACGGACTTAAATAACCTAATGAAGCGATGCGTTGATTTAATGGATGTTCTTAAAAAGCAGGTCTATATGCCTGCTCCGACATATTCCATTAAGCATGTGGCACCGGCATTAGGGTTTAACTGGCGACAGAAAGAAGTAGGGGCATTTGAATCTATGGTCTTGTATTGGGAATACCTCAAGGACGGAGATAAAAATAAAATAAACAAGGTTCTTAAATATAACGAAGATGACTGCCTGGCTATGGTCCACATTGACCGCAACCTTTGCCATGAGTTTGGACAGGCGGGACAGTAGCAACGCATCCCGTGAGGGACAGCCCGTAGTTTTAAATGGGCGATGAGGTAAAGGTGATTAAGCCGAAACAATTAGCTGACCAGATAGTAAAAATAAGCCAGGGTATAGTGAAACAGTATAAAGGAGGTTAATATGAAGCTATCTAAAGTCGAATCCGAAATTTTTAAACATATAGAGAAATATACAACAACCAATTTGAGACCAACCAAAGATAAGGATAAGAAATGGACAAAAACAGTCAAAAAATGCTTAACGATATTAGGGAAAAGCCGGCGCCTTAATTTAATGAGGCAACACAAAAACCAATACAAAATATGTATATGTGCGGCTCCTTGTAAAAAACTAAACGCCCACTGGGGTGAATGGTTATATGATTTATGTTGGAGTAAAGAAGGGGGAAATAAAAAAGAGGGGTGGAAGAAATTTAGGGGGCTTGCTCTGATTGCAGAAATAGAATGGGGAAAGAAAGATGACATTTTATATGATTTTCAAAAATTGACTGTTGGTATTGCTGATCATCGTTTAATGGTAGTCTGGTATAATAACAAAAGCAGAAACAGGGGGGAAGATTGGTTGTTACAAGTAGTTAAAGAATGTGCTATGTGTCCCAACGCTTTCCCGAGTAGACATAAATTTCGTTATCTTATGGTTGGGATCCCGTACCCAAAAGGAAATTTTAAAAAATATGTTTTAGATCGATCCGGTATATATGAACTGAAAGATTACAGGTTGCACCCGGTTTAGTAATTATCTTGTTTTTGCATATAAATTTCATTCCCCGTGTCCCACCCTGTCACTTGCTTCTGGTGTAGTATATAGTTGTTTATTAGGGCTTGGGCCTAATACCTTTAAAACATTATATAAGGAGGTAAGTATGCTGGTTTCCATTAATACCGGAAAAGTAATTCGGAGAATTCCGCACCGGGCAATATATAATTTAATGCGCAAACGACTTTCTGATGATGAGTTTAATGCCGTCAAAAAGGCATTAAATCAAATGATTGACGATAACGAAATACTCACAGCCGGGGTGAGGCCGCTACATAATCCATTCCGGGTGATTTATAAAAAAGCCGCCCGGCGAAATAATGATGATGTCTCGTTAATGTTCGGATTAATTGTCTGGGTGGTCTTTATGGAACGTGGCGATACATGGTCCTTTGGGCGTTATGAAAAAGACAAAATGCCAATACAAAAACTGACATATTTTCGTGTGTCTCCGAACAAGGCATTGAACAAACCAGATAAACTCGCGCCACGGCTTTATTTTTACGGTAATTTAACTATGAAAGAAATAGGAAGGGTGCTGAATATATCCGAATCACGCGTTAGCCGGATTCTGGTCAACGCAGTGAATCATAGACGCAAACGTTGTAAAAGGCATAAGTAATGCCCAATCTTTATTCGAATTATATATAAGAAATTTCTTCGCCCGTGTCCTACCCTGTCACTTCCCTTCTGTATCATTCATAGTAGTTAGAAACGGCTAAATATCCGTTACTAAAACAAACTACAGAAGGAGGGTGGTTATGCTGGCATCTGCACAAAAATCTGTCCCGGAATTAATCAGATTGTTGAGCAAAAAAGATTATTTTGCCGCGGACGCCCTGTCCAAAATCAGCTCCAAAACCCTAATCTCCGAACTAATAAAAATGCTGGCCAGTGACGACAAGGAAACTCGGCAATTCGCCGTTCATTTTCTGGGAGTACGCCTTAAATCCCGGATGGTCCTTCCGGCCATGCTAAAACTTCTGAATAACGAGAAAAGCCTAATTCGCCTCAGCGCCGTGAAGGTCATCAAAAAACTGGACGACAAAAAAGCCCGACCCGGTCTGATGAAATTATTGAACGACCCGGATGAATTTGTCCGCGCTTACGCCGTAATAACCTTGGGCAGATTCGGCGTCAAGCAGGTGACGCCCCTGATAAAACCACTCTTAAGTAATAAGGATGATGAGGTGCGCTGCGATGCCATAACGGCTATTACGAAAACCGGCGCCAGGTTGTATATCCCAAACCTGATTAAGGCACTGGAAGACAGCGACAAATGGGTGCGCTGGGTGGCCATAATGGCCCTGACCGACTTCGGCGTCAAAGAAATAATCCCCCGGCTGATAAAATTTCTAGCTGTTAATGAAGACCGGATAACCAAAACCGCGGCCTTGGATGCCCTGGCTAAATTGGGCGCCAGAGAATCAATCCCGGCCATGATTAAACTGTTAGATGATGAATATGTGGCGGTTGATGCAGTTAATGCCCTGGCTGAACTAGACGCCCAAGAGGCCGTTCCCGGAATAATAAAACTGCTGGCCAGTCCTGACTGGCGTTCACCCCGGGAGGAGTGCGTCGTCGCCCTGAAAAAACTGGGTGCGAAAAAGACGGAGGTTCCGGTCTTGATAAAGATGCTGGACAATCCCAATGTCAGAATTCGGCGTGATGCCATAGCCGGTCTGGGGTTGCTCAGGGCCAAAGAGGCGATTCCGGTATTGAAAGCGCATTTATATGATGCTGACCGGATGGTCTGTTTATTGACTATTGCCTCGCTCTTTGAACTTAGGGTTGAAATACCCCAGCAAGCCATAGATGACATAAAGCCGTTTGCCAAAGAACTATTGGAAGAGATGATTCCGACCGCGAAATGGGATTATTGGAAGCGCACCAAAATGGCGCTAATCTTTTTGGACGTAATAAAAACAACAAAAAGAAAATTTAAATTTAAATGCTGATTACCACTGATCGTAAGGTCATTGATTACATACCGTATCCAGAGATATATAATTTAATGTGCTCTCGTCTTACTAAAGAAGAGGTTGAAGCGGTTAAAGACAGCATGAATGACGAGAAAAAACGCCCAACGATACTTCTCGTCAGGTAATTTATGAAAAAGCGGCCGGAGGAGATGATAAATTGGCCGGGCGTATGCTTGGATTGATTCTTTGGGTGGTCTATATGGAGCGACCTGATGCATGGGCATTTATCGGTCGCTATGAAAAGGACAATATCCCGATTGGAAATTTGACTTATTTTCGAGTTCGGGATTTTCCTTTTCTGATGGAATAACAACCTAATTGGACTGTAACGTCTAAACTTTAACGGTCCGTAAGAAAGGAGGTGCTATTATGAATAGCACAAAAGTAATTGGGAGGGCTTTTACAGTACTGGTGTTAGGCATGGCGATTGCCGCGTTTTATATGGGGGCATGCGGGGGCTCTAAGGGCGATAGTGGAAGCAGTGCTTCAGCAGGCTCACCCGCGCCTTCCAATTACGTCGTTTACATTGATAACCCTACCGCTAATATAACAGGCAGTGATTATAGCGGCGTATTAAAATCGGCGCCGATAATCAGCGGCACACCTATTACGCTTGATAATGTTACTGATAATCGGTATCGGAAAATTACTCCGGATGGCGCAAAAGTGGTTTATTTATGTGATGTGATTTGGTCGTCCGGTATCGGTACTTTAAAAGTCGTGCCCATAAATGGCGGCACCCCGATTACTTTGGCTTCAGGAGTTAGCGCGTATTCTTACAGTTGTTATGAAATCAGTTCTGATTCCACGAAAGTATTTTATATAGACGGAGCCGATTCTTTAGGCATCGGAAATCTAAAGTCAGTAGCAATAGGCGGCGGAACTCCAACGACAATTTCCACCAATGCGACTATGGTAAATATTTTATATTAACGAAAGGAGGTGTTTTGTAGGGGACAACAGACGTTTTGGACTACGGGATGAAAGATTCAGTCCCAGGGATGAAAGGTTCATCCCCACGGATGAATGCTCGGACTGAGGGATGAAGGTTTCAGCCCCAGGGATGAAAGATTCAGGCCGAGGGATGAAAGTTTCCGCCCCAGGGATGAAAGATTCAGTCCTAGGGATGAAGGATTCATCCCCAAGGATGAACGTTTGGACTGAGGGATGAAGGTTTCAGTCCGAGGGATGAAAGTTTCCGCCCCAGGGATGAAAGTTTCCGCCCAGGGGATGAAAGTTTCAGACCCAAGGGCTGATTATTATCATAACCCTATTAACTTTAATGGGTTAATGAAAAAGAGAGGAGTATAATATGGATTATATCCCGAAAACGGATGCCGAGTTTGACGAGTGGCTGCGTAATTTCAGCGCTAATATCGGCCCGATTGGCACGGCCCTCGGGCTGCCGGCGGCCCAGATTACCGCGGCCGTCAACGCCTATCCGGCCTGGCAGGTTCTCTATGTAGCGCACCAGAGCGCCCAGGATGCCGCCCGTTCTGCGGCCGAGGACAAGGATGCCGGACGTGATACGGCCAAGGATACGGTCAGGCCAGTGGCTGGGATGGCCCAGAAACACCCGGAACTGACCGACGGACAACGGGCCACACTGCGGATTACCGTGTGGGACACGAATCCGACCCCGATTTCGCCGGACTATGTGCTGAATCTGACGCCGCCCATTTTGTTGCTGGATTGGAAGCAACGCGGACAGGTTACGATTCATTTCGGCGTCAATCCATCCAATGAAAAACGTAACGCCAAACCCAAAGACATTGCCGGAGCCAGAATTTTCTATCGCATAGAAAGCGGGCCGTGGGTCTATGTGGCCGACGATACCAACAGTCCCTATCTGCACAATCTGGGCATAACCGAACCGACCAATGTGGAATACCGGGCTCAGTGGTTTGATAAGAGGATTCGTTTTGGTCCTTTCGGCGAAACGGCCAAGTGCACGGTCAGTCCGTAAAATGCAACCACAGGAGGCACAGAGGCACGCCCCGAATGCTTTCGGGGTGTGTCCTTCGTGTCTCCGTGGTGAAAGATTGTGAGTTTTATATGGCGCTACAACCCAACGAAGTAAAAACTGAACATATTTCTAATGGCGCAGTAACCACGCCCAAGATAGCAGACGGCGCAGTCAGCACGGTTAAACTCGGGACTAAGGTTGTGACCACCGAGAAAATCGCCAATGCCGCAGTGACCGCCTACAAAATCGGCGAGCAACAGGTGACCACATCCCGCTTGAAAGATGCGGCTGTTACCACGCCGAAGATTGCATCTGCGGCCGTAGAGAGCAGTAAGCTGGCAGTGAATAGCGTCATTACGGAAAAGATTGCCAATGCGTCAGTGACTACGGACAAGATTGCGCCCGGGGCAGTAATCGGCAGTAAGTTGGCAACAGATAGCGTGACCACGGAAAAGATTATCTTCGGCGCAGTCACCGGGCCCAAAATCGGCCCTGGCGCAGTCACTGCAGAGAAACTGAGCCCCAACGCCGTGACTACTGAGAAGATAGTCAACGGAGCAATCACTCAAGCCAAGTTGTCATTTACTCCGCCCTCGGTAGCAAGGCCGATTACTCCGGCAGTGACTACAGATGAGATTGGGGCTTTGGCAGTAACTGGGCCGAAGATTACCGATGCGTCAGTAACGGTTTCTAAACTTGCCACCAATGCAGTAGAGACGGTCAAGATAAAAGACAAGTCCGTAACCGGCGCTAAAATAGCTGATTATACGGTCGGCTATACGCAAATCGCATCCAACAGCATCAACCGCGAGAAGATTATCAACGGCGAGATTACGCCTGAAAAATTATCCTTTAGTGTTCCGTCCAGACCGCTGACACCGCCAATTGCTACTGCGGAAATCGGCGATGGGCAAGTGACCCAGGCCAAATTAGCGCCGGGCGTGGGCGGCGGCGATGTTTTGACTATGCTTCCTGTTCCGGCCACGGCCCTTGACCAAGGCGGGATTACCGCAACAACCCAGCCGGCCAGCGTTGACCTGTCTACAATCATCCCGGTCGGCACCAAGGGCGTGATTGTCTCAATCGCCTGTATCACCCAAAGCTATACCGATGGCGGGATGATGGCATACATCTTTCGGCAGTTAGGCGCGGAATATGCCCTGCAGGTCATGGCTCCGGCGGTTAATGCCCCGGGGATTAGTAATGGCGGCTCGGTTCTGATGCCGGTGGCAACCGACCGAACATTGCTCTGGCAGGCCTATGTCGGCGGAACGAATTCTACTGAGTTGGTAATCTATATTCTTGGATATGTGGTGTAACCGACACACCCCGACCCCTCTTAATAGAGGGGAGTAAAAATCCCCCTTAACCCCCTTCGCACGAAGGGGAGAGGGGGAATTTATTTTGTTATATATTTCTTCAGAGCAGCCGGTAGGTCAAAGACCGCGAAGGGGTCGACTAAATTCAGCGTGCCGACCTGGACTGCCTTAGCCCCGACAGACAGGAATTCCAGGACATCCTTGGCATTCATTATCCCGCCGATGCCAATCACCTCGGCCTTGGTCTTGCTGGCCACATCTGCAACCATCTTCAGGGCAATGGGTTTGATGGCCGGGCCGGATAGTCCGCCGGTCACGCCGCCCAGCATGGGTTTGCCGGTACGGTAATCAACTGCCAAAGCCGAGACGGTATTAATCAGCGACAGGACCTTTGCCCCGGCTTTCAGGGCGGAATTGGCAATCTCCACTATATCCGTGACATTGGGTGAGAGTTTAACAATGATGGGCAGACGGGCTACCTTCAAGACCTTTTGCACGGTCTTGCGGACTTCCACAGGCGATTGAGCAATGCATCCAGCCCCTGCCCCGAAATAATCGGGACTCCGTTGCGACTGCGCACGCAGGGGCTGGATAAACCTGCCACTCATCTTTACGTTTGGGCAGGAGATGTTGAGTTCGATGCCGTCAAAGGTCCGGTATTTGTGTTGCTGGAATAATTTAATGGCCTGGATAATCTCGTCGGTGGATGCGCCGCCGATACTGATAATCCGAACCGTCTTGAGCCGTCCCATCTCCGGCAGGTATTCCGCGCAGAATCTGGCCATACCCGGATTTTCCAGGCCGACTGAGTTGATGATGCCGGATGCGGTTTCCACGATGCGGGGCGGATTATTGCCTAATCGCTCCTTGATGGTGATGGTCTTGGTGATGAATCCGCCTAACTGGCTGACCCGGGAATCAACATTCAGGGTCTTAGATGATTTACCGTAGCCATAGGTGCCGGAGGCCAGCAGGATGGGGTTCTTGAATCTGAACGGGCCGACTTTGGTAGATAATTTCATAAATACTTAGCCACAGATTTCGCTTCGCGGTCTCTGCGGAGTTCGCAGATTAAGAAGAGTATAATCAGTGGAATATAATTCTAATAAACTATTCGTTTCCAATCCAGACTTTTGGTGCCAAAATTAATGAGTAATCCGACTTTTAATCCTATCGTTTAATTTGCTGTGTATTCCACTGGCTATCCCGATTATTTTATAGGTGAGGTTTTTGTGGAGGATTTCAACAACCCCCTTACCCCCTTTATTAAGGGGGAATTGTACATCTGTGCAAGTACCCGGTGCGCTTTAGCCACTGGCTAAATGCTACCGACCATCCCGATATCCATCGGGAAGGGCTGTGGTTGCATCTTCTACCGTCCGTATTTAATTCGTTCAGCTAGGATTTCCGGCAGTTTGGCCTTGAGTATCTTGTCCGCCGTCTTTTTGATGTCGTATTCCACCCGTTTAATCCAGACCACGGCCTCCTCGGTATCATAGACCGCATAGGACGCTTCCGGGTTTTCATCCCGGGGCTGGCCGACGCTGCCGACATTGATAATGACCTTGTTATTGCCTTTTATGGTGGTATAGGGCTCGGTGGAGAATGAGATACTGCCCCGGTTAATCGTGAACGAGATGGGGATATGGGAATGGCCGATGAAACAGACCGGGGTATTGAGCGAGGTCAGGGCCAGTTGGACGTCGTAATTGTTCTCCATATACTCGAACATCTCCGGGCTGTAGGGCGTGGCGTGGACCACGGTGAGATTGTTAATCCGCTGGATGAGTTTCATATTCCGGAGGAATTCCTTGTGCTCCGGGGTCAACTGGTGCTTGGTCCATTCGATGGCCCGGAAGGCGTAGGTATTGAAGAAATCCACGTTGAGCAGTCCGGCCGCGGCGTAGTCGTGGTTGCCGGCGATCAGGATGGGATTTAATGACTTGACCTTGTCAATGCATTCATTGGGATTGGCGCCGTAGCCGACCAAATCGCCGATGCAGATGTATTTATCCGGCTTTTCATTGGCCATTTTTTCCGTCACGGCCTCGAGCGCCTCCAGATTGCCGTGGATATCGCCGAATACTACATAACGCATAGAAAATTTCGTAAGCGGATTAAACTGATTTTGCTGATTTAACTGACCCGCCTGAGGGCGGTTTATATTTCCGTTTAATCAGTCGTATCCGCTTAATCCGTGTACATAAAGAATTATTTGATTTCCCTCTTCGAGAATATCAGTATGGTTATATATAAGACAAAAGCAACATAAATCAGCGTATAAAAAGAGGTCAATAAGAGATAGTAGAGGGAAACAGGTGACTGGGCGGTAACCAGTGAACTGGTGTTGAGCAGGCTGAAATGGGGCAGGAGCGCGGAGAAGATCCGGGCCAGGCCGGTAACGATTATGGAGGAACCCTGGCTGAGCGAATGATAAAGGTAATCAGAGATATTGCCCAGGATAAGCACGGCAAAACAGCCGATGCCGGAAATGACCAGCGAGAAATAGGTGGACAGAATCACGGCAAATGAGGTCATGATAGACACCTGGAGGAAACAGCCGTAGATGCCTTTGGCCAGCAGCCAGACATCGGTCCGGAAGAACGTATAGGTGTCCTGGAGCTTTGACGCCGAACCGGTCAGATACTTGCCGGCCTTGACATTGGCTTCGAGCACCGGCAGGAATTCCGTATACCAGTAGGTCAGGATAAAGACCGCGCCCAGAAACAGGAAGGCAATCAGGATGGTGAATAGGATGCCGGCGAATTTGCCGATGATGAATTCGCTCCTGCGGACCGGCTTGGCCAGGAGCATGATGGCGGTCAGGTTTTCTATCTCGCTGGTGATGACTTGTGAAGCGGTCAGGACGGCAATCAGGATGCCGGCGAAGGTGATGGTGGCCAGGCCGACCTCGCGCATCATCGAGACCTCCTCGCCAAAGGCAAACAGGCAGAACAGCGGCGAAATCAGGAGCAGGACGGCCGAGACGGCCAGCACGATATAAAACAGCGTCTGGCGCACCGCCTCCTGATAGGTAATCCGGCCGATGTTGTAGATGTTAGACATTGTGAAATATTATCCAAAAAGAGGGATAAAAGTCAAATAAAATAATTTCTAACCCCTCCGCTTGGGAGGACGTAAGCTACGGGATAAGAGCCGGTACGTCACTACCTTCCTATCGGCTCTAACTAACCAGCGCTTAATTCCGACAGGTGCGCCTCGATACAGAGCGGCAGGCCCTGGAGGTCATAACCGCCTTCCAGGACGCTGACCATCCGGCCTTGGCAGCATTCATCGGCCACGGCCCGGACCAGACGGGTCATCTCACCATAGTCGCTTATTTCCAGGCCCAGTCCGCCCAGCGGGTCGTTTTTGTAACTGTCAAATCCGGCAGAGATGAAGATGAAATCCGGCTTGAACGGCCGGACCGCATCGGTCATCAGGCGGGAGAATTTGTCCAGGTATTCCCGGCTGGAGGTATATCCGGAGACCGGGATATTGATTGTGAAGTCCGCGCCCTTGCCTGAGCCGGTTTCCGCCTCCGAGCCGCTGCCCGGATAATAGGGGTAACGATGCAGGGAACAGAACAGGACCGTGTCGTCAAACCAGAACGCCTCTTGGGTGCCGTTGCCGTGGTGCAGGTCCCAGTCGATGATGGCAATCTTTTTCAGGCCGTGCTTCTTCTGGGCGTAGCGGGCGGCAATGGCGACGTTATTGAACAGGCAGAATCCCATGCCGTGCGTAGGCATAGCGTGATGCCCGGGCGGACGGACCAGGCACAGGGCGTTATTAAATTGCGGAGTGTGGAGTGCGGAATGCGGATTTCCCGGATTAGATTTCATAACCTTATCAACCGCGGTTAGGACTCCGCCGGCGGCATAGAGCGCCACCTCATAGGATTTTTCTGACACCGGGGTATCGCCATCCAGATAGCCCCCGCCTTGCTCGGCCACTTTCCGGACCGATTCGATGTGTTCCCGGCTGTGGACATAGGCAATCTCGTCAATGGATGCCTGGCGCGGTTCAAGCAGGGTTGTCTTGTTTAGCCAGTCCTTTCTTTTGAGGTAGGCCATGGTGGCGGCCAGCCGCTGGCTGGTTTCCGGATGCGGTCCGGTGTCGTGTTCCAGATAGATGTCAGAGTAAACTAAATAGGTGGTCATGGTAAAGTATGTAGTATAAAGTATACAGTATTTAGCATGTTATCTGCATTCCAATGAAGTGGAATCACAGTCGTTCAGCGTCTTAATCGAGGGGTTTTTGGAGCAAACCGGGCAATTCCGGCTGCGCTGTATTTCTATAGTTCGGAAACTCATATCCAGTGCGTCAAAGACCAGTAATTTATTTGTCAGCGGCTGGCCGGCCTTGATGATAAGTTTGATTGCATCGGTGGCCTGTATCAGTCCGATGATTCCGGCCACGGTATTGAGGATGCCGGCCTCCTGGCAGGTTGGGACGCTGTTGGCCGGCGGCGGTTCCGGAAAGATGCATCGGTAACAGGCGCTTTTATGGGGTAAGATGGTTATTACTTGTCCGCCGTAGCGCAGGACGCCGGCGTGAATCAGCGGGATACTTTGCATCACGCAGGCATCGTTGAGCAGGAATTTGGTGGCGAAATTATCGCTGCCGTCCACCACCACATCGTAGTCCTTGATTAGGCCGGCGATATTATCGGCCTTGAGCCGTTCGGAGTAGATATTGAGTTTGATATTCGGATTGACCTGGGCCAGGCGTTTTTCGGCCGAGGCGGTCTTGAGTTCGCTGACCGTGCCCGGATGATGCAATATCTGTCTGGGCAGGTTGGAGATTTCCACTGTATCGTTATCAATCAGCCCGAGCGTGCCGACCCCGGCCGCGGCCAGGTAAGTGGCCACCGGCGAGCCCAGTCCGCCGGCGCCGACCACAAACACTTTTGCCTGGCTGATTTTCTTCTGCCCCTCGACGCCGAAATAGGGCAGCCGGATATGGCGGCTGAATTGGTCGCTATCGCCCGCCGAGGCGAGGTCCCGTCCAGAGGGCGGACGGTCACTGCGGTGTTCGCTGTTATTCATTTAAGTTTACGTGCGCTCCCCTATCGGGGTGCTTCGTGTCACGCTTTGCTAAGTACGAATCCTTCTGGCTAATATTATACCAAGCGCGGCGAATATTATCAAGGGTAATGTTACGGCCAACAGGGGCGGCATGATGCCCTTGTTGCCGAATCCCTCGAACAGGAATTTCACCATGAAGAATCCCAGGCTGGCCATCAGGCAGATGCCGATGCCGGTAAAGAAATTCTGGTTTTTCCGGGCCAGGGCAAACGGCAGGCCCAGGAATATCAGTATCAGGACAATCAGCGGATCGGTCAGCTTGGAGTAATACTGGACCTGCAGGGCGCGGTTGTTGGGCTGCAGGGTAATGAGATTGCCCAGCTGGCGAGAGTTCATATAGGCCGAGGTCTCCTCGACCTTTTCTATGGAGCGCGGAGTCAGGTCGCAGGAAAGCAGGAAGCCCTCGCCCTGAAAGGACCGGGGCAGCGACTTGCGGCGCCCGGTATTGTCATACGAATAAAACGTCCCGTGGTAAAACATCCAGCCCGGGAGCTTCTTTTCCGTCCACTCGGCCCGTTCCGCGATAATCTGGGCCATCAGGTTGCTCTCCGGGTCATACTGATTCACCCAGATGGAATGCATCGTTTGTTTTACATAGTCGTATTTCTTTATGGTAAACTGGTAGGTTGATGCCGGCCCTTCTGATGAGGCGGCCGAGCGGGCCTGGCGGATGAGGAACCGGTCCGAGCCTTCGGACTTGAGAATCTTTTCCGTGATGGTCAGGTACTTGCCCAGATACGGCGTGACCACCTCGTTGACAAAATACATTATGCCGATGATAAACAACACGGCGATAAAGATGGGCAGGACGATACGGTGGATGCCGATGCCGGCCGAGAGCATGGCGATCAGTTCCCGGGTTTTCATCAGGCGGGAAACGGCGATCATCACCGCAATGAGCATCATTATCGGGATGAGTTTATACAGGATTATCGGCAGCCGGATGAGATAATACCTGGGAATGAAGATAAAAACCTCCTGTTGGGTAATCTCGATGAAGTCGCTGATATTGGTGAAAAAGTGAATCACGATATATAAGCCCAGCAGGGCCAGGATGGAGATGGTCAGCGCGAACAGGAAAGCTTTCAGGACATAATAATCCAGTTTCCGGATGTATGAATAAGGCCCGGACAGCAGCAGTTTATTTATCATTCTTGATTATGTAGTAAACCAAAGCCAGGGCGGCCAGTCCGATAATAATATTGCCCAGCCAGACCGAGGCTATGACCGGAATAACGGTTTTTTTCACGCCCAGCAGGTTGGAAAACATGGTCAGCGGATAATAGCCGACAAAGACGACCAGCATGCTGATGCCGATGCCGGCTACTTTGGAGCCCTTGCGGATTAACACGCCGATGGGAATGCCGATCAGGGCGAAGATCAGCGGCGTCAGGCCGCTGGCATAGCGCTGGTATTTGCTGAACAGGACCTGCCGGGTTTTGGTGGGATTGTCTTTATACTGGATGAGCATTTCATCCAGCTCGCTGTCGGTTAAACTGGCCAGGTTTCGGCGGGACGGGGCAAACAGGGTGGAGACGTCCATCTTGTAAATCATCCGGTCGGCCGGCACCAGATGCGGTATGGTTCGTTCTTTGCCTGTCGCGGCGCCTTTTTCCCAGCGGGTGATATAGACTTTGTCTAGGTCCAGCGCGAGTTCGGCCTTGTCTTCGTCAATTTTGAACTTGCCTTTTTGGGCCGAGAGCTCCTCGGTCAAATCCTCTTTTTTCTGGCCGAACTTGAGCAGGCGGACCGACTCGAAAATCCCGTTATCATAGTTCGCATAGGTAATCTTGCCGTCCGGCAGTTTTATCTCGTCCGCCCCGCGGGAACCGGAGAACAGCCGTTTCTCAAACACCGAAATAGTCAACTGCCTGGTCTGGGAATGGCAGTAGGGGATGAGCCGGGTGTTTATCAGGATTACCCCGATGGATAGGATAACGGTCAGGTATAATATTGGCCGGGTTATCCGGCCCAGCGAAATGCCGGATGATTTCATGGCCAGCAATTCATTGTCCTCGGCCAGCCGGCCGAAGACGAATAAACTGGCCAGCAATACGGCCAGCGGAATGATATAGACCAGCGAAATAGGCACAAAATACGGCAGGACCTTGAAGACGAATTCCTCATCCAGAGCCGTATACTTCTGGAACTGGAAGAACGGGACTATCAGCAGAATCACAGCCAGCAGGACCGTGGTAACTATCATGAGATTTATCAGCCATTCCCGGATAACGTATCTCTGAATAATCATGCGTTGAATGATAGCATATCGGCCGGCAGATTGCTACTAAAACTCACCGGTTCATTGGTGTTCGGATGAACCAGGGAAATAAAGGATGAGTGGAGCATCAGCCGCTTGGCCTTGACCGGATAATCCTTGGCAAAGGCAAACTTGCGCTCGCCCACCACCGGATGGCCGATCATCTTGAAATGCAGGCGAATTTGGTTGGTTCGGCCGGTAACCGGCTCCACTTCCAGCAGTGAATATCCGGCCGGGTAATATTTTACCACCTGATATTTGGTGCCGGCCTCGTTGCCTTCCAGCCTGTAATTGATGAATCCGGTTTGTTTCTTGGGGCGGCCCTGGACAAAGGCCAGATATTTCTTGCCCACCTGTTTCTGGTGGAACTGGTCCATCACTTTTTGTTGCATTGCCTTGCCTTTGGCGTATAATATCAGGCCTGAGGTTTCCCGGTCCAGGCGGTGGCAGGGATGGGCCTTGATATTCTGCCCCGGGTATTTGGACGCCAGATAGTTATTTAACAGGTCGGTTAGGGTGTTCGTTTCACCCTTGGGCGTGGGGATGACCAGCAGCCCGGATGATTTGTCCACGACCAGCAGGTAATCGTCTTCAAAGGCGATGGAATATTTCATAATGATTAATTATAATTTGTACAGCCGTTGTGTAAACAGATTAAGCAGATAAAACTGATTAAGCAGAATGACGGAATAAATCTGCTAAATCGGCAGAATCTGCTAAATCCGCTTACTGAATATTATGCAGAATCCCTACGAAACGTCATACAAACTGGCCTGCGAAAAGCTGGCCCAGCTGGATTTGGCTGACGTGGCCTTTAACAGCAGCGCCAGGCTGGCTGACGGCATATTATCTATTGAACTGCTGGGCGAGACCTTTATAATTTCCGCCGAAAGCGGATCCGCCTCTGGCGGAAAAGACCGGGGCAAAAACATAGTTACTTCTTCCGGCCGGGAGCCAAAAATCAGCGAGAAGATCCTGCTCCTGCATTATCTGGTTACGGCCGACGGCTCACCGCTCACCCGGGAGGAGGCCACCCTGGAACATATCCCGGGCGCGGCATTCTATTATCCCACCTACAAGGCGCGCAGTATCGACCTGATTGTCAGGAGATTTGCCGCAGCGCCGGCCGGATTCATCAAGGCTGTGCAGAGTATCGGATTTAACCTGACCCGGGAAGGGCGGCAATATCGGTTTAAGTCACTGGTCCTGCCCAATGTGCCACTGTCTTTTGTGCTCTGGGAATCGGATAACTCACCAGAGCCGGCAATCGAGACTCTTAAGGTGCTCTACGACACCGGCATTACCCATTACCTGCCTTTGGAAGACATAATTATCATTACCGAAATTATTGCCCACCGGATAATCAAGTCAGGCGCTGAGGTCAGCTATCTGAAATAATGGTTGACTTAACCTTTGAGGTAAGATACATTATTATATATGTCCATTGCTTGTTGTGACCATCAGCCGAAAAAAGATACCCCGCCGGCACGCAAAGATATAAACAGCAGCCGGGTGACTATTCCAATTGCCGGAATGCACTGTCCGGCCTGCGCCCTGAATATAGAAAAATCACTGCTCTGCGTCAACGGCGTGATGGAGGCCAGCGTTAACTTCATCGGCGAGAAGGTGGCGGTGCGTTACGACCCGTATCGGACCGATATTGAGCACATCAAAAAAGCCATTACCCGACCCGGATATATTGTCCGGGAAACCGTCTGGGAAAAGACCCGGGCTTATTGGGCGGAACGGATATTCTTTGCCCAGATGGCGCTCTGCGCGGTTCTGGTCATTGCCGCCAATCTGGTCGACCTACTGCATCTGGCGCCTCATCCGCTGGCTTGGGAATTGACCCTATCCAATTTGTTGTCATTAGGCGTTATCATCATCGGCGGTTACACCATATTAAAAGGCGCTATCCAGGCGCTGCTGGTCCGGGACCTGACCGTGTTTACCCTGGTCTCTATCGCCTCTATTGCCGCGGTTATTGTCGGCGCCTATAAAGAAGCCGCCATGGTCATCCTGATTATGCTCATCGGCGAGACCCTGGAGCGATTCGCTCTGCGCCAGAGCCGCAAGGCCACCACTAAACTTCTCAATCTGGCGCCGGTTTCGACGCTGGTCAAACGGGGCACCGACGAAATAAGCATTGAACTGGAAGTCCCTTCTGAAAGCGTCAAGGTTGACGATATTCTGATAATCAAGCCGGGCGCCAGAATCCCGGTAGACGGCGTCATTGTCAAAGGCCAGGGCACGCTTAATGAATCAATGCTGACCGGCGAATCGCTGCCGGTGGAGAAGTCCGCCAAAGATAACGGCGGATCCGCCTCTGGCGGAAAACAATCCGATACGGTTTACAGTGGCACTATTAACGAAGGCAATGCCTTTGAGATGAAGGCCACCAAGACCGGAGACGACACCAAATTCGCCCTGATTAAGCGGCTGATTCTGGAAGCCGAATCGCAGAAGGCGCCTATCCAGCGGGTGGCGGACCGCTATGCCAAATATTTTATCCCTCTGGTCCTGGCCATCAGCGTTATAGTGTTTGTCCTGACTCTCAATATCTATACAGCCATAACCTTGCTTATCGTGGCCTGTCCTTGCGCCCTGGTTCTGGCCACGCCCACCGCGGTAATCACCGGTCTGGCCAATGCCTCGCGCAAGGGCATTCTTATCAAGGGCGGTCAATACCTGGAGGCATTAGGCGGGCTGAATGCGCTCTTGATAGACAAGACCGGCACGCTCACTACCGGCAAACTGGCCGTGACCGATATCGTTCCTGTAGGCAACAATACCGAATCAGACGTCTTATCATTAGCCGGGCTGGCTGAGCGAAGTTCCGAACACCCGATTGCCCGGGCTGTGTTGAATAAAGCAGCGGAATTTAAAATACCGGTTCCGGAGCCCGAGACCTGCGAAATATTCAAGGGCTCGGGTATCAAGGCAACCTGCCGGGATAAAATCATCATAGTCGGCAACAGCCGGCTGATTAGTGAAGAAAAGATTAATATTACACCGGCCGTGAATGAGACAATCGCTCGCCTGGAGGGCCAGGGCAAGACCACCTTAGTAGTAGTGCGCGATAAAAACATCGTCGGCATTATCGGCGTGACCGACACCCTCAAGTCCCAGGCGCCGGAAGCCATACAGAAACTAAAACAGGCCGGGATAAAAAAGATAGCCATCATTACCGGCGATAACCTACGGGTGGCGTCCGCCGTTGCCCAACAGGTGGGCGCTCCGGAATTCTATGCCGGTATGCTGCCCGAAGACAAGGTCAACAAACTCAAGGAACTCAAGGCCCAGGGTTTTAAGGTCGGGATGGTGGGCGACGGGGTCAATGACGCCCCGGCCCTGGCCGCCGCGGATGTCGGCTTGGCCATGGGCGCCTTCGGCTCTGACGTGGCCATTGAAGCGGCGGACGTCTCGCTGATGAGCGATGACCTGTCCAAAATCCCGCAGGCCATTGCGCTGTCCCGCCGGGTCCTGGGCGTCATCAGGCAGAACTTCTCCTTTTCTATTTTATATAATATCGTAATGATGGTCGTGGTGACCTGGTTCGTCCAGCACCAGCACAATATGATCTGGGGCGCGGTGGCGCACCAGCTTTCCTCGCTCCTGGTTATCGCTAACTCCCTGCGCCTGTTAAGATAGGAGTATTATTTGGAACGCTTCTTCTTGGGAGAGGTTTGCGGCATTTCTGTTGGCGTGAAACCGCATTCATCCTTCCAAAGCGTGGCATTGGCATGCGGGTCAACCAGCATCATGGTAAACTTATACGCCCTATTGTCGCTCGTCGTTTCTTGGTTGCTCTTAGCTGCTTGCTGTAAATAATTTGTGGCGGATTGAGTCGAGTATCGTCTCCTGCCGGGGGTATTGGATGGCGGGGTGGCGGCTGCGGCTATGGAAATCACCCCGTACAGATAATAATTCGCCTCCACGGTCGTCTCTTTATCGATAAATCTGACCTTGTCTCCGGCCTTGCCGATTAACAGGCTCCGTTCGGCTTCCGCATATTTCGCGGTGTCAAAAGGCACCTCGCCTTCGGTTTCCAGCGGCCTGATGACGATTAACGGCGGTGTTGACGCCTTGGCAATGGCGTCTGAGGTCAGCAGGCCCAAGGCCATATCCCCGACCCCGTCAATAAATTCCTGGCTGACCTGATTGGAATAAACCACTTGTGTACTATCGGTGTTATATGACGAAACCCGCTCCTTCATCATTCCCCCCGCGGGCATGGCGCAGCCGGTAATCAATAACCCTAAAAACAATACAAAACCCATTTTTATAACCTTATTCATATTTTGGCTCCTTATCTAATCATGATGCGAAGTTAATTGACGATTATTATTAATATCCCCGCGGTTTTAGTCAAGTTATTTTATTGTGTATAAGATTAAATTAGTTTAATCTGGCACTGCCCCTGTCCGATAATATAAAAGGGCATTATAATATGAAAAAGAGCATTCTTGGTTCGGCCGGTCTTATCAGCGCCTGTATCCTGTTGAGCCGGATTCTGGGATTCCTGCGCGATGTGCTCTGCACCGGCTTCTTCGGCCCGGTCTGGGACGCCTTCATCTTTGCTTTCCAGATTCCCAATCTCTTCCGCCGGCTGTTTGGCGAGGGCGCGCTCTCGGCCGCGTTCATACCCACCCTGTCATCCTACATCAACCAAAAACCGTTTTCCGAGGTAGTGCGGTTGATCAATGTTATTATCACCATGCTCTTCGGGTTCCTGGCCCTGATTGCCGGGCTGGTCATATTAACCACCTTTGTTATCCCGTTTATCACGCCTTCGCTGGTTCAGCCGACCAAGGTATTTTCACCGGTATTCCTGAAATTACTGCGCATAATGATTCCCTATATGCCGCTGATCTGCCTGGTGGCGCTGCTCCAGGCTGTCCTGAATTCGTTCAAGCACTTCCTGATGCCGGCCCTGGCCTCGGTGGTCCTGAATATCTGCTGGATCGGCGGGTTTATCATAGCCGGGCAGATCAATACCAGCGATGAGAATAAGGTGGCGATTATTGCCTGGGCTATCCTGGCCGGCGGCATCCTTGAGGTGTTGATTCAACTGCCGCCGCTGTTCAAGCGTAATATCATCTACCGGCCGGCCGTAGATTTCCGGCATCCGGGCCTAAAGGAAATCCTGCGCCTGATGGGACCGGTCGTAATCGGTCTGGCGGTGTTCCAGGTCAACCTTTTTATAGATAACCTGATTGCTTACGCGCTGATTCCGGAAAAAGGCGCGGTTTCGGCGCTCTATTACGGCAACCGGCTGATGCAATTCCCCTTTGCCTTAATCGGCATCTCGCTGGCCACCGCGGTCTTTCCGTTCCTGGCCGAGTATGTGGCCAGGAACGACATCAGCGGGATGTTCAAGGAGCTGAACAAGGCGCTCAGGATTGCCCTGTTCGTGGGGTTTCCGGCTTCAGTCGGCCTGATGGTCCTGGCCGAGCCGGTTATCCACTGGTCTTTTTATTCGCTGCCGTCCGCGTTGTTTCATATCAAGTCCTTTTCCTTGGACGCGGTGTCCCGGACCACCTTTGTCCTGATATTCTACTCCATCGGCATCTGGTCTTATGGCGCGGTCCAGATTACCAACCGGGCCTTCTATTCCCTGAAGGATATGGTCACGCCGGTCAAGGTCGGGATTTATATGGTTATCACCAACTTCATTCTCAATATCATTCTGGTCTTCCCGTTCAGGGAAAGCGGCATCGCCCTGGCCACCACGGTTTCATCCATCCTGAATCTGGTGATACTGCTTTATATCCTGGGGCGGAAAAGCCGGACGATTGCTCCGGAAGCCGGTGGAATATTAAGCGCGTTTATGAAAAGCCTGATTCTGCCGCTCTTCTGCAGTTTGCTGATGGGCATGGTGTGTTACCTGGGATTCAGGTATCTGCCTCCGGCGCCGAATCTTTTGTGGGAGACCGTCCGGGTCCTCGGCCTGGTCGTGTTAGGCATCGGTTCATACCTGGGGTTTTCCAAGATATTCCAGCCACATTTAATGACTGAGGTTATTCACCCCAAGAAGACATCGTAATTCCTGCCATGAAGACACTAAGTTCGCACGGGTTTGTTTTTCCTTTTCGTGCCTTCGTGACTTGGTGGCTAATCTCTGTGGCTAATATTCCCGGAACAGTTTCCCCCATTCCGTTTCCATAAATTTACTGATTCTGTGTTTACCTATCAGCGGATACCAGAGGAAATCGTGATAGAGATTAGAGGCCAGCGGCGCCCAGCCCATCAGCGCCGGATGCAAAGCAATCTTGCCGATGGTCTTTAGCCCGCCCTGGCGCAGCAGCTGGTCGCCCCAGATGACCAAACTCTTCCTGGTCCGGAATCCGAAATCCACGCCAGAGATATCCGCGCCGACTATCTCGATGTTCTTCATCTCGGCATTGCCCAGTCCCATCTCGTTGCAGATTCGGAGGTAATCTATCTTGAGCGGGTCAAAGCCCATCATCTTAGCGGCCACGGCATCCAGCGCCACCGAATCAGCGCCGGCCAGGATGTAGTCCTTGATGACCGGCACCATGGTGCGCGGACCGGCCCCGTCTCCGCAGACCGTGCCGTCCATCACGCTGAATATACCGGGATGCAGTTCCTGCTGCATTATCATCAAATCCACCAGCACCTCATGGATATGTTTGTGGGCATAGTGGCGCGCCTCTTTCAGCAGGCCGCCGAAGGAGTTCTTGATAGCGCCGGTCGTGACCGTATGCCCGTGCGTCTTGACGGTCGGCAGATGGATGATGTTCTTCCCGATAAACATCTCCGGAATCTCAATGCCATCCGGGAATATCTTATCCAGCATCAGGAGATTATGTTTGAACTGGTATTTGACCCACTTAACCTCCGTCAACGGCGTGAAGGCCAGGTTGTATTTATCCAGTACTGGTAGCCAGCGGTTATTCTGCGCGCCCTTAATCGGGTCGGTTACCACGGTCTTATTCTCCAGCGGGAACAGGCGCTCGCGGGCAAAGCCGTCCGCCAGCAGGGTCTGGACCACGCCAGCCAGTTGCCAGGGTTGCGAGGAACAGGCCGGGAAATAACGGGTCCAGGAGAGATTGAGTTTGATAATCGTGTCCTGGTCCGGTGACAGGGTGTTTTTGTAGTCCGCCAGGCGCATCAGTTTCCGGTAATCATCCAGCACCGTGGCTGGCGTGGTCTTAAGAACTGCTATTTTAGAACGCATAAATGCTTTGCCACAAAGACACGAAGTCACTAGGAACAAGATATCATTTACTCTTTATTGCTTTATTGGTTTTGTGCCTTAGTGGCTAATACAAAATTATTATCACCACCGTTACCCACGCTAATATATCAATCAGCAGAGGCTTGTCCGCCAGGATGATATTCTCTGGTTCTCCTCCTTGCTGCTTATGATGTACTAAATACAGATACCGGAAGATTCCGTAGACTACAAAGGGGATGGTCAGGAGCATATTTTGGGAGCCGAGTTTGGCGACCGTCTCCTCGGCCAGGGTATAGAGCGTATAGGCCATAATGGTTGAGGCAGTCAAGGACGAAATCATCTGGTCCAACAGATAGGGCGAATACTCACCCAAGACCGGACGGTGGCTTTCAGGTGTCTCCATTACGGTCATCTCAGCCCGGCGCTTGGAGAAGGCGATGAACAGTGACAGCGAAATGGTGCAGATATAGAGCCAGCTGGAGATGGCGATATTGATAGCTACAGCCCCGGCCACCATCCGCAGGACGAATCCGGTGGCAATCACCAGCGCATCCAGGATGATGACTTTCTTCAGGGCCAGCGAATACAATATCTGCAATAGCGCATACGCCATGACGATATGGAAGAACGGCAGACCGGTCTGGTTATTGATGGGCAGGGATAATTTTGCGGCCCAGCCCAGCGAGACGGCCAATAATATGGTGGCCACAATCAGGGCGGGCAGGATGGGCAGCCGGCCTGAGGCAATCGGGCGCCGGGACTTGATGGGGTGAAGCCGGTCAGCCTTGGCATCCAGAATGTCGTTGATGATATAGCAGGCGCTGCTTAACAGGCAGAAGACTACGGAGGCCTCCAGGGTTTTCAGCAGCAAAGGCATCTCGGTGAAATTACGCGAGAAGGCCAGGGCGGCAAAGACGAACAGGTTCTTCAGCCATTGCTTGGGCCGGAGCGATTCAATAATCGGGATAAGCATAATATGTAATTTATTATAACAGAGACGCTCAAGACATGTCTATTAAATTCAATCCTGCTGACATTGAATAAAAATGGGTGGCTGAACCGGCTATTTTTTCCGGCTCTTATTCTTGAGCAGGACCTTGATCGGCACTTCGCTGATGGATAGTTCCTTGCGCAATTGCTGCTGGATATAGCGGATAGCCTGCTTGCTGAACAGGGCGCTGTTGTTTATCATCAGGGTAATAGTGGGCGGGAATGAGCCGGTCTGGGCCACATAGTATATCTTGGGAATCGGGGCGCCCCGGTGCGCCACCGGCAGAAGCGACTTTATCTTCTCGGCCACCTTGTTCAGGCCCGGAGTCGGGATTTTTATGCCGGCCTGTTGGTAGAGTTCCCGGCTCATCTGGACGATGGAGTCAACATTAAATCCGGTCTTGGCCGAGATGAAGACAATCGGCGCGAACGACAGCGCCGGCAGCACCCCGTCCAGGTATTCCTGGTATTCGCCTGATTTCCGGTCTTTTACCAGGTCCCATTTATTGACCGCGATAATGCAGGGCTTGTAATTTTCCACGATGGAATGGGCGATTTTCTTATCCACCTCTGAGATTTTATCGCGGGCGTCCAGCATAAAGAGCACCACGTCGGCCCGCTGGATGGCCGAGTCGGTCCGTTGCTGGCTGTAGATTTCCACCGCATCTTTGAGTTTCTTCTTTTTCAGGACGCCGGCTGTGTCGATGGCGATAAATTTCTGTCCGTCCTTTTCGAACAGGACGTCAATAGCGTCCCGGGTGGTGCCGGGAATCGGGCTGACAATGGTGCGTTCCTCCTGGGCCAGGTTATTGACCAGGGTGGATTTGCCCACGTTGCGCTTGCCGGCAATGGCGATTTTCAAGGCGTCGTGCGGCGCGGGTCTTGCACATTCTGGCGCCTCGGCGCCATCAGTGTAAACTTTGGGCGTTTCAGGCGTATAACCCCTTAGTTTTTCCCAGAGCTCGTCCAGGCCCCGTTTCTGCAGGGCTGAGACGGCCAGGGGTTCGCCCCAACCGAGCTTGCGGAATTCCCCGAGCCTGGCCTCCAATTGCATGGTATCGGCCTTGTTGATGCACAGGAACACGGGCTTGGTCTGGCGGTGCAGGGTCTTGCTGATTTCCAGGTCCAGGTCGGTCACTCCGGTCCGGATATCGGCCAGGAAGATAATCAGGTCGGCGGAATCCAGGGCGGCATTTATCTGCTGGCGAATCTCGGCCCAGAGCGCCTGTTGCGAGTTGGGTTCGAATCCGCCCGTGTCAATCAATTCCACGGTGAGATTATTCCGGGTGACCTCGGCCGAGATGCGGTCCCGGGTGGTGCCGGCAATGGCGTCCACGATGGCCACCCGGCGCCGGGTCAGGGCGTTAAAGAGAGTGGATTTGCCGACATTGGGCCGGCCGACGATTGCGACGATATTATGCATATATTACCTAATCAGGAAAACTTCGTAACCACGAATAGACACGAATGAACACCAATAATTGGGGATTTATTTTACCCGAGTATTTTTCGTGTGTATTAGTGTTAATTCACTCCGTGGTCACGCTTCGCTTAGTGCGTGGTTGCCTTTTTATACTTTCTTATACTGTGCCAGGACCGCGGATAAGTCATTCTGTTCGGGTTCGGTTATGCCGAAGAATGCCACGCCCATATAATATACCTGCATGGCGAATTTCTGCTCGGACCGGACCACCTTGCCGATGAAATGATAATCCCGTTCCGCCAGGCGCATGAATATCTCCAGTTCGGCGCCCAGCGGCAATAATTTCCGGCTGCCCAGCAACAGGCCGGTGGCGCTGATATTGACGGTCTCGGCCGTGAGTTTGTCAATCCCGGCGGTCTTTACCGGCCGGTATTCAAAGGGAAGTTTAACGGCAAACCTGGGCAATCGACGCCGTTCAATCAGGTAGAGTTTCTTTTCCTTGAACAGGTCCAGGAGCTTGCCGTCGAATTTGGCGTCCCGGCCCTGTTCCAGTATGGCAATGGCCTGTTCGTGAGTCATGGCCTTTTTATACGGCCGGTCCTGGGCCACCAGGGCGTCATAGACGTCGGCAATGGCCAGAATCTTGGCCGAGACGGTCATCTGTTCCGACTTCAGGCCAGAGGGATAACCGGAACCGTCCAGTTTCTCGTGATGGGTCGAGGCGATGTGGGGAATCTCGCGGAGTTCCCGGGCAAAGAACATGTTATCCAGTATTTCCTTGGTCCGGCTGGCATGGCGCTTCATCTCGTCGAATTCCTCGGGCGTGAGCTTGTCGGGTTTAAGCAGCACCCGGTCCGGCACGCCGATCTTGCCCACGTCGTGCAGGGCCGCGGAATAGTCCAGCATCTTCAATTCGGTTTCGTTAAAGCCCAAAGCCTTGCCCAGGTTGATGGCAAAGCGGGCTACCCGTTCCGAGTGGCCGGCCGTGGTCGGGTCCCGGGCATCGATGGCCGAGCCCATGGTCTTGAGGAAACTCTTCAGGGTCAGTTCCTGTTCCTGGTATAACTGGGCGTTTTCCACGGCTACCGCGGCCTGGGCGGCCAAGGCCATTATCAGCGCCTCGTCTTCGGCCAGGAAAACGCCCCGCCTTTTATTCAGCACCTGCAAGACCCCGACCGTTTCGTTCTTGTGGTTGAGCATTGGGGCGGTCAGGATGTTCCGGGTTTTGAATCCGGTCTGCTTGTCCACGGCCGGATTAAAACGCGCATCCTTGTAGGCGTCCGGGATATTGACCAGCGAGGAATTCTTGACCGCGTAACCGGCGATGCCCTTGTCGGCCGGGAACCTGATTTCCGAGGCCTCTTTCAGCTGGGCCACTTTGGTATAGAGCTCGTTGGTATCGTAATCCATCAGGAAGATGGAACTGCGTTCGGCGCCCAGGATGACCGTGGCGTTTTCGATTATCAGCTTAAGCAGGCGGTCGATGTCCTTTTCCCGCATCAGGGCGCTGCTGACCTGCAGCAGCATGGTCAGCTTGTCAATCCTGATGGTCGAGGAAACCGCCCGGTCAATATTACATTTATCCATAAAAATGTGTATATCTTATTTAGCAGCGGGAATCAAGTAAACTGGACTATAAATTCAGATGCGATTATTTTACTTGACAATATTACAAAAATATGGCTGGATAATTATTATGAAAGTGGCTGACAACATACCGGCTTTCAGTATCGCGGTGGTGGCGCAGTTAACCGGCACGCCGATTCGCATGCTCCGGGAATACGAAAAACAGGGATTAATCAGGCCCAAGAAAATCAACAACCGCCGGATGTACACCGGCTGCGAGGTGGGATTTGTCAAGGACATCAGGTATTACCTGACCGAGCGGCGGATGACCATCAGCGGCCTGAAGGAGTTCTACCTGCGGGCCGGCTGCTGGGAGATTAAGCGCTGCCGGCGCCCCAAATGCCCGGCCTACGGCAATATCCGCAAACATTGCTGGCAGGTGGTCAAGAATCATAAAGGCTGCAGCCCGGAAATCTGCCCGTTCTGCCCGATTTTTATTATCAAGACCGGTGAAAAAAATAACAAAGACGCCAATGCGATAAGCCCAATGGCTTATCCGGAGGAATAATCTATGCCAGACGGACAAAAAGTTATTGTTGTTTGTTCATCCTGCGCCGCCCAATATAACGTGGCCACCCTGCAGCCGGGCGCCAGGTTCAAGTGCCAGAAGTGCGGCACGATAAATTCCGTGCCGGTTCCGGCCGCTCCGGCGCCGGCCATGCCGGCCCGGCCCGTGATTAGAGGAGCCAAGCCGCCCACCAGGTTGATGCCTCCGGCTAAGGGCATGGGCATAAAGACATCCGGATTGAGAAAGGGCTTGCCCACCAGAAAACCGGCCGGCGATATGGACGAGGAAGACCTGGGCGGCGTTGCGGTAAAGAAGAAGAGCAAGGCGCCTCTTTTTATTGGCATCGGGATAGGCGTGGTTGTTTTAGTGGTAATTGTCATCGCCCTGTCCTCAGGCGGCGGAACGGACAACGAGGAAGCGGCCATGCTCAAAAAGGTGGAGGCGGAAGCCAAAGCCGAGGCCGAGGCCAAGGCCGAGGCGGCCAAAAAGTCCGAGACGGACAAGAAGACGGCCGGGGAAAAGACGGCCGAGGAAAAACCGGCTCCGGAGATGCGGAAATCACCGCCGCCTGAACCCAAGAAGTCATCCAAGCCCAAGCTCAAGGACGACATTGACGAGGTAATCAAGGCCGAGATAGAGCCGATTCTCAAGGACATAAAAAACCAGCGTGAGATTGAGCCGCTTAAGGAACAGATTATGGCCAAGGGCAAGAAGGCCATCCCGGTTTTGATTGAAGCCGTCGGCGGGGCTGATGAATGGGCGGCCATGTATGCCTACGACATACTCCTGAAGATGACCAAGCGGAATAAGGACGACACAACCCGGGTAACCCAGATGTTAAACCGGGACATGCGCCGGGACTGCCAGAAGGACTGGGAGGACTGGTGGTTCAAGACCAAGGACAGCATACCGGATTAAGAGGTCCGGGCTGGTCGAGGCATAATGGCTATTTTACTTGTAGTGAGTAAAACGAATCTATAAAAGTCGTGCCCTGAATGTCAAGTGATTCAATAGTTACACGGAAAGGTGTGTGTCACCGGACAATACCGGACAATAATATCCTTGCGGGTCAGCCGGTTAATATCATCATAAAGCTGCGTTATCTGCGTGCCGTTAGCGTCTGTTATCTTTTCTATATTATCGGATGAGTTATACATTAAATATTAATCTAAAAACCGCCGATATGATTTAATAACTTTATCGTTTTTATCATAAAAGATATAATCGCCCCATAATCCTGCCCCTATGGGTATTGGAAGATACCCCATTCTTGGCACCCAGTAAAAATCATACCGCACAGGCGTAACCATTAATTCAGCAGTAATCGTACGGACGCATTTATTAATATACCAATTTCCCATACTTTCTTGGTTAACATAACAAGTTTCCTTTGGTTTCCACTCTCGTTCAAGTATTTTATCTCGTAACGTTCCTGGGGGATATAAAACATCCAAATCTTTACGGAAATCAGTTTCGTTCCTCTGCCAAACATCTTCAGCTGATGGAGATAAAAAGCTGCATGAAATTAGCATTACTGGAAAGATAATCATCGTAAAGATATTGAAACAAATCTTATAGTGTCTGGTCATTTTTATTCCTCATTTTTTATTTACAGTCTTTACTTGTGGATGCCGGATCGCCTGGTCCAGGAATCACACTGCCTAAAGGAGGGCCGGTGGGGCCGGTGACAGGGGCCGGTGACACACACCTTGGCTCCTTTTCCTTTATTATCACGGATTACCGGGCGCTGTTTTTCTAAAACAGACCTTTTAGTAATAATCCGGGGATATAATACCAGTTCCTTATCTCCCTTGTCAATCTTTGGCGGCCGGCCAAGAACTGCACAAATTCCAAAATAAATTGAACCGTCAGGGGTGTTTATTCACTCCGTTCCGTAGGTACTCGTAGGCTCGCAGTGTACCCGATGCGTCGCCTTTGGCGTGCTCTCGACCAGTGCTGCGCACAGGGGCGCAAGGGGCGTTATTTCCGGTCTCTTCGCTGGATGCGCCTGCCTGCCGCAGGCAGGGTCTCTGCGGAGTTCGCAGTAGTTCGAGTTGCGAGTTCGTTTATATATACAGGATCCGGCAGGGATGCCCTGATTTTAGACTATGGCTGGCCTAACAAGGTAGGAGAGGTAGCTTAACAAGAGAATATAGCTAACCAGACAGGGTAGTATAAGTCATCTTACAAGATGGTATGGGTAAGCTAACAAGGTGGTATAAGTAACCTGACAAGATGGTATGAGTAATCTAGCAAGGTAGTATAGGTAACCTAATAAGATGGTATGAATGACCTAACAAGGTGGTATGAGTAAGCTAACAAAGTAGTATGGATAACCTTGCAAGGTAGTATGGAGAACCTCAGAAGGCAGTATACATAACCTTATAAGGTAGTATGGGTGGCCTAAAAAGGTGGTATAAGCGACCTAAAAAGGTGGTATGAATAACCTAAAATGGTAGTATGAGTGACCTAACAAGGTAGTATGGGTAATCTAACAGGGTGGTATGGGGTATGGTATTGGAGTGGGGTGGGGGCACCCCATTTTCATCTAACTATATAATAATAAGGAGTTATAAAACTTGCCCCGTTAGAAATTTCCCAGACATAAGATAAAACATATGAAAAACGATAAATTACTAAATGGAGATATTTCTAACGGGGTGAACCAAATAGAATTCAAGGCGCAATTGGTCGCGCCCTATTTTACAGAAATTCCGCCGGAAATCAGCGCTAAATGGCTGAGCGGCGCCAAAAAGGCCGCTTCCAAGACCTATCAGGGCATCCAAAAGGCCATCAAGACCCAGAAGGATTTCAAGGAAAAAATAGCCAAACCACTGGAGAATGAAATTGCCTCTTTTCTCAACCCGAAATGGGTCTCAAAACACGGCCTGACCTACGAGGATGTGATGAATAAAACGCACGATAGTTTGGCGCATGCGGGAAAGCGTTATTTCCAGGCACGCCAGGCGGCTTTTGAAAGTGGGGGATATGAGAAGGGGTTGGCATCCGGTCAAAAGGAATATGACAAGAAATGGTGCGCCTATACCGGGCCGCTTAATGGATATAAGGCCGGCCATATCCTGGGGCTGGCCCGGATGGCCATAATGGCCCTGGCCGGCGTGAGGAGTTTGGTTGATTATTTGAGAGCGCAAAAGACCCCGGTTGTGGGTGAACCCGCAATCATCACCACCCCTGAGAAACTTAATAAGTTCAAACGCATATTAGACAGCCGGATTGTTCATTGGGGCAGCGAGATAATCACCCTTGATTTTGCAGGGCACATCATCGAGCGTGCCAATGAGGAATTAAATCAACTGATTAATGAATATCGCAAAGAAGGGATTGTCCCATTCACCTCAGGCGGTGACTCCCGGATTGATTTTATGGTCATTTCAACGCCTGATTCAACCAAACCGGGCGGGATACGCAAATCACTGGCCTTAGATATTCAGGTGGCCCGGGTGTAATCCACACGTTCGCTAAGAGACAGCGAAGGGTTTAGCGCAGGCAATTTACACAGCTAGATTCGGCAGCGAACTCAGGGCCGAACGGCTCACTACAAGTTTGCGCTGATTAGATGTAGGGTATAAAATGCGGAGATATTCCTACTCCACCCAGTAGTTGGGCGCTTCCTTGGTGATGACGATGTCGTGCGGGTGGCTTTCCTTGAGCGAGGCCGGCGAAATCCTGACAAACCTGGATTTGCTGCGCAGGGTATTTAAATCCCTGGCGCCGCAGTAGCCCATGCCTGATTTTATTCCGCCCACCAGCTGATAGACCAGGTCGCTTAAGGAGCCGCGCGACGGGGTCTGGCCCTCGATGCCTTCGGGGACTAACTTGGATTTTTCGGTGATTTCGGCCTGGCCGTAGCGTTCCTTGGAGCCCTTAATCATGGCGCCTTCGGAGCCCATGCCGCGATAGACCTTGTAAGGCCGGCCTTTGAACAGGAAGACCTCGCCCGGGCTTTCGTTGACCGCGGCGAACAGGCCGCCAATCATGACGGACGAGGCGCCCAGCGCCAGGGCCTTGGTGATGTCGCCGGAATGCCTGATGCCGCCGTCCGCGATGATCGGGACCTTGTATTTGGCCGCGGCCTTGGCGCATTCATAAACCGCCGTGCCCTGGGGCACGCCCACGCCGGCAATGATTCTGGTGGTGCAGATGGAGCCGGGCCCGATGCCGACCTTGACGCCGTCCGCCCCGGCCTTGATTAAATCATGGGTCCCTTCAGCCGTGGCCACGTTGCCGGCCACCACGTCTATCTTGAAATGCTTCTTGATGTTCCGGACCGTATTAATCACGTTGGCCGAATGGCCGTGCGCCGTGTCCACCACCAGGACATCCACATTGGCGGCAATGAGTTTTTCCACCCGGGCCATGTCATTGACGCCGACCGCCGCGCCGACCACCAGCCGGCCCTGTTTGTCACGGCAGGCGTTCGGGAATTGCAGCGTCTTGTTGATGTCTTTAATGGTAATCATACCCTTGAGGAAATGGTCCTTGTCCACCAGCAGGAGTTTTTCCACCTTGTTCTTGTGGAGAATCTGCTTGGCCTGCTCCAGGGTGGTATTGGGCGCGGCGGTAACCAGGTGCTCCTTGGTCATGACCTCGGAGATTTTCTTGTCATCGGATTTCTGGAAGCGCAGGTCACGGATGGTCAGGATGCCGACCAGCTTTTTGGCGCCAGACGATACGCTTCCTTTGCCATCCCGAATTCCTTCGGGGTTGGCTTCCACCACGATGGGTATGCCGGAGATGTGGTGGTCGGCCATAATCTTCTTGGCGGTTTTGATGGTCTCGTCCGGCGACAGGCAGACCGGGTCGGCGATGACGCCGCTGGCCGAACGCTTCACCTTGGTGACTTCCCGGACCTGTTCCTCGACGGACAGGTTGCGGTGGATGATGCCGATGCCGCCTTCCTGGGCCAGGGCAATGGCCAGATGAGCCTCGGTGACCGTATCCATGGGCGATGAGATAATCGGGATATTGAGCGGAATATGGCGCGAGAAGAAGGTCTGGGTATTTACTTCAGTGGGGATGATTTCGGACTTCTGGGGCACCAGCAGGAGGTCGTCAAAGGTAAAGGCTTCGGTAAAAAACTTGCTATCCATAGGGACTATATAGCAGGGAACCGGGAAGATGTCAACAATTTAGTGTATTTTCTTGAATATTTTCCGCAGGGCGATGGACCGGTGGCTGATGCGGTGTTTCAAGCCGGCCGGGAGCCGGCCGAAGGTCTTGCCAAACGCGGAACGGGGGATTAACCCCCACACCAATCCGGTGTTCACCCCCACACCAACGATTTTGGTGTGAGGGTGTATCGGTATAATAGATTTTGCGTCCCTCACATTCCTTTTCCGCCTGATAGTAAGAAGTTTTGTTATCGGGATTGGTGTGGGGGTGAATATCGGGTCGTAGCCGAATCCGTTTCGGCCGGACGGTTTAAATGTAATCCGGCCCCAGCAGACGCCTTCGGTGCGGGCAATAATCCGGCCTGTTGACGATGCCAGCACGGCTGAGCATCTGTACCGGGCGGTTCTTTGGGACATGGGCAGGCCTTTGAGTTTGGCCAGGAGTTTCTGGTTATTGTCTTTGTAGGCGGCGTTTTTCCTGTTTCCGGTTGAAGCGTAACGGCTTGTAGTGAGCGAAGCGAATCTGGCTGAATATATGCCCGGCTGCCAGTTCAGCGCCTTGACCTCTATGCCGGAATCCTCGGCCAGGACCGGCAGGCCGGTGAATCTGGCCCAGGCAATTGCTTTCTGGGCGGCATTGGCCAGATAGGTTCGCCCGGTCTCTTTGACTTCCGGCGTATTCTTGAATTTGGATAGGGGGATGAATCTGATGTCCGGTTTTCTTCCGGTCAGGCGCCAGATGGCCATAATCTCCCTGACCTTGTGCGGATTTTTGGTGCCCAGGACAATAGTGAGTTTTTTAGTCATTCGGTATTAGACCTTAGTCATTTCATCATCTACTGTCAAGGATTCTTGACGCATTAGAGAAATACAATTATATTATTTGCCTATGAGCTTAGAAAGCAAAGATAAGAAATACCTCTGGCATCCATTTACCCAGATGAAGGACTGGATGGCCGACGATATCGTGATTATTGAACGGGCCAAGGGAAATTATCTTTACGACACCCGGGGCCGGAGATACCTGGACGGGATTTCCTCGCTCTGGTGCAATGTCCACGGGCATCAGGTTAGGGATATTGACCGGGCCATCAAGGCGCAACTGGGCCGGGTGGCGCACTCCACGATGCTGGGGCTGTCCAATGTCCCGGCTATAGAGCTGGCTGAGGAACTTATCAGGATCGCCCCCAATGGTTTACAGCGGGTATTTTATTCGGACAGCGGCTCAACCGCCGTGGAGATTGCCCTCAAGATGGCGTTCCAGTATTGGCAGCAGGTGTCACAACGCATGACGCAAGACACACGACGCAAGACGCGTTTCCTCACCTTCGTTAACGCCTATCACGGTGACACCATCGGCTCGGTGAGTCTGGGCGGGATGGATTTATTCCATAAAACCTACAAGCCGCTGCTGTTTAAGACGATTCAGGCGCCGGCGCCGTATTGCTATCGCTGTCCGATGAACAAGGAAAGGGAGCGATGTAAGCTGGAATGCCTGGCTGAAGCAGAGCGGCTGATAAAACATCACCACAGGGAATTAGCCGGGGTGGTAATTGAGCCGCTGGTCCAGGGCGCGGCCGGGATGATTACCCAGCCCAGGGGATTCATCAGGCGCATCAGGCAGCTCTGCACCAAATATGATGTTTTGATGATAGCCGACGAGGTGGCGACCGGATTCGGCCGGACCGGTCGGATGTTTGCCTGCGAGCACGAGAAGGTTACGCCGGATATTATGGCCGTGGCCAAGGGCATTACCGGAGGTTACCTGCCTTTGGCGGCCACGTTGACGCCAGAAAAGATATTCAAGGGATTCCTGGGCGAGTTTAAGGATAATAAGACCTTTTTCCACGGGCATACCTATACAGGCAACCCGCTGGCCTGCGCCGCGGCACTGGCCAACCTGAAGATGTTCCGAAGGAACAAGACGCTTGAGAAACTCCAACCAAAGGTAGGGATGCTTAAAGAGGGATTGCAGAGTTTCTATGAATTGAAGAACGTGGGCGATATCCGCCAGCGCGGGTTTATGATAGGTATAGAATTGGTTATGGACAAGGCGGCTAAAAAGCCGTTTCCGCACGAGGCGCGGATAGGGCATCAGGTAATCCTTGAGGCGCGTAAGCATGGCGTAATCCTAAGGCCGCTTGGCAATGTCATCGTGCTGATGCCGCCGCTAAGTATTACACTTAAGGAATTGAAGTTGTTATTAGATGCAACCTATCAATCCATCCGGACGGTAATGAATTATTTGAACTCGTAAGAGATGTTAATTTTACCCTCGCCGGTGGCCTGGCCCATGGTATTCCCTTTGGTGCAGGGTTGATTTCCGTCAAGCGTTATATCTCCTGATATTTCAACCTTGGTAAACCGCCCCTTTTTTATGGCAAAGGTTGCGGTGCCTTTGATGGTCGCTTCAAGATTCATTCCGTTATCCTCGCCTTTTAATGTCCCGTTGAGTTCGATTACGGCATTATCTGACTTAACTTCTTTAAGCAGGCATTTAAGCGAGCCGCTGTTAAACCGGGCGTTGATGCAGACCTCGGTGCAGCCGTGCGACACGGTCCGCCTTTTATGGTTGCTGAAATTAAATATGCGCGGCACGGATTCCGAAGGCACTTCCCATTCCGACTTGGCCTGAACCTCTTCCGCCGGGAGAATCGGGGCAAACCGGTGCTCGTCTATGGAAATGAACGCCTTGATTGAGTCGGTAATCTGATTGGTTGGTCCTTGGCCCACCGGGGTGATGGTCCCGTCGGAATCTATAATTATTTTCTTGGTATCCAGCGGTTCGGCTTTAGGGGTCTGGGATGATTTGCTGACAAAATATTTGGATGAGCGGTAATTGCGCTCCAGCCGGGTAACCTGCCCGTCGGTTATTTTTAATATTTTCTGCTCTATCTCCTGCTGGAGTTTGGAATACAAGGGCATGCCCGGATGGGTGGGCATGGACGGGACTTTCACGTTAGCAGTCGCCTCTAGCTTATAGATAATGACCTCTTTATCGCCCTCTTTCATGAGATATTTCAGGGAATATGATTTTGGGTTGTCGGCCGATTCCAGCCAGGTTAAAGATATGGCGGCGAACAAGCCGATTATTAACAAGGGCAATCCGAATAATAATTTCTTGCTCACCCCGTTAGAAGCGTCCAATAACGAGGAGTCAGACCTGGTTAAAATGCTATTTTCACGCTCGTGTTCGCTTCTAACGGGGTTCATATATTATTCTCCCGGGCAGTGCTGTCCGGCTGAATAGCGGGTTCTGTCCCTGTCGCGGCGGCCGGGCTGTCTGCCAGGCCGGGTTTTCGTTTAGGGGTAAACAGGGAGATGACAATCAGCCCGGCGCCGACGGTAATATAGGTATCAGCCAGATTAAAAATAGGCCAGTTAATTACATAGAAATCAATGAAATCGCGCACGGCCCGATAGGCAATCCGGTCGTATAAATTACCCAGCGCGCCGGCCAGAATCAGGCCAAAGGCAATGGTCAGCCAAAGGTGTAATCGCGCGGACTGCCCGCCGGCAGACTCGTCTTTATTTCCTTCTCCGCTGAACAGGTTGACATATTTGAACATTATAATGATAAGCGGGACGGCCAGCGCCGGGATGACCAGGAACAGAATAGAACCCTGCTGGAATAATCCCCAGATGATTCCTTTATTAAGAACCGGGTTAAAGCGGAGCACGTCGGAGATGATATCCCGGGGTATCATGGTGGCGGTAAGATGCTTGGTGACTAAATCACCGATGGCTCCCAGGATGGCAATGAGGAAAAAAACGAGCCATCTCATGAAATTAGCCCGCATCATTCGTAAGTTTCTATAAAATTCCACAAAAGACCGTCTGATAATTGTTATATTGCAAGGGCAATCCCGCACATAACCTTAAACTTGGGCGTCCCGACATAGAGGTTATGTGCGGGGCTACTTTATGGTATAAGCACGAATATCTAACACACCTTGTTATCATTTTGAGCATCGTATGAATAATCGGATTAGTGTTTCTCCGCAGATTCCTGGCATTTGACGCAGAGACGGGCATAGGGAATAACTTTTAGCCGGTTTTCGGCTATCGGGCTGGAGCATTCTTCGCAGATGCCGTAAATTTTGTTTTCTATCCGTTCCAGGGCTTCGTCTATTTCCTTTAGTTCAATATCCTCGCCTTCCAGGAGTCCCAGGGAAAAATCCTGTTCAAAGGTGTCGCTGCCGGTGTCAGCCAGGTGGATGGGCAGGTTGGAAAGGTCGCCGCTGGCATCGCGTCCGGATTTCTTCAGGGAATTGTCCTCAAGGTGCTCCATGCCTGCGCGCAACATGGTTTTTATCTTGAGGAGCCGCTGCTCGAATTCCTTCAGCTTGGGTTTAGTAAACGGGGTTTTTGCTTCCATAGAGACATCCTTCAGGTTCGCCACGATACGCAGTTTTTGCTGTTTTATCTTCCGGGACGCTGTCCGCTTGCGCTTAACTACCTTTTTCTTTCTTTTCATTGGCCTGCTTTTCTTTTATAATGGTATTTAAACGGGCAACATTTTTCCGCAGGTTTCGTATTTCCGTATGGTTCTGGACAACATCGGTAACCTGGCGGCAACGCAGGCGGAAGTATTCCTTTTTGGTATTCTCGAGTTCCGTAGCCAGTTCAGCCATGTCCTTCTGTTTCATCTCTTTTAAGGTCAACATAAGATTGTATCCTAATCCCTCCGGGGGAGCTTCTAATGTATTCGTTTAACTAATTTAGTGACAAAAGGCATCTTATGGGCCACGCTGTTAAAGACCTTGCGGGCGATATCCTCGCTCACGCCGTCTACCTCGTAAAGGATGGTGCCTTTTTTGACTTCCGCCGCATAATATTCCGGTTCGCCTTTGCCGGTGCCCATTCTGGTCTCGGCCGGCTTGGCGGTAATCGGTTTATGGGGGAATACCCGCAGCCAGAATTTGCCGGTCGGCGGCATCTGGTGCGTAATGGCCACCCGGCCGGCCTCGATCTGCTGGGCGGACAGCCAGCCCATTTCCATGGACATCAAGCCGTATTCGCCGAAGGCAACATAATTGCCTCTTTGGGCGTCGCCCTTCATCCGGCCGCGCTGCCATTTGCGGTATTTTATCCTTTTGGGCATTAACATAAACGTTTTTCCTTATGTAGTTAACTTCGGTTCGCTCGCGGCATTTAATGCCGGCGCCGGTGTTGCGGCTGTAATACCGGGCTGTCCGGCCGGTTTTTCCTCGCGCCTGGGCTGAAGCCTGGAAGTGGCCGGCGCGGCAACCGCTGCAACACCATGTGGCTTCTTAGTTTTTTCAATGATGCCCTTATAAATCCAGACCTTAACGCCGACTGTTCCTTTGCTCAAAGTGGCGGTAGAACGGGCGTAATCTATGTCCGCCTTAAGGGTATGCAGCGGGACCGACCCTTTGCTTAAGGATTCGGCCCGGGCGATTTCCGCGCCGCCGATGCGGCCGGAAATCCGTATCTTTATACCCAGAGCGCCGGCTTCCATTACCGTCTCGATGACCTTGTGCATTATCCGGCGGTGATGGGATTGCTTTTCCAACTGCTGGGCAATGGAGTCGCCCACCAACTGGGCGCTTAATTCCGGTTTCAGCACCTCGATTACCTTCAGGTCCACGACCCGGCCGCCGCAGAGTTTAACCAGGTCTTCGGTCAGTTTATCCGCCTTAATACCGCGCCGGCCGATAATAAACGACGGCTTGGCGCAGTAGACAATCACGATGGTCTTTTCCGTATTGCGTTCGATCTCTATCTTCTGGAGACCGGCAAAATTGTATTCCTTCTTGACGAACTTACGGATTTTCTGGTCCTCCACGGCGTATTTGCCGTAGTTCTTTTTATCGGCGTACCAGCGGGAAATCCAATCCTTGTTAATGCCGAGTCTTAATGCGAAAGGCGATACTTTTTGTCCCATAGTTATTTGGCCTTATGTTCTTTCTCTTTTACTGCCGCAGGCTGGTTGGTGTGTCCGTCCGCCGCCTTATGGCGTTTCGGAGCCGCTTCAGGGCGGGCACTGACCGGTGTTTTGACAACCTGCTGTATGGTTTTTAATACCAGGGTAATATGAGAGGTCCGCTTCTTCACCTGGGTGGCCCGGCCCATAGACCCGGAACGCCATCGCTTGAATGCCGGCCCGTCACCCACTGTTATCGTACTGATATATAAATTCTCCGGCGCCAGATTAGCATCCCTGGTCGTGGCGTTAGCCACCGCCGAATTAACGAGCTTATGCAGGAAATACGATACCCTTTTCGGGGTGTATCTCAAAATCCGCTGTGCCTCGGGAATAGGTTTATTGCGTATCATATCCACCACGTAACGCATCTTACGCGGCGTGCTTCTGGCATATCTTAACAGCGTCTTATATTCCATTATTCTTCAACCTCTGCTTTTTTCAGGCCCGGGTGGCCGCGGAACATCCGGGTCGGCGCGAATTCGCCCAATTTATGGCCGACCATATCTTCGGTCACAAAGACCTTGATGAATTTATTTCCGTTATGCACCATAAAAGTGTGGGAAACGAATTCCGGCACCACGGTCGAGCGCCTGGACCAGGTCTTTATCGGGTCGTGACCCCTGTTTTCTTTCTGCTTGTTTACCTTTTTCAGCAGTTTTTCATCCACAAACGGGCCTTTTTTAACTGAACGGCTCATATAATATGTTATTTCCTTCTCCTAATAATAAAAGAGCTGCTTGGGTTACGGCGCTTGCGGGTCTTGCCGCCCTTGGCCAGTTTACCCCAAGGCGAACACGGGTGGCGTCCGCCGCCGGACCGGCCTTCGCCGCCGCCCATCGGGTGGGAAACCGGGTTCTGGGCCGTGCCCCGGACGGTCGGCTTTATTCCCAGCCAGCGCTTGCGTCCGGCCTTACCCCACCAGATCGTGGCGTATTCCGGGTTGCTGACCTGCCCGATGGTGGCGCGGCATTCCACATGGACCTTGCGGATTTCACCGCTGGGCAGTTGGAGATGGGCGTACTCGCCTTCCCGGGCCATCAATTTGGCAAACGAGCCGGCGCTGCGCACCATCTGGCCGCCCCGGCCCCGGTATAATTCAACATTGTGTATCAATAATCCTAACGGGATATTCTTGATAGGCATGGTGTTGCCGTTTTTCGGCTCCACCTTTTCACCGGACATCAGAACCTCGCCGGTCTGGATATCCTTGGGCGCGATGATATAGCGTTTCTCGCCATCCTTATAGCAGAGCAGGGCGATGAAAGCCGTGCGGTTGGGGTCGTATTCTACGGACAGCACCCGGGCCGGGATGTTGTCTTTGTCTCTCTTGAAATCTATAATACGGTATTGGTGCCGGTTACCGCCGCCGATATGACGGCAGGTAATCTCGCCCTGGTTATTCCGCCCGCCGGTTTTCCGGAGCGATACCAATAAACGCTTCTCCGGATCTTTCTTGGTCAGGATGGAATAATCCACTACTGATGCCGATCTGCGGCCCGGGCTGGTTGGTTTGTATAATCTTAATGCCATATTTTATATCTCTATCCGGTAACCCTCTTTTAAGGTTACCATTGCTTTTTTCCAGTCCTTCCTTTGCCCCGGACGGAATTTATATCTCTTGACTTTTCCCTTGACGTTAATGGTCCGGACGCTGTCCACCTTGACCGGGAAAATGCTTTCCACCGAATGTTTAATAATATCCTTGGTGGCGTCATTGTCAACCATGAAAGAATAGACCATTTTTTGCTTGGCAAACTCGGTCTTCTCGGTCAGCAAGGGTTTTTTTATAACATCGTACGGGGATTTATTCATAATTATTTTCTTAACGAAATAAGGTGTTCCAGAGCCTCTTTGGTCAGCATCAGCCGCTGGTATTTTATTACATCATAAGCATTCAGGTCCGTAATCGGCATCAATTTAATGCCCGGGATATTGCGGGAAGACAGATGCAGGGAACGCTTGGGGTCTTTTATGCCCAGCAGGCATTTATGCTTGGGCCTTTCCTTTTTCGGGTCAATCCCCAGTTTTTTGATGATAGCGGAAAAATCCTTGGTCCGGGGGATTTCAATATTAAACGAATTGACGATATAGGTCTCGTTACCCTTGAATTTGGACAGCAACGCCGAATCCAGGGCTTTAATCTTTAACTGGTGGGGGATTGAATAATAGTAACTCCTGGGATGAGGACCGAAGACCACGCCGCCGTGCCTCCAAAGCGGAGAGCGGATGGTGCCGGCCCGGGCCCGGCCGGTGTGCTTCTGCTTCCAGGGTTTCTTGGTGCTGCCTTCTACCTCGCCTCTGTCCTTGGTCGAGGCGTTGCCCTTGCGCTGGTTGGACTGGTACATCACCACAACTTCCTGGAGCAGTTTCTTGTTGACCGTGCCGCCGAACAGGGCCTCGTCAACCGAAACCTTATCGATCTCTTTGCCCTCGTTGTCGTATACTTTTAACTCTAACATATCTATTTCTTAGCCGTCTTTGGCTCTATCTTCTTCTTGGCCTTGCCGGAAACCACCGGCGCCTTCTTGACCAGGTTCGTCTTATAAATCGTCACAAACCCGTTCTTGTGCCCGGGTACTGCGCCGTACACAAAAAGCAGGTTGCGGTTTTTATCTACCCGAACCACCTCTAAATTATCTACCGTCACGGTTTCCACCCCGTAATGCCCGCACATATGTCGGTTGGGCCTGATATGGGTCAGGCGCGAATCGCCCGAAAGTCCGCCCGGACCGCGCATGTTCATTGAGCCGTGACTTTCCGGGCCGCGTTTCTTGTTCCATCTCCGGACCATACCGGTAAATCCCCGGCCTCTGGTTGTGCCGGTCACGCAGACCTTATATACGCCTTCAAAAATATCCACCTTGACCTCGTCGCCCGGCTTGAACGACTCGGCTTCCTTTTCTCCGGCCGGGCCATTAGCTAATCTGAATTCCCGGATAAAACGGGGCGGGGTCTCAACCTTGGAATGCTTCAGATGCCCCAGAATGGCCTTGGTGGTATTCTGCTTCTTCTTGGCGTCAAATCCGACTTGGACCGCATTATAGCCGTCCGTCTTAATGGTCTTGACCTGCAACACCGGACAGGGACCGGCCTTGAGCACGGTCACCGGCACCACATTGCCGTCTTCCTTGAAGACCTGGGTCATTCCCAGCTTCGTTGCTAATAATCCGGGCATTGGTAACATATAGGCACTGTCATGCTGAACACTATAGGTAATGTCCCTATTTATTTCAGCATCCCTCTGGACCCTGAATATTCAGGGTTATTATATCAATTTTATTTGGATATCCACGCCGCTGGGCACGTTCAGGTTCTTAAGCGCCTCGGTGGTCTGGGCTGTCGGGTCTATCAGTTCAATCAGTCGCTTATGAGTGCGGATTTCGAACTGTTCCCGGGCCTTTTTATCCACGTGCGGCGACCTCAGAACCGTATAACGCTCAATATGGGTCGGCAGGGGGATGGGTCCGGCGATTTTAGTCCCGCCCTTCTTGACCGTATTGATAATTTCGCCCACGGTCTGGTCCAGGACCGTATGGTCATAAGAACGCAATTTAATTCGCACTAACATAGACTCCTATTTCTAAAGGGGTTACCCTGCCAGTCCCGCCTTGACGGGACGAAAAGAGTTTTCTCTTATACTCGAAATCGTATCAACTGTCAATATAATTTGATATTTTTTGTTAAAATATCCGCTTAATCAGTTAAATCAGCTGACAATGATTATTTATTTGCTTTTTGCCGGGGTATTGTTATATTAAACCTGTAACCTGATTATATTAAAAGGAGGCAAGTCATGAAAACCAGAACTAAGCGTAGCGTGAATCCGAGCACCCCAAAAGCATTCGGGGGGCGCAGGTCAATAATAATTATGGTTGCGCTGGTAATCGCCACTCTCTTAGGTGGATGCATCATCTACACCCCGCCGGACCCAGACGGCCCGGATTTCTACAGCCCGGCCATACATTATACCCAGCCGCCCCAGCCGGTCCGGGTTGAATTTGTCCACTCGGATATCGAATGGGTACTCTGGGAATATTACGACTGGGACTATGACGTGGTATACAACCTCCATTACCGGTACAAATACTCGGATGACGAGGTGGCTCTGATACTCTTTTTGGCGTATTACGGGCATTGCCAGCCGATTCAGATAGTCCAGTGGCGCCAGTCCGGCATACCTTGGATGACCATAACCACCTACAACTTGAGATTACAGCCGGACATCTTCTTCGTGCCGGTCTCGCCGGCCTACAGATTCGGCCCGCCTTACGGCAATGCCTATGGCAGATACTGGAAAAACCCCAAGACCGTGGTTTTGACCGACAGCGAAATGGTTAATTTAGTTTATTTGAAGACCACGTGTTTAGCTTACAACGCCTCTCCGGTTGAGGTGATTAAACTTCGCGAGCAGGGCCGTGATTTTAACCAGATTATCTGGGTCCACCGGAGCGAAGGCCGGCATATCAAGACGACTAAAGGCCGGGATGTCAGGGAACCACCGGCTAAGATAAAGATGAGGCCGGTTGAGCATGAAAATGACAGGAATAAACCAGGTCATGATAGATACAAAGGTAAACCCATTATATCAGGGGCAGAAGGCAAGATTGAAGACAATAAAGAATCTGGCTCAGACAAGGGTAAACCCGGATTACGTTCTGGCGCAGGCGATATTACCGGCGGCAGGGACGAACAACCCAAGGCAGGCGAAAAACCTAAGCTAGAGGATAAACCAAAGGTAGACGACAAGCCTAAAACCGATAAGAACAAACCATCTAAAGACAAGGGTAAGGACAAGTCAAAAGAGTCTGATAAGCCCAAGTCAGATGGTGGTAATAAGGGCGGTAAACGCTAGTGGGAGCGTACAACACTGGGCGTGATTCCGAGAACAGCGTTCCTATTTTCGGCTGATAACCTTCTTGACCGCTTGGATGATGTCGTCTGCGGTCAGGTGATATTCCTTCATCAGTTCATCCGGCTCGCCGGATTGGCCGAAGCGGTCGTTAATCGCCACCATTTCCAAGGGCGTGGGATGATTCTGAGCCAGGACATCGGCGACGGCACTGCCCAGGCCGCCAATGGCCAGATGTTCTTCCACCGTGACAAGCGCTCCAGTCTTCTTGGCGCAGGTAAGAATCATTTCCGTATCCAGTGGTTTGATGCTGTAGGCATTGATGACCGTGGCTTTGATATTTTCCTTGAGGAGCGCCTCGGCCGCAGTCAGCGCCGCGGCGACCATTACTCCGCAGGCAATGATAGTTACGTTACTCCCTTCGCGGAGGATATTGGACTTGCCGATAATGAATGAGTCGGTCAGCTGGGTGATAACCGGAATCTTGAGTCGGGCCAGCCGGACATAGACCGGCCCTTTGTATTCCGAGGCGGCAAAGAGCGCCTTGGGCGTTTCTACGGCATCACACGGCACCAGCACCGTCATCCCAGGAATCATCCGCATCAGGGCCATATCCTCGATGCCCTGGTGAGAGGCGCCATCTGGACCGACTGAAATCCCGCCGTGCGTGGCAACAATCTTAACATTAAGATTACCGTAGGCAATGGTGTTCCGAATTTGCTCCCAGGCCCGGCCCGAGGCGAAGATGGCGAAGGTGGTGGCAAAGGGAATCTTACCGGCCACGGCCAGACCGGCGGCTGTATTCATCATATTGGCCTCGGCAATGCCCATATTGAAGAACCGTTCCGGGAAGGCCTTAGCAAAATCGTCGGTCTTGGTCGAGCCGGCCAGGTCAGCCGAGAGGACCACGATGTCCTTATTGGCCTTGCCCAGTTCCACCAGGGCGTTACCGCAGGATTCACGGGTGCATCTTAGTTCTGCCATAAAATAATAAATTTACCCCAATTCTTTCAGCGCGGCTTCTATCTGCTGGGCATTGGGCGCCTTGCCGTGCCATTCGTGCTTGTTTTCCATAAAGGACACGCCCTTGCCTTTGACGGTCCGGCAGATAATCATGGTCGGCTTGCCCTTGGCGGTCTCGGCATGGTCCAGCGCCGCGATGATTTTTTCCACTTTATGTCCGTCCACATTAATCACGTTCCAGCCGAAAGCGGCCCATTTTTCAGCCAGCGGCAGGGGCGACATTATTTTCTCAATCGGCCCGTCAATCTGCAGCCCGTTGTAATCAATCAGCCCGACCAGATTATCCAGTTTGTAATGTGCCGCGGCCATGGCTGCCTCCCAGACCTGACCTTCCTGGCATTCACCGTCGCCTAAGAGGACATGGACCCGATAGGATTTCTTATCCAGTTTTCCGGCAATGGCAATCCCGTTGGCAATGGACAATCCCTGGCCCAAAGAACCGCTGGACATCTCCACGCCGGGTGTGCGTTTCATATCCGGATGGCCCTGGAGTATGCTCCCCATCTTGCGCAGGGAATCAAGTTGGCTGATGGGAAAGAATCCGGCTTCGGCCAGCGCGGCATACCAGACCGGCGCGGCGTGGCCTTTGGAGAGCAAGAAACGGTCCCGTTCGAGCCACCTGGGGTCTTTGGGGTTTACCTTGAGTTTATGGAAATATAACGTTACCAGGATTTCTACAGCCGAGAGCGAGCCGCCCGGATGACCCGACCCGGCCTTCCCTATCATCCGGATGATATGCTGGCGGATAGTCCTGGCCTTGGCCTTGAGCGATTCTAACTTGTCAACAGAAAGTGCAGACATGATCAATGTATTTTATTTTTGTACTATCTGTATAATCTGTGTTTGAAGTCCCGCCGCGGCGGGATAAGAGCCTGTAACGACCTGCGGTCTAACAGGCTCTAAATGGGCAGGGGCGGGATCGAACCGCCGACACGTGGATTTTCAGTCCACTGCTCTACCGCTGAGCTACCTACCCGTTTAGTTTATTTTACGTATTCAATTTCTGGAGCGCGCCCAAGGCGGTCTTAATACACTTCAATTCCGCCTGCTTCTTGAGTGCTTCGTTAATTATACTATACTTAACCCGGTTGATAAAAACCGTGCAGATACTGCCAGCCCGGTAATTCTTCAAACTGGCTAGAGTCAGAAGCGTGCTGGTCTCCATTTCAAAGTTAAGAATTCCGATTTTGCCAAAATACTTGGCAATATCCGGAGTCAGAACCGGGAATCCACCCACTGAACGACCCTGGGCCGCATAGAATCCCGGAGCTGTGGCGGTCAATCCCGTGTGATACTTGTGTTTCATCTCGCCTGCGGTGTCTTCCAGCGCTTGGATGACCTGATGATGCGCCACGGCCGGATATCCTTCCGGCACAAAGAACAGCGAGGTGTTTTCCAGCCGCAAGGCCGCCGAGGAGATAATCAAATCACCCACCGCTGTGTGTTTCTGCAGTCCGCCGCAAGAGCCAACCCTTAAAATCGTCAGGTCTTTGGCAATCTGTGAAAGCTCTATCAGGGCGATTTCGGTATTAGCCGGGCCGATGCCGGTGGCCATAACCGAAACCGGTAATCCTTTATACGAGCCGGTATAAGTGACGAACTCGCGGTTGTGCCTGGTGAGTTTAATCCGGTCAAAGAGCTTGGATGTCTTTTCTGCCCGGGAATAATCGCCGCAGAGCAGGACATTGGGTGCCACCTCGCCTCTGCTTAAGGCGATATGATATTGGCGAGCCATAAAACACTTATCCCTTCTCTCTTACAAAGTATCTTATTGGTTTTTGGCGAAACGGAGAATTCGCATTAAATACATTCTAAAGGTATTAGTCAATCAAAAATAAATATTTTATGGGAAATATCGTCCGGAGGGATAATTATTGTGCACTACCAGATGTTGTATTTGTTTCCCGTCGCATTCTTTTATCTTGGACCTGATAAAAATGGCGTGCGGAAACAACCTGGAATTATCTTATCCTGATGAAATTATTCCGGTCTAAATTGAGCTGGTTGAACAACGGGTTGACGGCCTGGATGAATCTGCGGCTGTCCGTGTGATATCCGCTGGTGGGCTTGAGCGATGGGATATGTGATTGGAACAACCGGTTGAGTTGGAACATTGCCAGCTCCCGATAATACTTAGAAAAGATAGAAGCCAAGGCAATAACGAATTCGGACGCATCGCCATCCTTGATAAAACTGACAACGGCGGTAACTTGCGACTTTGATCCGATGGTATACGATGAGTTGTTGAATCCTTGCATTACCGGGCGGACTGTTTTATCAGTGAATAATCTCTGGAGATGGGGAAAGTAATAATTCCGTCCGCCTTGCTTGCCGGCCCGGACGACGAGTATATTATCATGGCTGTATTTATCTATGCAATGCTTAATTAGATTACCCGAAATCTCCCAGAGAAAATCCGCCTTGTTCTGAAGGCGCTGGATGCCGTCATTGAAATCAGCCGGTTCAATAATGCTGACCTGGGCATCGCGGAATCGGATGGAATTATGATTGAATTCTGTCCGAAGCAGTTTAGTGAGACTTTTTATTTCAGTATTGTCCGCTGACAGCGGAAGATTTAGTTTGCCATGGCATCGATAATTAGGTTTTATCAGTCGCCGGAAGACAAGGGCGGTTTTTTCCAGCTCCTTTAATCCCCGGGCCGGAGTGTAGAGCGCCTTGCTGTCGCAGACGGTTATTTTAGCAGGGCATTTACGCTCTGAGATTATATTGGACAGGATTTTCCAAAGGCATTTAATTCTTGGTAAGGGGTGCTTTATCAGCAGGTCATTAGGAAGTTCCAGGACGACCGCGCTGACTACCAGCGGCCCTAACTGTGGGCCGTAGCCGGCTTCGTCAATCCCGACCAAGTGAAAGGACATACATTAACTCTTCGTTCTACTCAGGATAAGAGCCTGTACGTCACTACGTTCCTGCAGGCTCTAAAAATATTTCCGGCTCAGATAGGTGATAATCACGATGAGATACAATACTAGGGTAAATGCATTCAATCCCAGCCCAATCAGCGGCAGGGTTTTGTTTCGTCCGGACTGGAGAATTCCCTTGAAGCTGCTGGCTAATCCGAAGAAAATAATTATCAGGTTAAATCCGGCCAGAGACGCCAGCAAGACTTGATGCGGATACTCCAGTTGATTATCAACCCGGAAGAAAAGCCAAAGCGAGGTATTAAGCAGGAAGATGCAGATAGCCAGAGATCCCAGGACCGTGGCCGTGATTCCGTGGCCGCTGTGTTGGATCATGGGGAGCTGTTTCATATATTAAAACTTAACCCGGCCTAAAAGGTTTAAACTGAAATTAAAGAACGAATTCGTCTGGCCGTCGGATTGAGTGGCCTTGGTCATGACCCAATCTTCGGTGGCGATTAGTCCCAGGGCGACCGAATCGGAAACCCGTCGCTGAAGTCCCATTGAATAAGAAAGTATCAGCCCGAGATCTTCCGGCTCCATATTGGAATAGTCCTGCACGCCGCCCAGGATGCTTAAATGGATGAACGATTTTTTGGTCAGCTGCCCGCTCAAGCCGAAGCCGGCCAGGTAGGTATCCACCCGGCCTTTCTTGGTTTGTCCGTCCACCTCGTGGATGGAATTGCGGTATTCAAATATGAACGGCGAGCTGGTGATATCGCGGATAGGCGAATCGGACGTTCCGATAAAAGGATAAGAATGGTAACGGCCGAAGGTATCCTGGCGCAAATGAATCCGCAGTCGCGCGCCGGCCACGTCGTTAATCTTGAGGTCGTTGTCAAAGTAGGTATATTGCGGACCGATTTCTATCATCAGTTTGCGCCACCAGGGTCGGTTGGCAAAGTCGCGCTGGTGGTTGCTGATGAGAATATCCAGTTCTATTCGGGTGTCCTTGAGATTCTTTTCCAGCTGATTGGTTTTGTCCGTGAGTTCCTTGACCTGCTCTAGTTTATTATCCTTGAGCGCCTGCATCAGTTGCGCCTTAATAGTCTGAATCTCAATCTGGACGGCCTGGACCTTGCGGTCCATCATATAAATCTGAGAGCGAATCACCGAATCAGGCGTGGTCAGGTCAGGCGTTTCCTCGGTGTCGAGAAGGGTGTCAGTTGTATCGCCGTTTACCGGCGACAACAGGATGCCGGTCAGAAACAGTAAAGCCAAAATTAATCTATTCATAGCGCAACGCCTCAATCGGATCCAGTCGCGAGGCCTTCCAGGCCGGCCAGAATCCGAAGAAGATTCCGACACTGGCCGAGAACAAGACCGCAATGATGACCGAAGCCAGCGAGACCGAAACCGGCCAGTTAGTAAAACCTGAGATAATCTTGGCCGCCGACGCGCCCAGAATTATCCCGAAGATTCCCCCGATGGACGAGAGGATGGCCGACTCAACCAGGAACTGGAGCAGGATATCCTTGGCCCGGGCGCCGATGGCCATCCGGATGCCGATTTCCCTGGTCCGTTCGGTCACCGAAACGAGCATAATATTCATTATCCCGATTCCACCAACAATTAAAGAAATGGATGCGATAATCGCCAGCAAAATCGTCATCAATCTTGACGTTGAGGTAACCATCTCGGTCAGTTCGGTCATGTCGCGGATAGTGAAATCATCCTCGGCGCCTTCCATAATGTTATGGCGCTGGCGCAGGAGCTCCGTTACCTCTTTCTTGGTCTTGGGTATCATCTCGGTGGAGGTGGAACTGACCAGGATATGGTCGACATTATTGAATGAGGAGCCCTGGAGAATCCGACTGGCCGTGGTCCAGGGCACCAGAATTACGTCGTCCTGGTCCTGGCCGAAGGCCGAGGCGCCCTTTTTTTCCAGCATCCCGACGACCTTGAAAGGCGTGTTGGATATCCGAATTATTTTCCCGACCACATTTTCTCTTTCTTCTTCGCTGAACAGGTTCTCCGCCACGCCCTGGCCGAGTATGCAGTTCTTGACCGCATTATTGATATCCGATTCGGTAAAGAATTCGCCCTGCGCCATGGACAAACTCCGGATGGTCAGGTAATCCATACCGATACCCTGAACGCTGGTGCGCCAGTTTTTTTCCTTGTAGACAATCTGGCCGCGCGGCCCGCCCACCCTGATCATCGGAGAAACCGCCAGGGCCGAACCGCATTCCCGGGCGATGGCCTCGCAATCCTTGATGGTCAGGGTGGACCGGCTTCCGGCTCCATAATGGAGTCCGCCGCTGGTGGCGCTGCCCGGGAATATCATCAGGACGTTGTTGCCCATGCTTTTTATCTGCTCTTTAATCATCGTGGTTGCGCCCTGGCCCACCGCAATCACCGTAATTACCGCGGCAATCCCGATGATGATGCCGATGATGGTCAGCACCGAGCGGGCCTTGTTGCGCATCAACGCCCTTAATGCAATACGCTGGGAAATAAATATATTCATATTATCACGCCGTCCTTCATCTGGAATCTCTTTCTGGCGAATTCCGCGATATCAGGTTCGTGGGTAATCATCACTATCGTCAGTCCCTGTTCGTTTAGGGTGCGGACTATCTCCATTATTTCCTTGCTGGACTTGGAGTCGAGATTCCCGGTCGGTTCGTCGGCCAGCAGGAATTTGGGTTGGTTGACCAGGGCCCGGGCAATGGCTACCCGCTGCTGCTGGCCGCCGGACAACTGGCTGGAATAGTGCCTGATCCGGTCGCCCAAGCCCAGCTGCTCCAGTATGGCCTTGGCCCGCCTGTGCCTTTCCTTGCCGGTTAATGAACTGCCGTAAAACAGGGGCAGTTCCACGTTCTCCAAGGCCGAGGTCCGGGCCAGGAGATTGAAGTTCTGGAATACGAACCCGATTTTCTTGTTGCGGATGCGGGCCAGTTCGTCCCGGCTGAGCGTGGCGATATCCGTGCCTTCTATTAGATATCGGCCGTTGGTCGGCTTGTCCAGGCAACCGATGATATTCATCAGGGTGGTCTTGCCCGAGCCCGAAGCGCCCATGATAGCGATAAAATCACCTTCTTTAATAGTAAGCGAAACGCCCCTCAAGGCCGGGATATCCACCTCGCCCAACCGGTAGGTCTTGGTGATATTCTCCAGTGAGATAAAAGTCTGCATAATGGCAAATTTAGATTGCTTCGTCGCGGAGTTTATCCCGCTTCCCAGCGGGGCTCCTCGCAGTGGCATACTTTCTGCTTGTCATTGCGAGCGTCAGCGAAGCAATCTCTTTGAAATTACATACGGCAAATTAACGCCGTCCGAATCCGGTTCGCTGCGGCATAAACGGATTGGTAGCCGCGGATTCTTCTTTGGTTATTGTGCCGGTCACCACTTCCTGGCCTTCCTTGATATCGCCGTTCAGTATCTCGGTAAAAGAACCGTCTGTGATGCCAACCTTGACGCTAATGGGTTTGAGTGTTCCATCGCTCAGCGTCCAGATTTGTTTCCGAACTGAGGTCTCGGTTTTCTCTTTTGTCCTTCGGCCCATTCCAGGTTGATGCTGGGAATCAGGTGACCGGCCCGCCGGGTCACCCTGCGGGCGAGACTCGGTATTTGCGCCGGCCTGTTCCTTATTGGCCTCAGCCGTCTCGGTGGTCTTATATTTATCCGCATCCTGGGGCACAAAGCGCAGGGCCGCATTGGGCACCCGCAGGACGTTAGCATGTTTATCAACCTCGAACGACAGGTTGGCGGTCATGCCGGGCAGGAGTTTCTCCTCGGGATTATCCGCATAGATAATTACCGTATAGGTGACCACATTCTGGGTGGTGGTGGGCGATAATCTGATCTGGGCCACCCGGCCGCTGAACCTCTGTTCCGGATAGGCGTCCACGGTAAAATTAACCGCCTGGTCCAGCGAAATCTTTCCGATATCGGCCTCGGCTACGCTGGCCTGGATCTGGATTTTATTGAGATTATTGGCAATCACGAACAGGGTCGGGGCCGAGAGCGAAGCGGCCACGGTCTGGCCTTCATCCACGTTGCGGGAGACCACGATGCCGTCAATCGGGGATTTGATGGTGGTATAGGCCAGGTTTATCTCGGACATCTTCAGGGCGGCCTGGGACTGCTCGATGCCGGCCTTGGCCAGTTTCAACTGGGCTATCAGCGAATCGTATGATGCCACGGCTGTGTCCAGTTCCGACTGTGAAATCAGTTCTTTCTGGGCCAATTCCTGGGCCCGTTTGAATTCATTCTCGGCCTGGGTCAGGTTGGCCTCGACCCGTTCGGCCTCGGCGATGCTCCGTGCCAGGCTGGCCCGGTCCTGGGCCACCCGCGCCTCATACGACGCCGGGTCGATCTGGGCGATGATATCGCCTTCCTTGACCCGGGAATTGAAGTCCACGTATAACTTCTTGACCGGGCCGGTTACCTGGGTGCCCACCTGGACCTGCTGCAGGGGCTGGACCACGCCGCTCGAGGTGACTATCTTAATCACCGTGCCCTTGTCCGCCTTGGCCGTCTTGTATGACACCGCGCCGTTACTGCCTCCGCCGCCCAGTATGAAATACAGGGCCGCGGCCGCGCCCAGGACCGCAATTACAATAATAATCTTTTTCATAATCTTATTTATATCCTCCAACTATTTTCTCCAGCGCCGAACTGGCAATCAGGTAGTCAAACTGGGCTTGGATGATATTCTCCCGCGCCTTGGTCAGCGACACCTGGGCGTCGGTCAGTTCGATGGCCGAGGCCTTGCCGGTCCGGTAGCGCTGTTCGATGAAATTCAGGTTCTCCTCGGCCTGCTGGAGTATCTTCCGGTTCACCTCCAGTTTCTGGGTGGCGTCGAGCATCTGGGTCTTGGCCCGGGTGATATCCAGGAAGATGCGTTGTTCCAGTGAACTCAAGGCCGTCCGGGCCGACTTGAGATTGGCCGTGGCGCTCTTTATGGACTCCATCTTCTGCCCGCTCTTGAACAGGTCCATGGCTAATAATGCCGTGACCGCCCGGGTCCAGTCCAGCGGAAAGCTGTTCCCACTGAAGCTATACGAGGCGGACAGCGACAGTGAGGGCCAGAGCGCGGCCACCGCATTATCCACTCCGGCGCCGGCTGATTCGACCCGGGAGTGCTGGGCCTTTAGCTCAGGGTTATTGGCTGTGGCTGTTTGGAATAATGTCTCGGTCGGTTCGGCGGGTGTCCCGGCGCCTGAAATAGCCACCGGTGATTCATCCAGCCGGTATTCCGGATTCTCGGCCAGGCCCAGGACGTTGTTGAGAATCTGGCGGTTGACGAACAGGGCATTGCGGGCGTTAATCAGGCTCAACTGGGCGTTGCCCAGGTTGACCTCGGCCTTGGTGATGTCGTATCTTATCTTGGTGCCGACCTCGAAAAAGGTCCGGGCCTGTTCCAGATATTTCTCGTTCTGACGCACCGTCTCCTCGGCCAGCCGCACCGCCGAGACCTGGCGCAATACATTATAATACGCCTCCTTGACCGAGTAGATGACGCTGTTCCGGGCCTGCGCCAAATCGTATTCAGCCGCCAGGGCATCGTGATAATACAGCCGCACCTGGGAATCGGTCTTGTCAAAATCATAGACATACTGGCTTAAGGATAGGCCGGTGGAATAGGAATTGCTGTTCAGGGTGTCGTTGGTGCTCTTTTGGGAACTGATGCTGCCCGACACCTGTGGGTAATAACCGCCTTTCTTGCCGGCCAGCTGTGATTGGGCCGAGGCCAGTCGCTCCCTGGACTGGGCCACCGCCGGATTGTATTGCAGGGCAATACCCACGGTCTTGTCCAGCGTCAGGACGGTATCCCGGGTCAGCCCGATTTCCGATGCTTTGACGGTCCGCTGGCCCGGCGGCAGGGCCTCGGCCTGCTGGACCCGGCGCGCCTCGGTTACCGTGGAACAGCCGGCCAGCAACAGGCCCGCGCATAGCAGCCAGATAAACTTTATCGGATAATTCTGATTCATAGTAGCCCCGATGGTCATCGGGATAACCGGCTGTAAATCACTTCGTTCTAACAGCCGGTAACTGGACGGACTCATCAGTCCGTCTGTTTCATGTTATATAATACACTTTTGCGTGTCAATAGTTTCGGCGATTTTTTATAATATTTATTACAGCCGAAAATAATGGCGCGCCGCCGTTTATTATTATAGAATATAACCAGGTAACGGACAAGAAAAAGAGGAACACGAATACGGACGAATTAAAGCGAATCGTACGAATGAGATTTATGTTCGTGGGATTCGTCCTATTAGTGTGATTCGTGTTTGTATTGAAGGAGATATATTATGATAAAGACAGCCAGGCACAGCAAGAGCCGGGCGGACCGCGGGATTAAGGCGGCCATCCGGACCATAAACGACTTCCCGAAAAAGGGCATCAAGTTCCGGGATATCGCCCCGTTGCTGGCCAATCCGGCCCTGACCCGGCGGATGGTGGAACTGATGTGCCGGGGATTTGCCCGGCCCGGCGTGGCCGGCCGGATAGCGGTGGACAAGGTGGTCGGAATCGAATCGCGGGGATTTATCCTGGGCGCCATGGTGGCCCAAAAGCTGGGGGTGGGATTTGTCATGGCCCGGAAAAAGGGAAAACTGCCCGGTAAGGTCATCGCCCGGGAATACGGGCTGGAATACGGCACCGCCTGCCTGGAGCTCCAGCAGGACTGCGTAAAAAAAGGAGAAAGAATTCTGATCATTGACGACGTCCTGGCCACCGGCGGGACAATCCAGGCGGTCAGCGAGCTGGTTGAGTCCCGGGGCGGCCGGGTGGTTGGAATAAGATTCCTGATAAACCTGACCTACGTGCCCCGGCTGGCCGGGTTTAAACTGCATTCAAATGTAAAGAGCCTGGTGGAATTGTAACTGAACCGTCCGGCCGGGGAGAGGAAAACAAGTTCCTGCCGCAACGGCGCAAAGCTATTGAGATTCCTTTGACACCGCCGGTTTAATTTGGTAGAAAGCCAGTATATGGACGACGCCTTAATGCAGTTTGTCGTAATTATAACGATTATCCTCGGCCTGGCGCTGGTGGTAATCCTTATCCGCCAGCGCTTCTACGCCGATAAACCGGCCGCGCCGCCTGAAGAACCAGAGGACGTTGACATCGCCGGCAGTCCCATCAGCCACGCGTCTCCCGAAGAGACGCACGACCCCAACGAGACCACCATTCCCATCTACAAACTCAGCAATATCGCCGAGGCCGAAACGCTAAAAGCCCTGCTGGAAGAAAACGGCATCGACTGCATGGTCCATTCATTCTATGATTCCGCCTATGACGGCCTGTGGCAGGCGCAAAAGGGCTGGGGCGTCCTCAAGGTGCTGGCCAAAGACACGGCCAAGGCCGAAGACCTGATAGACGCCTTTCTCGAAGCCAAAGAACAGGTGCCCGATGAGATGTCCCAGGCAACGCCTATCCCGGCTGACCGGCCCGTATTATCCAGAATCATCTCTGCCGCGGCGTTGATTATACTGCTCGGCGTATCGGCACTTGCCGTTATAGCCCTGTTCTCGGCCTACCGGGAATCCGGCCGGAAACTGGCCAATGAAGGATATTATTGCTCGCTTAATAACGAATATGATAAGGCCATAGAATATTATGACAGGGCCATAAGCCGCTGGTATAGAGAATCCTGGGTGTATTTTAACCGGGGTTACGCCAAAACGGAAAAAGGCGACTATGACGGTGGTATTGCGGATTATACCAAGGTTATCGCAGAGGATAGCATAGCCCAATACAATCGAGCTTGTTGTTACGCACTTAAGAAAGACAAAAAAATGGCCCTCAGTGAACTATTCATGGCTATAAGCAGAGACTCAAACTGGAAAACATACGCGCAAAAGGACAACGATTTTAAATGGCTCTGGGCCGATGAAGAATTCAAGAAGATAACTGAATAGAATTATGACTAAAACCCTGTTAATCATCTTCGGCCTGGTCTGCGCCCCGATGCTCTACGAGTTCGGGGCGCTCCGCATCCGTAGGCATCGGAGCGCCGTGATTGTCTGTCTGCTGGTATGCCTGGCCGCGGTTGGATGCCAGTCGACCGTCCCGTCCCAAGCTCCTGAACCGGCATTATCGGATGCGCTTAACCGGCAGCAGATATCCACCACCGAGGCCCTGATGAAACAGGCCACCTGTCGGGTCTATGTCAGCGGCCGCTTTGCCGGCACCGGCTCGCTTATCCGGGATGACCTGGTCATCACCGCCGCCCATCTCTTCGAAGGCCGGCCAATTATTGACCATCCCGTTACGCCGACCAGCTATACGCCCATCGCGGTACTGTTCATGCCTCTGCCGGATGACCGGGCCTCGGCCAAGCCGTTCCCCGATGTCTTCATGGGCATCTCCCGGACCACGGCCAGCTTAATCCTGCTCAATCAGGAAATCGACCTGGCGATTCTGGCCATTACGCCGACCGGACGCCAGCCGCTGGGCCTGGCCCAGGACTGCTCCATCGGCCAAAAGGTCATGGCGCCCAGCTACAAACACGGCAAAGAATTGATATTTCCCCTGGGCGACGTGATTGATATCACCGCAGACGGCATTATTTACAACGCCTCGGCCGGCAGCGGCTCCAGCGGCGGCCCGATCGTCAACCTCCAGGGCCAGCTGGTCGGACTCTGCAAAGGCGCGGTCGAAGGCGGCTTGAAAATCATGCCGGCCAATTACCGGACCATCCGGGACTGGCTCGGCAAAATAAATAAAGTAACCGCGGAGACGATAAAATGAGACCTGAGCTTGGATTCATCTTCGGGCTGGCCGCCTGCCTGGCCGCGGCGGTTGGCTGCGGCACAACGCAGATCGCGGACGGCAACCCACGGGTCGACAAAGGGGATGCCGTCTGGCAACCCAAAGAGTCTGACAAGGCGATTGAGGATTCTACCAGGGTAATCGAACTGTCGCCTGATGATTACCGGGGCTATTATGCCCGGGGCGTGGTTTTATCCGGCAGGAAAGAATACGACAACGCCCTAAAAGACCTGGATAAAGCCATCGAGCTCAACCCGGATTATGACCAGGCCTACCAGGACCGGGGACTTGTCAGGTTCGATAAAACCGATTTCGACGGCGCCATCGCCGACTGGGAACAGGCCATCCGGCTGAACCCGTCATTTGAAAAGGAATTAAGGCCGGAGATTGACCGGGCCAGGCAGGCCAGAGTGGAAAAAACCGATGCCGAGAATTTCAAAACTATCACCGACTTTTACCGCAAAAAATTCCCCAAGACCAGCTTTCGCAATCTGGCGGTTGGGGCCAGGTTTACCGATGGCGGGCCGGCAAACAAAACCGGCTACCACATTTTCGTTCCCCGGGAAATAGAACAGGTTTATTTATATCCGTATGCGGAGGGGTTTCTCAGGAAACAACTGGCCGGCGACGACCCCCTGGGGAAGATGATTGCCGACAACCTGTTGCAGCTGAAAAAAGGCGTTCTGTTCAGCCAGCCCGGCGCGACCGAATCCCATGACGGGGCGCCGGAAATTGAATGCGTTGATTATGTCACCCCGTTCAAATACTATCTGCTCGAGCATCCCGTCGAACAATCCATTCCCGGGCTGAAAGAACTGCTCAACGACAAGGATAAGGATGTCCGGGCCGCCGCCGAATCGGCCCTGAAAACACTGGGCGTGCCGGAAAAAGAGATAGCGGAAGCCAAGGAGGAATCGGACAAGATAGATATCAATAAAGCCTCGGAGCTGATTATCGCGCATATCTTTAAGGGCAACCCCCGGATGAATCCGGCCGCCCGGTTTGCGTTTATTGAATCCACCACGCCCGAAATATTCGAGGAAATGGGCTTCCAGGTATTTGTCATCACCTCTGAGGTCAGATATGGCTGGTCATACATCATATATCGGAAGCGGGTCTTTGACTTTCTGGACGGCATCAGGTCGATGTGCGCGGCCGATATCGACGGCAACGGTCAGCCCGAAATGATATTCACCGTGTCCGGCGGCTCCGGCATCCACGCCAGCACCGTCGGCATCTGTTATAAGGACGGGGCTTCCATCAGGAAATCCACGGCTTCATTTTACTACAGCTCGCCCCAGGGCGACGATTTATTTGCCCGGAAGCAGGACCAACAGACAGTCGCGATTGAGATTCGCAGGCCGTCCGGCGAATCCGCTTATGGCGGCGATTTTATCGCTGAATTAGGGCAGGTCCGGATCGAAAACAAGGCCGGCGTGCTGACCTGCGCGCTTAAAGAAAACCCCAACCTGCCCGGCGAGATTAAAAAATACATCCATAAAACCCAGCCGGCCAAGGAGGGGAAGTAAGCCACAGATTTCACTGCCCTTTACGCAGTAATGGTCGAGAACTCCGCAGAGACTCCCGACAAATACTGCCGGGACAGGCGCGAAGCACACTCCGCAGAGACCGGGAAGCGAATAAATCCCCCTCACCTTTCTCCTCTCCCCCTTGGGGAGAGGTTGGGTGAGGGGAACATTCTGTTACATTATATAACCTAAGATGTATATCACCAATTCCGTCGAGTTAGTACCAGCTACATAGGCCTGTCTTAGAGCCAGTTGGAACGAAGTGACTTACTGACTCTTAGATCCCGGCAGTCTTTGCCGGGGCTACACAACGTATCCTAATATATAGATTACCAGCTCAGTTGAGTTTATTCCTGATACATATGCCTGCCAGAGCAATGTTCGGTTGTCCGCCACCGGCATCAGGACTGATGCCCCGTTCGATATCCCCGGCGCGTTAACCGGCGGAGCCATGACCTGCAAGGCATATTCCGCGCCCAACTGGCGAAAAATGTAGGCCATCATTCCGCCATCCGTATAACTCTGGGTGATACAGGCGATTGAGACGATAACCCCTTTGGTGCCGACCGGGATGATTGCGGAAAGGTCAACGCTGGCCGGAACGGTCGTTGAGGTAATCCCGCCCTGGTCCAGCGCGGTCTGTGGCGTTGGGAACATAGTCAGGGTATCCCCGCCGCCCACGCCCGGGGCCAGTTTCTCGGCGGTCACTGCGCCGTTAGCTATCTTAGCGGTTATTACACTGTCTACTGCCAACTCGCTACTGGCTACTGCGCCAGCCGCTATCTTGCTGGCGGTTACAGAATTGGTGGCCAGTTTGGCATTGGTTATTGCGCCGTCTTTTATCTTGACCGTTTCGACACTGTCTACTGCCAACTGACTCGCTCCTACTGCGCCAACCGCAATTTTGGCATTGGTCACTGCCCCGTCCACGATATCAGCCGTGTTGACCGAGCGGTCCGCCACCTTATCCCGGGTAATGGCCCCGTCCCGGATTTTTTCCGTGGTAATGGCCCCGTCCTTGATGTCGTCCGTAGCCACGGCATCAGCCGCGATGTGGTCTGATGTCACGGCATTAGGCGCAATCTTGGTCGAGGTCACGGCCGCATCCTTTATTTCCGCGGTAGCAACCCCGGGCGACAGAGGCCGGGCCACGGCGCCAAAGGTCAGCTTATCCGGCGTGATTGAGCCGTCCTTAAAACTCCGGGTCTCGATGGTGTTATCCGCGATTTTCTCGCCCGTGACTGCCTTGGTGGCAATCTTGGGCGTTGTGACTTCAAAAGGTTTCAACATATAATTCTCGCAATCTTTGCCACGAAGACACCAAGACACGAAGAAGTTAGTGTGTATTCGTGTTAATTCGTGGTTAATTAATCTTTGCCACAGAGGCACAGAGGGCACAGAGTCGTACGCCATCCGTGTCCATCTGTGTTCATCTGTGGTTGCTGTCTTACGGCATTGCCACGTTGATTTCCAGCTTGAAGGTCGCGCCGTCCCGGATGAACAGGCAATACGACTTAAGCGGGTCAACCGTCGGCTGGAAGGCCGTGTAGGCCGCGTTCTGCAGGCCATTAATGAAATCATTAATGACCGTGTTCTGGGCCAGCATCACGTCCGTGTCAAAATTGCTTTTGACAATCAGGATTCCGGCCTGAACCAGTTTGGCCAGCAAGCCCGACTTGAACAACTGCCGCAGTCCCGGACGGGTCACGTCCACCGGACCGCCGGCAATTATCTGGTCGCCTTCGCGCAGCAGACCGACCGTCTGCTCGTCCCCGGTCAGGAACAGCACGGTCAGCGCGGCCACGCCGATCTGGCGCACGTCGCCGGTGAACCGCAGGGTGGTCTTGGCCACGCCGTCGCCGTAGGCATCTATGCCCTTGTCCACGCCGTCCTTATAGCGCTTGGCATCCACGCCGTCTATCGTCTCGAACTGGAAGTCCCAGCCGGTCTGGTACTTGTCGAAGGACTCCATTATCTTGCTCTCCTGCATATAACGGATTTCCTTGCCCGAACGGCCGTGTTCCGAGACGTAACCGCCGGCCGACAGGGCGTCGGCCAGTTTCCGGTATTTCTGGGCCGAGGCCTGGGCCAGTTTGGACTGGTAGTCGCCGTCGTTGGCCAGTTTCAGTTTCCGGTGGCTATCGGCCTTGGCCGACTTGGACTTGGTGGTATCGCGCCAGTCCGCGGTCGTCTCCTCCATCGGCGTAATCCTTATCGGCACGATAAAGAACGCCTTTGCTCTTGTAGCCATGTTAAGCTCCAATTCTTGGAACCACGAATAAACACGAATTAACACTAATCCGTGAAATCAGTGGCTATGGTTAATAATGTTTACTTCATCACCAACCGGAGCCGGGGCATCGGCCATCCCGTCCCACACCCCGGAGGATGGTCCGGCTGGTAACGATTTCTTATTAATTAGCCCCCTCACCCTACCCTCTCCCTCGAGGGGAGAGGATTAAGGAGAGGGTGATTTTTCTTAATCTGCGAAGCGACAGCGCAGTCCCGCCCTAGCGGGATGGCTAATCTGTTTCGCGGTTGCATTTCTCCATATCCAGGAACAGATATTTCATCAGGTTCCGATGGAACACCTCGTCGAACCGTTCCGGGTCGTCCCAATAAATATCCGGCGGGGTAATCTGGTCCCGGCGGGCGAAGAGCAGTATTTCCAGCACGGCATTACGCAGGTGCGGCATTTTCCGGGCCAGGGTATAGAGCCGGCGGATGAGCCGGGTGCGTATCCGGTCAGATTCCGGCTGTTGGCGGCACAGGAAACTGGACAGATGGCGCAGGTCCTCGAAACTCTGCAGGAATTTGACGTAGCCCTTGACGCTGTCAAAACTCCGTTTGTACAGTCCGGGCCTTTCCCAGACATTCTCCGTGATGAACTCGTACGATGTCTCTGCTAACATAGGGCACCATCCTTTCTGGAACCACGAGATTAACACGAGATTTGCACATGATTATTTCTTGTGGGCATCTGGTGAAATCTTGTGGTTATCTAAGAATTTATAAATCTCTCCTATTGGCACCACACCTGCCATCGTAGTCACCAACTGTCCGTCATAGACCTTGACCCAGACAGCGATTCCGATTACCTCATATTCGTAGGCGTTCCCGAAATCATCGGGACTCCGTTGCGACTTCGCGTACACCGGTCCGCCGGAGTTACCGGGCAGGATGGGACAGGAAACTTCCCAGTGAAGCGTAGAGCGTATAGCGTTGAGCGTGGAATCCTCTATACTCGTGATATGTCCAAAAGAAGGCCTTGGTTTAAGACCGAGAGAACACCCCACGGCCCAGACGGGAGCAAAGAGATACGGGATATAATCCTTACCTGCTAACTGAGCGGTGAATATTTTATCCTCTATGCTCTTGGCTCTATGCTCTATGCTTATCAGTGCCAAATCCCTGGCCGTATCCGTAATTACTACTGTCCCTGTGATAACTGTTAAGTTATAAAGTTCTACATCAACTATGCTCTGGTCTTCCACCACATGCGCGGCGGTCAGTATTGCTATTCCCTCTACGCTATACGCTCCACGCTCCCCTGAGCAAAGCGATGGTCGGGAGCACGCCGAAGGCGGCGCACCGGGAGGCACGCTTATCACTACCCCGCTACCCGTTCCGCTATCCGATGTGATTCGGACCGTCGGGTAAAGCATCCGCTCGTATTCCTCCTGGTACGGGTTTCTAACAACAGGATTTAGCGGATTAATCGGATTAACGATTATTATTTCCGTTTCTTCACGCTCGGAGTTTATACTGAACGAAGTGAATGTACTCAAAGCTAACGCCATCCCCAGCACCCCATAAACAACCAATCTCTTAATCATAAGTTCCCCCTTAATCTGTGGAATCTGTGAACTCCGCAGAGACCGCGATAGCGAAATCTGTGGTTGCCTTTGATTCTCACGTAAGGGTCAGGAAGGTACCCCTATGTCGCCTTTTTTCTTGTGCGTCGGACGGTCTGAACAGCCGTAACCCATTTAAATCACTCAGGGATAGGTAAGATGGAAAAATCTTCGTCAATCTGGAACCGGGGTCGAAAAAAAGCCACCGGAGGGGGCAGGGGGTGGGTATACTACCCCATAGGTAGTCATAGTCACGGGCTTAGGTAGTAGTAGTCAGGGGCATAGGTAGGCATAGTGGCCAGCTTAGGTAGTAGTAGTCACGGGCATAGGTAGGCATAGTAGCCAGCTTAGGTAGTAGTAGTCAGGGGTATAGGTAGTCATAGTGGCCCGCTTAGGTAGTCATAGCCAAGGGCATAGGTAGCCATAGTGGCCCGCTTAGGTAGTCATAGCCAAGGGTATAGGAAGCCATACTGGACAGCATAGGTAGTAGTAGTCAAGGGCTTAGGTAGTATAGGTAGCCCCTTTCGGTAGTGGTATATAAGAGCGTAGGCAGGGGTAGTCCAGGGCTTAGGTGGGGTGCCGGGTCGGAAATTAAATATAGTGTCTCTAGAATTTATGTTATCGGCTTGAACTTCTATATAAATAGAACTTGTTGACTTTTCGGTAGTGGTATGGTAGATTTGGACGTATAAAATTGAACTCAATAATTACGTTAAATAACTAACGAGATTACACGAGAAATAGTCTAGCATTATGAGCAGAGATGATTTTGATAAATCAACAAAAGAGATTTTAGCCAAACGTGTGGGCTACAAGTGCTCCAATCCAAAGTGTGCGAAATTAACTAGCGGGCCACAAGAATCTGTTGATAAGGCTCTTAATATCGGTGTTGCCTCTCACATTACCGCAGCTTCCCCTGGTGGGAAACGATATAATGCATCTCTTACGGAAGAACAGAGAAAATCGATAGAAAACGGAATTTGGCTTTGCCAGAATTGTGGAAAATTAGTTGATAATGATGAAAAAAGATATCCCTGCGATTTGTTGTTACAATGGAAAAAGAGTACCGAAGAAGTAGCGCTCAAAGAAGTTGAAGGAAGCGCATGCAAATTAGACCAAGAGGAAAACTTAATCAGCTTTTCTGAACTGCGAATAGAAAATATCCTTGATAAAGATGGAGAAAAGAAAGCTAAATTCTTCCGCTCTGCCGGACCCAAATGGATTGATTTTGAGCAAGGCTTTGTTGCCAAGAGGGCAGAAGAAGTAGATAAAATATTGCAGCAACTTGAATCCAAGCGGATTGTATTTATTAAAGGTCAGCCAGCATGTGGAAAATCAGTCGTGCTGAAATGGGTTGGTTATGAACTCGCCAAAGCTGGAAAGAATGTTTCCTTGATTGAATTAAGGATGAAAACGGAGGTCATTCCACCCAGTGAGCTTAAAAAGTTATACAATAATGAACCTGCATATTTCTTGATTGACGACGCGCACTTTAACTTATCTTATGTTAGCGATATAATAAGAACGATAGAAACGCATAAAATTCTTATTGCTTTAAGAAGTATCAAAGGTCAGGCAGAAGGTCAAAGATTTGGTGAAATAGACGAGCGTCTTGGGGAAGGGATTGAACTAAAACCAGAATCAGTTGCTGATAATATTATAGAATTATTTCTTAGTCAACATGGCCAAAAAACCACGCCTGAGACTAAAGCCCTATTAAAACAATACCGAAACAACTTATGGATTTTAGGCTGGACATTGGGGACTCTTCAAGATGAAAACTTCAAAAGCGTTGACAAAGATAAAGTCCTTCAAAAAGTAGTTAAGTGGATGCAGAAAGAATTAATAAATGATCATCCCAAATACAAGAACCAATTAATAAACGCCCCCGATGTATTATTGCCACTTTGTGTTTTCAATAGATATGAGATCCCAGTGAATAAAGAACTCCTTACTAGGATATTAGAAATAAAAAATGATGATATTGATGCTTTAGTCAGCATAAATGAAGTTGTTGCAACTACAGAGAAGAATGGGGTAATGCTTTCGCTCCATCATTCAGCTCTTGCTGATTTATATTTTCAGGCAATTAAACAGTATGATTCTCTAGGAAAAGAGGTTAAAAAGAAAATAAGAGAAAAAATTGGGAATGGCGATTGGTTCGGGGGACTATTTCATACCTATATTCAGAGTCATCCATTAGCTTCTGGGGGTATCATCAGAGGATTGGATAGGTGGGCAAATGATTCTCGGGAAAAGGAATTCCATCGTAGTCTCATTAATGAAATAGTCAAATCAAATTCAAATCACGAATCAATTGTATATGGAATACAATGCGAACCAGATATTAATCAAATTACCTGGTTTGTTGGACGTATCTTTCCCGCAAGTGATGAGGTTGCAGAGAAAATGATTCCGGCAATTGCTTCAAAAATAGAATCTGAATCAGACATTAATAAGATAAGCTCTTGCTTTAGTGTTTCCTTCAATATCAACCAAAGAATTGCTAAAAAGTTAATTGGAAAATTAGATGCAAAAAGACTAAAGGAAAAGATAGAGTATGAGCCGGATATTGAGAAAATAGGTTGGTATATATGCAATATTTCAAAGGCAAACAAAAAAGTTGCTTCAACATTAATCCCAGTGATTGCTTTAAAAATAGGTACTGAGCGAGATGCAAATAATGTTTTTTCCTGCCTAAAAGGGATTGTTGATGCGAATAAAGAGCTTGCTAAGAAATTAATCAAAGAATTAGATATGGGCAACTTGAAGGTAAAGATGGAGTCCGAGCCGGATATTGAAAAAATAGGTTGGTTTATTAGTATTATTATGAGGATAAGTCTGGGGGACGCTAGAAAGTTAATTGATTCCGATAATCTAAAAGCGAAAATAAAAGCAGAGATAGATATTGAGAAAATAGCTCGATGCGTAAATCAAATTAACGATGTGAGGGCAGGAATTGCTAAAGAGTTAATGAAAGGATTAGAAGTTAGTAACTTGCGCGATAAAATAGAATCTGAAGCAGATATTGCAAAAATAAGCCTATGTATCAACGCTTGGGCAGATAAAGAAATTATTAAAGAGTTGATTGAAGAATTAGATACGAATAACTTAAAGGTAAAGATAGGTGCTGAAGCGGATATTGGAAAAATCGGATGGCTTATTAGTATTATTGTAGACACAAGCCAGGATGTTGCTAAAAAGTTAATTGATTTCAATGGCCTTAAAACCAAAATACAAGCCGAGCCAGATATTGAAAAAATCGGTATGTGTATCTCTTCGATCTATAAAGCAAGCCACGAAACTGCTAATGAATTGATTCCGTTGGTTGTCGGGAAAATACACGCCGAGCATAATATTAATAAAATCGGCTGTTGTGTTATGCATTTTGATGAGGCAAACAAACTCTCCTATCTTTATAAGCACGGTTTTTTCTGTATTCATCAATTGAAAACATTCTTACCCTTTGTTCCCATCTCTACGGATGGAGCTTTTTGGCGCAGTGGCAAGAAATTTGCTAAAAACCTAGTTGGCATGCTTGTACCAGAAAATGCAATAACTACAGAGACAAGAGACGAAATAAAGAGATTAAAAAATAGATATGGTGTTGGATAGAGATACCGAGTGCAAACCAATGGTCGCCAGTGAGTAAACACATTATAATAAATATCAATAAATCTTTATATTTTTCTTGACAACCTGAAGAAATATGATAACTATACAATTATGATAACCGTGTAATTATAACAGTCGGGAGGATTATATGGCACCAAAACCAACAGTTGATGACCTGAAGAGAATCCTTGATACAGAAGACGAGGTTCCAATCGAGATTATGCCAAATGGAGAAATCCGTCCTCGCAACCCAACCAATAGTCTTGAAATTGGCAAGAGACCTATAACATATAAAGAAGACCTTGGTGGTGAATATTATATAGAGGGATAAATATGGATTTATATCTTGTTCAGCGGCAATTTAACGATGCAAAGGCATATTTTCAGAATATGGATTTGTACCAAACAAGAAATGGCAAGATTTGTGTTAAGGTCGCACTTCAGCCGTCATACCAGATTTATGTTATTTCTATACTTTTTCCTGACAGTTATCCATACGAAATGCCCTCAGTTAATATTGATAAACCAGACGTTTTATCTGGGCCTCATCGTTATAATACAGGGAATATTTGTTACTTGCATCCAAGTATGTGGAATCCTGGTCAACATAATCTCTCATTCGTTATTCAACGTACAGCCAAATGGATTAATAAATATGAAGTCTGGAAAAATAGTGGGGTTTGGCCGGGAAGATCAATCGCACATTAAAGAAAAACTATGGAATTAGATTTTAAAACTCTGACAATGATGGAATTGCGGAGTTCGCCCGGAGAAATTCTTGACCGGGTGTATGAAAAGGGTGAAGCATTTATTATCGAGAGGAGCGGGAACCAAAAAGCGTGTTTAGTACCTATTTGGTATTTTTTGCCGGCTATACCAAAAGAAAAAGTCGACAAAGAAATAGACGAATTGCGCAAAAATGGGGAGGAACCAATATTAACCCTTTCAGAAAACAAGGAGTTAGAAATAATTTTTAGAGAAATTAATGGCAAAGATAAAATCACTCTGAAAATTGTACTTCCTCACGGATACCCCAATAATGCTCCAATGGTATATGCTCAACCTATTGAGAATAACGCGCCACATCGTTGGAAGAATGGCGCGCTCTGTATTTTTGGCGCAATGACTAATTGGAATCCTGGTAAGCACAATATTGCCTTTGTTTTAGAATTGGCTAGGAAATGGCTTTCTAACTATAAAGAATGGCGCGGAAAAGGCAAGTGACTCAATCAAACGCAGAATAATAGATGAATAACAATAAAATATTCGAAAGAATAAAAAAACTTTTTGATGTCGGTTTATTGGGTGATGCCAAGGTGCTTATCGCTGGTTGTGGTTCCGGCGGTGGAAGTCTTGCTTTACAACTGGCAATGTCAGGTATTCGAAATTTTACTCTTATAGACAAAGACATCCTTGGATTAGAAAATGTTATCCGGCATGTGTGTGGAATTAGATTTGTCGGCAAGAAAAAAGTTGACGCGCTTGAGGAAATTCTTTTGGATCGCAACCCCGCAATTAAAGTCGGGAAATTAGACGTAGATATAATGCATTACGACAATCTTGAGTCAGAGATAAAAAGTCATACAATAGTCGCTTTAGCCACCGACAATGAACCGACACGATATTTAGTTAATCAGCTTTGTGTACGGAATAAAATTCCATTTGTGGTAGCCCGAGTTTTCACCAGGGGAATTGGAGGCGAGGTATTTATCTACCGCCCAGGTAAAGGGGGATGCTTAGCATGCCTTGAAGGAGTTCTTGCAAGAACTAATTTCCGCCAGGGCACAAGGGAGATAGACCTTGTTTCTGAGAAAGAAAGAGAATTAATGTATGGGATGGAAATAGCAGAAATAAAAGACTCGCCGGGGCTCAATGTCGATATATCTTTTATTACGGCATTTCATACCAGATTCATTCTTGATGCGATTGCAGAAACGTTGCCGGAACGGCCTAAATATATGCAGGCACTCCCGGATAATTATATTGTTTGGGGTAATCGTCCAACGCCACCATTTAAAAAACATTTCCAGATTCAGCGCATTGATTTAAAACCTCAGGAAGGATGTCAGGTATGTTCGAACGAAAGAAGATAGAAACAATGCAAATTAAGATATCGATTTGCAAGGATGTGCTGGAAGCTATCTTTGATGAGTGCGATAAAAATAAAATAAATGAAACTGGCGGACGTATTGTTGGATTCTTTGCTCAACAGGATAATAAAGTAGAAATAAAAGTTTGCGCATTAATTGCCCCGGGGCCAAATGCACGCAAGTCGCCGGTTAGTTTTTTTCAGGACGGCGAATATCAAGAAATGATTTTTAGGAAGATAGAATCGTCATATCCAGAAATCGAAGCTCTTGGTAATTGGCATACACATCATGTTAATGGTTTGGATGCCTTAAGTCGAGGAGACATTGAAACATATACTAGGACCGTTAATCATACTAAACATAATATAGACTTCTTTTACGCGCTTTTAGTTACATCTAAGAATGACGCGTTTTTTAAACATGGAAGATATATAGTTAAGCACTTTTTATTTAAAAAAGGAGCTGTGGCAGGCTTTGAAATCCCCCATTCCAAAATAAAAATTATTAAAGAGCCAGCGATTTTTATTGATCGAGGAGAGGACGCAGATGAAAGACCTAATAAAGAAGTTCTGACTGATACTACAGCTACAAGCCAAATAGCGATTAAGCAAATCCGCACTCGAGACAAAGAGATTATTTCCAAAATGTATCCAGATATCGAGACTTTCCTTTCAAAGCAAACTAATAGCATTTTATGGAGGGGGAATATTAAATTAATTGATGATTCGCTTGTAGAAATTCTAATTGCGGAATCAATACTTGAAGATAAGCCATTATATTATATAGTGGTTAGCAGTCCAAATGGACAATTTTTTAAATGTAATAAATTGTATATGGAGCGCAGTTTTGATTCAGCTTGGAAAGCATTATACTTATTCGAGCGTGATTTAAATCGTGAAATATTTAAAGGAATAGAAAACTCGCCTAAGATCAAATCAGGTGAACCTGAACCTTTTTCTTAACCGTTTAATTCGTAATCTGTAATCAAGGGGCACATACCAATTTCTCTTGGCACTATCCCTCTGAGTAACGGGATAATCCGCCGTAAGGTTCTCGCCCGTTCTTGAACGGGCTTGCGAACCTAACGGTCATAGCGCCCTCGCCTTTAACGCCATTCGGATTGTACCTCTTTTGCCCGGTTAGCGCCTAACCTTTCCTTCTAACATAAATAGTTCGTGTAGCTTTTTCTGCAATATTTTCTTGGGTATTAATTTCGTCTTGTATTCTGCTACCAGTGTCGGAGAAAGATGGCGGCTGAGGGCATATTCTACAACCTCATCGTCCTTGGATTTGCATAGGATAATACCCACGCTGGGGTTTTCTTCTTCTTTCCGAACATCCCGGTCCAATGCTTCAAGGTAGAAATTCATCTTGCCCAGATATTCCGGCTTAAAGTCGTCTATTTTCAGTTCCACCATAACCAGACACTTAAGACCGCGATGGAAGAAAAGAAGGTCAATGAAATAATCATTGTTGCCGACCTGAATCCGGTATTCCTGGCCGATGAAGGCGAAATCTTTCCCGAACTCAATGATAAAATCCTTTAAGTTTGAGACAATGCTTTTCTGTAATTCTTTTTCGCTGTGGCTTTCCGGAAGGCGTAAAAAGTCCAAAATATAGGTGTCTTTAAATACCGCAGTAATATCTTTATGGGTTTGCGCCATCAGTGACGGCACTTTTTTCCTTGAAATCATTGCCCGTTCATAGTAACCGCTGTCTATTTGCCGTTCCAGTTCGCGCGAACTGTATCTTTCCCTAATTGAAAGCATTAAATAAAATTTACGCTCTTCTTTTGACCTGGTTTTAGAAAGAATCAGCAGGTGATTTGTCCAACTGATTTGTGTCAGCAGTGCCGACACAATCTTATTGTCCGGATAAACCTCATAAAACTGCCTCATTCGGTACAATCCTCTGCGGTTAAATCCTTTGAATTCCGGATGGTTGGTTTGTATGTAGTCAGCCAGTTGGTCAACGACGGCATCACCCCACTCGGCGGATGCGATTTTTCCGCTGATATATTCGCCGATGTTCCAGTATAGTTTCACCAGTTCGGTATTTACGCTTTTTATGGCGTTAAACCGCGCTTTATGGATAATATTTACGACCTCAGCAAACTGCTTATTAAATCGTTTCATCAATTTCATTACTGATACTCCATAGGATTAGCCGGAGCCATATTAAGGTTCTGGCTGTCAATAAATGCGTAATTGTTCTGGTGTAGCTTCATTTGTGTTTTTGTTTGGATATGATTTTACCAGTATACCTGGTTCTGTCAACATTTTTCTGTGGCTTAGCTGCCAACCCCGAACCGGGCCTTGAGCCGGGTAAGGAGAAAGGCAACCACCCCGCTAGGGCGGGACTCCGCTGTCGCTACGCAGATAGATACGGATTTAACGGCGGGTTAATTCGGGCGGTCGGGCCTATTATGTTGCTTAATCCCGATGGTAAACATTATTTTACCAATAATAAAATATTTTACTTGACAGATTCGCCGTTATCCGCTATATAGTGTTTTGGCTGTATGACCGAAACGGGCTCTCTTTTCGAGGCCCTAATAAAATTAGGAAGTACGGCCATTTTTATTTAAAGACCCATTCCCGGAAACGTATCTTTTTGCCGATATACTGCTCGACTACTTTTACCACGGCCAGTTTCATCGGGTTCTGGCCTTGTTTCATTTTATAATTTATTGCACCCAACACCAGGTCCGCAATGCCGATTAAATCGTCCTGCTTGGAATCGCGCGGCTCAACGACTTTTATGGCCGTTTTATTGGTGGCCAGGTTTATTTCCCGTTTGATGTATTCGCAGATATTGTCGTCCCGCATCCTGATTTTCTTGTCCAGATAAACCACCGCCTCGGTTAGGATACCGGCGTTTTCCAAAAGCAGCTCTTTGGTAAAGTAGTTATAGGCGCGGAACATCCCCCGGGATTTCGCCTTCCGGACTTGCTCCTCGGTTAAATCCCCGGGCTTTCTCATAGCGCCATCAAAATATTTTAACTCCAACTTTTCATTCGATACGGCCAAAGCCCGGAAATAGATATGTTCTCTTAAGATGTTATCCAGAACCTCACAAGCCACCCGCGAGCGTTTTGACGAGAAATAGAATATCTCCGAAAAATGTAATTCCTTCCAGTATTTGTGCTTTTCCCTTGTCTTTTGAATGATTTCGTATAACGGCGGCCGTTCCTTGACAAATAAAAGGCCGACAATGAAGTTGCCGGTTGTGCCCACCACTCCACTTTCATCCTGATAGATAAAATGGCTTCTCATATCTTAAGTTGATTCTATCAGAACCATTCTTTCTGTCAATCTTTCTTATCCGCCAAACCCGAACCGGGCCTTGAGCCGTTTGATATAGCGCTGGAAGGTCTTGGCCGCGCACATGCCGGACAGCCGGGCCGCCTGCTTACAATTGAACCCGCAATCGCACCAGGCGCCCAGCCGGTCGCAGTGATAGTCCATGCGCCAGCGGAGTTTCCGGCAGACATAGACATAGACCTGAGCCGCCTTGAGAAAGGACTTGAGCGACCGGGTGCCGTACCGGCGCGCCAGATACCGCATCCGGCATTTGACCTTGTCGGCCTTAGCCGGGATGCCCAAGGATTCGGCCATCCGCCTGATATTACCCTGGAAATTGACGAATTTCCGGAGCAGTTCCAGGGCCCAGCCGGTCGGGCATTCCAGCCGTGAACGGATGTCCAGGAACAGGCTGATGAAGGATTCGAAGGTCAAATGGCCCTGCAAATCGGCCAGGGTCTGGAAGTCGTTCTTGAGCAGGGTGATGTCAAAGGCATTTTTCTTATCCGATGCTCTTCGGCGTGTATTACTTCCCTGCCCGTGGCAATCCGGATTTTCAGGTTGATGGCTTTCATCTTTAAAATCCCTGTCATCTTTCTCCGGTTCCTCAAAGTTGTTATCCGGCGTGGCGCGACGGCCTCATATAAATCGCCTTTATCCTTCCCCAAGGCCTCAGCCCCAAAACCCGGCGCGCCCGGTTTATGGCGCACCCTATGGGGCCTCTACCCCCTTGTCTTAGAGCCAGTAGAAGCGAAGCGACGTACTGGCACTTAGATCCCGCTTTAGCGGGATACATACATACACTTCCCTCCGTAATATAGAATGTTCCAGACCACCATTTTACTGCATCAAACCCTAAAATTCCCAGTAAAATCAAACCCTCCCGAGCACTCGTTTTTCCAGTATAGCTGACTACCGTTTTCTGCCTACTGACTACTTCCTTCCTATTATATAAACGAAGAAACAGGCATCCGGTTCACTTTATTTAGGAATTTTCTGGGATTAGCCACTGAGGCCGCCGAACCGTTATTTTATTTTGCGATTTTGATTGGCGTTTTGACGTGGGTGGTTTCACTTAATCCCAATTGCCCTTCGTCCTTGTTACCCCAGGCCCAGAGGGTGCGGTCGGTTTTTAAGGCCAGGGTGGAACTCTGCCCGCATTCGACTTTTGACCAATAGGTTTCGTTGCCAATCTGGGTGGGCATAGCTACCCGGGCAATGTCGCCCAGGCCCAGCTGGCCCAGGGAGTTGTCGCCCCAGGCCCAGAGTGTGCCGTCGGTTTTGATGGCCATATTATGGTTCCAGCCGGCCGAGACAAAGGCCCAATTTTTGTCGCTTCCGATCCGGATGGGGGTGGTTGCAGGGCCGTCAGATGCCCCGGCTTCTTGGGTCTGATTATGTATGCCGGCGCCCCAGGCCCAGAGTGTGCCGTCGGTCTTGATGGCCAGGGTATGATTCCAGCCGGCTGAGACAGAAGCCCAGTCAGTGTTGGTTCCGACCTGGGTAGGAAACAGTCTGCCTTCGGTATCGCCCAGGCCTAATTGCCCGAAGCGATTTTCGCCCCAGGCCCAGAGCGTGTTGTTGGCCTTGATGGCCAGGGTATGGCTGTGGCCGACGGACACCATTTTCCAGTTACTGTCCGGGCTGATGAGCATGGGCACGGTCCGGTTGGCCGTATCACCCAATCCCAACTGGCCTTTTTGATTGTGCCCCCAACCCCAGAGCGTGCGGTTGGTTTTTAGGGCAATGTCGTAATGTCCGCCGGAGGCGACTGACAGCCAATCCGTATCCGCGCCTATCTGACGCGGTATCTCACCGGATTCTTTGTAGTCAGTAAAACCGGCGCCGAAGGTCCAGAGCGTACCATCGGATTTGATAACCGAGGTATGGAACCAGCCGGCCGAGATGCTTTTCCAGCCGCGGCCGGAGTTGATTTCGGTGAATGAGGTCAGGTTGGTTTGAGACCTGGGTGCGCCGGTCTGGCCGCTCAGGTTAAAACCGCTGCCGAGCATGGCGCCGTCGTCCCTCAGGCCAATGGCGTGATAGCCGCCGGCTGAGATGGATATGTCGGCCCAATACCGGTCCTGTCCCACCTGCGTCGGGTATCTGACCTGGCATACCTCCCCAATTCCCAGCTGATTGCTCCGATTAAAGCCCCAGGCCCAAAGTGTGCCGTTGGTCTTCAATCCTATGGTGTGCCGGTTGCCGATAAATATAGCTTGCCAGTCCCTGTCAATGCCCAACTGAGTGGGTTTTTTACAGGCGTCCTGGTCGCCGAAGCCCAGCTGGCCCCAGGCGTTGCCGCCCCAGGCCCAGAGCGTGCCGTTGGTCTTCAGCGCCACGGTATATCCTTCGCCTACCGCAACCTGCTCCCAATCATAGTCCGTTCCTAATTGGGTGGGCACCCAAGGCGAGAATCCTTTTTCGTATTTGCGGTCGCCTAATCCCAAAGAACCGAGGGTGTCGGAACCCCAAATCCAGAGGGTGCCGTTATTCTTTATGCCGGCACTATGGTTGCGGCCGGCCACGGCCAAAGCCCAATCAGTATCCGGATTTATTTGAATGTGCCGGTTGGCCTTTTTCGGCCAGTGTCCGGCCCAATTGAATCCCCAGAGCGTGCCGTCAGCCTTGACCACCAGCAGATTGCTGCTGCCTGGGGCAATATTAATGGATTTCCAATCGCTGTTCGTGCCGATTTGGAACGGGCTGTTTCTGTTTTCCGTGTCGCCGGTTCCGAATTGACCTTCTTTATTTTGGCCCCAGGCCCAGAGCGTGCCGTTGGTCTTTAAGGCCGCTGTATAGTACATCCCGCCCTTGACATCAGCCCAGTCATTGTCGGCGCCGACCCGGGTGGGAGTGGAAATGAGGGTGCCGGTGATTTTGTCGTCGCCCAGGCCCAATTCACCGTGCATATTATAACCGGCGGCCCATAATGAGCCATCTTTTTTTATGGCCAGGGCGTGCTGCCAGCCGCCGGTGACCTTGACCCAGTCCTTATTCTTACCTACTTGCACCGGAGTGGGGATATCATAGCCCCAGAACCAAAGGGTGCCGTCTGATTTTATGGCGGCCGTATGCCAGGCGCCGGGTCCGACCGTGACCCATTGGGCATCAGAGTCGTTGGTGGCTTTAAGGGAGATGTTAACGGAAAGAACAATTACCAAAACCGCGAGAGTTATCAAGGTTTTGTTCATAATAGGCATCTTACCAAAGTACGCTCTGAATGTCAATCAGTTTCTTATTTCACCCGGACAATCTCCAGCCGGTAATAGACCTCTAAGGTCAGGACGTTGATGGCCGTGGCATAGACCCGTCCGCCTTCGGCGCTCCAGCGGTCCAGCGGCTCCCAACTTCCGTCCGCGCAGATAGATTCGCTCCGCTCACTACAAGCTCCCTTCTTGGCGCATTGGTTCTTGAGCAGGACGTCCTTCATCTTTTCGTTCCAGGACTTCCAGTTCGCCCCGTCCGGGCCGTCATACTGGTTCAGGCAATAGGTGGCGTAGAACCAGTAGTAGTAATCAATGACGCCGGATTTGGAGGTGTCCCAGGCCGGCAGGTTTTTCAGAACCTCGGACACGCCCAATCTGACCAGCGGGTCGGACGCCTTTTTGTCGATGAAGATGCGGGTCATGATGCCGATGGCGGTCAGCGAGGGCTGAATCATGATGTTCCGGACGTCCTCGTGGGACATGACGGCCTTGGAGCCCTTTTCGGTGTAGCCGACCAGTCCGTAGGTCGGGTCGGTCACGTCGTCATAGAACGACCTGATGCCGGCGAAGGTCTCGGCCGACACGGAGATGCCGGAGTGTTCGGCGGTCTTGAGGGCCATCATGACCCAGCCGGTGACCGAGGTGTCGTTCTGCCCGTTGCGCGGCTCGTAGCGCCAGGCCTGGCCCGGATTCCGGCATTCCAGCAGGAACTTCACCGCCCGTTCCGCCGGTTCCCGGAAGAGCAGTCCGGCCGGTCGGTCTTTGACCTGGCCGTAGAGGTCGGCCAGGGCATAGGCGCAGATGGCCTGGTTATACATGAATTTGCTGTCCTTGACTGCGGAGAACGAGCCGTCCGAGAGCTGGTGGTCAATCAGGAATTTTACCGCCCGGCGCACCACTTCGTTGAAGTCGATGCCGTCAAAGATGTTGCGCGTGCCGGAGGTGGTGAATCCGGCGCCGGTAAAGGCGAGTAACGCCAGCCCGGTCAGTCCGGTGTCGAATTGCGCGTCTCCGGCGCCGGCGCAGCGGGTGATGCGGCACTGGTGCTGGAAGGTTTTGGCGCCCCAGGAGCCGTCCGGGTTCTGGTGCCGGGCCAGCCAGAGCAGTCCGGCCAGGACCGCGCTGTCTTCTAAAGTGCCGGTGGGTTTCAGGCCGCCGGGTGGCCGGTTGCCTTTGTTCCCAAATCCCGGTCCGATTCCAATCGTGTTATAAACACCTTCTCCGGCCAGGGTATTTGGGTTAGGGAATATATCGGGATTTTCCGAGGGGTTGTCAACCGGGTTATCCGTGGGTGGTAACGGAGTTTCTTTGGTCACATACTTTTCCGGGTCAAGCGGGACCGGAGGGATGTCATCGACGACCCGGTCGATAGGTTTTTCCACATCCGGGACAGGTTTGATTATGTCTATTGGTGGCGGCGCCGGAGGCGGTTCCATGTCCGGCAGCGATGCCAGCATCAGGATGAGCAGGGCGTGGAATATTAATGAAGCCAGCCACCAGGGGGTGCTGTGGAGCTGTTGCTGGAACCAGAGGTTGAAGTCGAACCGGTGCGCCAGGGCGTGTTCGGCCAGCGAGCCCTCCCGGATAACGATTATTTGAGTTGTCATAAACTGCCTCTCTTACTCGCTGTTAGTCCCGACGTAATGTCGGGGCGTTATCAGCGAGTTAGATCCCGCACCCATCCAATGGACAGGTGCGGGACCGGTAGGGGCTTTATTCCCACCCCGTTAGAAGCGTTCAAGCGCAAAATATTAAACTCATTTATAACCTTACCCCGCGATTGCGTTCGCTTCTAACGGGGCCCATCTATATAAACGAGAGAAAACGGTTACGGACTAATAAATCTGGGAATTTATTAACACGAATTGGACGAATACGACGAATCACACGAATAAAGGCAGGATGGAAAATATTAACCACGGAAGACGCAGATAACGCAGACGGGCGCGGAGGGAAAATGGCGTCTTTGGCGCCATCTAAGAGCCAGTAATTCGATACTCTCTAACTGGCTCTAAGATCCGGCGGTTCCATAAATTCAGCGGAACTTTATTGGCGCCCGGGTGTTTGATGGTTCATAATAACCGGGAATAAACAGAAAGGACAGATGAGTATGAGTAGGATATTAATGAATCTGACGGCCGGGGCGCTGGGTTTTGCCCTGCTGGCCGGTTTGGCCCTGACGGCCCGGGCCGGGAACGATGCGGATAATCCGGGCGGCAGCATCGGAATAAAAGGCCCCGATGAGACATCCGGTGAAAAGAAGCATGACCAGGAGGCGAACCGGAAGAGATGCCAGGGCCTGGGCTGCAAGATGCCCAAGTGCATCCACGGCTGGTCCCAATACAAATTAAACCTGACCCCGGAGCAGGAGAAACAGGCCAAGGAATTGCGGGAACGGATTAACAAGAAGACGGTCGGGATGAACTGGTGCACCCGGACCGCGGCCCAGCATCGCCTGGCCGAGCTTAAGAAAGACAAGAAGGCCGGCAAGAGCGAAATCGAAAAGGCCCGGGCGGAACTGAAACGAATCAATACCGGCATCGAGGCCGGCCATAAGGAATTTAACGATACCTTCAAGAACCAGATATTGAACGCCGAACAGCGCCAGAAGTTCGAGGCCCGGCAAAAGGCCGAGAAAGAACACCGGGAGCTGTGCAAACCCAAACACAGCCCGAGCTGCCCTTATTACCGCAAGGATAACGTGAAGAACGAGGGCGCTTATGTCAAATACTGCCAGGATGATTCACACCTGTCCCAGGGAATCTTTGAATGCCCGGGATACAAAGATGGCAAGAAAGAACAGCGCAAAGAGCAGTGCAAGGAACAGCACCAGGAAAAAGACAAGCAGCCCGAAGGCAAGGATAATTCCAAGAGATAGTGGCTGGGCTGGCGCGGGTTTTATCCAGGGCAGGCGAAGTGTAACCACAGATGACACCGATTACACGGATAGGAGCGGGATTCAGGATGCGAGATATGGATGCGGAATGCTGAGAAGAATAGATGGGATTGTTATGGCCCACCACGTGTGAGAGGTGAACTAATTAATTGAAACAAACCAAAGAATAGAATTAATCCGGCGATTGCTCCTAAAATAGTAATAATTGCGATTAAACGCCGTGCCCGGCTGTATTGAAGTCTTTTTTGGATACGCCACAATAGAATCAAAAGTAAGACCGCTAATACGGGAAACCAGATTGATGAAGCAATGAAATAGCCTACCTGGTAAATTTGAACGCCACCGGGCCGAAATCTTTGAAGATACCAGTTGTCTAGAGAATCCCACGCCATCATTAAGTAGGGATGAGTGCTTCTGTAAACGTAGACAAAAAGCAGAACGCATAGAGTATACAAAATACAAAAAGAATAAAATGACAGGTTGTCGCCGCGTGGTATGCGTTTGGTTAAATCTGTTACCTGAGACTTTGCCTGCTCCAAGTCGTCTTTAACGTTTTCCCCGTGCGCCCGGGCGGCCGATAGTATCTTTTCACGAATGCGGGCTTCTTTTAAGCCGCTGAGTATTTGCTGTTCTTCTGTACGTCGAGTGTTATTATCAAGTATTCTGTAAGATAAAATATTGAGCATATTAATTTTGGCCTTCCGATTCCGCAGCGCCTCGGCTTCCTTACCATAACCGTATATTATTTTACGGATTCGTCAATGGTTATCCGCCATTATCCGGGTCTTCTGGATTCCGTGTCAAGCACGGAATGACATCTGTGTTAATCTGTGTGTATCTGTGGTTACAGAATTCTAATACGAAAACAGCGGCAGGGTATTGGATTGGACGGCCTGGTTGTCTTTGAGATAGGTCAGGGTGAGCGAGAGGGTATCGGATGTTTTCTGCGCCTTGATGCCGGATTCGAGATGGATATAGAGCCGGATTCTGTCACCGGCAAAGGTTTGGTAGATGTCGGTCAGCGGCTGGAAGCGCTGACCGGGAACAGCCTGGGGGTTGGCCAGCGATTGCTCGTCATCCAGCGAACGGATATTTTTCTTGGCCAGGGTGATGAGCTTATTGATTTTCAAGGGCAGGCCGGTATTGGTTATGGCCCCTTCATTAACATAGCCCTTAATAAACAGCATATCCTGAAACATGGTTTCACTGTCCAGCCGTCCGCCGACCAGCTGGTCTTTCTTTGTGGCCGGCGCATCTGCGGAAGAGCTGTTTCGTTCGTTCACGAAGACGCGGTCAAAGGCAGATGGCGGCATTTCCAGCCTGAGCCAGAGGTGGTATTCCCGGGTGGCATCGGTTGGATTGGCCTGGGGCTGGGTGAATCTGACGATGGCCGCATCGGTGATAAAGGGCCTTTGTGTATTAATGAAGCGGGGTAACAGATATGCAGCAGCCACGCCAACGAGAAAGGGGAGTAAGGCAATAACAACAATAACCTTTTGGTCTGCTTTCATTATCATTGAATGGTCAGGGTTGGTTCTGTCAAGGCCACCCTTTTTGTGTCATTCCGTGCTTGACACGGAATCCAGAAAGTCTTTCGAAGCCTGGATTCCTGCTTTCGCAGGAATGACATTTAGAAGTAATAAGTCCCGTCTGTTCAGACGGGCGGGTATTATTTATTGGTCAGGGCCGCGATGCCGGGCAGTTCCTTGCCTTCCATGAATTCCAGGAACGCGCCGCCGCCCGTGGAGATGTGGGACATCTTGTCAGCCACCTTGAATTTATCCACCGCGGCCACGGTCTCGCCGCCGCCGATGACCCGGGTGGATTTCAGCCCGGCCAGGGTGGTGGCGATCGAGCGGGTGCCTTCGGAGAATTTATCCTTTTCGAATATGCCCAGCGGCCCGTTCCAGATGATGGTCTGGGCGTTCGGGAGCTTGGAGGTAAACAGCTTGATGGTGGCCGGCCCGATATCCACGCCGCTGAATCCGTCCGAGATGTCGTTGGTCTCAATCTTTATCCGGCCTTTGTTGTCGACGTTGTCGGTAACCAGGTGGTCGGCCGGCAGGACGATTTCCACGTTCTTCTTTTTGGCGTGGGTAAGTATCTTGGATGCGGTTTCAATATGGTCCTGGTCCAGTTTGGAGGAACCGATGGACTTGCCCTGTGCCTTGAGGAAGGTATAGGCCATGCCGCCGCCGATGAGAATAGTATTGACCTTGTTGAGCAGATTTTCGATGACGGTGATTTTATCCGACACCTTGGCGCCGCCCAGGATGGCTACATAGGGCGCGGCCGGAGATTCGGTTAGTTTGTCCAGGTATTCGATTTCCCTGGCCAGGAGCAGACCGGCGCCGGACTTGAGGTATTTGGTCACGCCGACGATGGAGGCGTGCGCCCGGTGCGAGCAGGCAAAGGCGTCATCGATATATAAATCGCCCAGCAAGGCCAGTTTCTTGGCGAATTTGTCGTTGTTGGCTTCCTCTTCGGGATAGAACCTGAGGTTTTCCAGCAGCACCACCTCACCTTCAGCCATATTGGAAACGGTTTTCTCGACCAATGAGCCGATGGAGTCGTCCATTTTCTTGACCGGCCGTTTGAGCAGTTCGGACAAGCGGGCGGCCACCTTGTCCAGTTTGAGTTTCTCGTCCCAGCCCTTAGGCCGGCCCAGGTGGGTCATCAGCACGATTTTGCCCTGGTTGTCCAGAATATAATTGAGGGTAGGCAGGGTGGCCCGGATGCGGGTATCGTCGGTGATGTTGCCCTGGTTGTCCGTCGGGACGTTATAATCGACCCGGACCAGGACGCGCTGGCCGGCTAACTGCATATCTTTAACGGTGAGTTTGGGCATGGCAATCTCTTTCTAATATTATTTATACATATAAGGCGATCTGGTTTTTGCCCTTCTTCTTGGCTTGGTGAAGCAGGACATTATCAGCCGCCTTGATTAATTCGTTAGCGGTTTTTATCCCGGATTCCTTGTAGTAACTGGACAATCCGATGCTGACGGTAAGCGAGGTCATTTTTTCACCCGGCGCGGCGCCTTTAGGCGAGCCGCTGACCGGGAACTGGTATTTGGCCACGCCCTGGCGGATTTTCTCGGCTACCTGGGAGGCCTCGCTGCTCTGGGCGCCGGGCAGGATGATCAGGAATTCCTCGCCGCCGTACCGGGCCGGGATGTCAATCTCGCGGATATTCTGCCTGATTAGATTGCTTATCTCGGCCAGGCAGTTGTCGCCGGCCAGATGGCCGTAGAAGTCGTTATACTTCTTGAAGTCGTCGATGTCCAGCATCATAATTGACAGGGGCTGGTTGAACTGCTCGGCCCGCTTGATTTCGTTTTCCAGCCGTTCCTTGATGTAGATTTGATTATACAATTGGGTCAGCCCGTCCTTGATGGCCATCTGGGATAGTTTTTTGTTGGTCTCGCCCAGGGCCACGGCGTATTTATTGACTTCGCTTATCTTATGCTGGATTTCCTTGACCATTTCCATAAAGCAGGAATTGAGTTTCTCGGTTTCGTCGTCGGTGTCCATGAGCAGGGTGACATTAGCGTTTTCCTTGACAAAGCGGACGGTCTTTTGGGTGATTTCCTCGAGCGAGGTGATGGAGCGGTAAAGCAGGATGAGGGCCGATATGGACATCAGAACCAGCGCGCCGGTGCCGATTAGCAGCGGAACCAGCTGCGCGGCGGGCATGGAGGTTTTTCCCATCAGTCCCTTGCTGACGATATAAGCCAGAAACAGCGCCGGGATAATGGACAGGAGGAAATAGGCAATCCATAACTTGTGTTTCATGCCTTGGGATTTCAAGGAGCGCTTGGTTTTCTGATTCATAAGGTGCTCTTTCTCGTCTGCCCGGCGCGCATTATCAGGACTTCCTAGCGGCACCGGTCAAGCGGGCTCTTTGGGCCTTCCGGCAATTAACGATGTTAATAATATTATAACAATAATTCTCTTTTTAGCAATAATTTTTGTATATTTTGAGTTGACCCGGTGCCTGCTTTGTGTTAAGGTCTTATCAATTGGAAATAAGTTCGTAATACGAAAGTATATGCGGGGTTGACTCCGGCATCCCATTAGATAGATATAAATATCCGGGTCTTTCTGGCCGATATATAAGAAGTAACGGTGACTGTTTGATATGCTGAAAAGATTATTCGCAGTTGGTGTGATTGCATTTTCCTGCCTGATTATTTCCTGCTGGGGAAGCGGCGGCGTCAGGATACCATCGCCGGACCGCGAGGGGTTGCTGCTGGCCGACGATAAGATAAAAGAAACTGAGGTCTACAACGAGCCGGAGCATCTCAAATCGCGGCTTTATGATTCCGCCGGCCCGGAGCGCGATGTCGCGGCCGAGCGGCTGGCGGTCTTGCGCACCAGAAAGGCCAATAAAATAATAGCCCAGGTTCTGAAGGAAGATAATGAAGAGGCGATTAAATCATTGCTCAAGGCGTTGGCCAAGCATAAGAGCGATTCCTTATTCGTTGATGAGATGATTGCCCTCCTGGAAACGGGTAAGCCGGCTTTGCATCCTTATATATTTGCCGTGTTCGGCACGGCCGATGCGGAGACGGTGGCCAAGGCCATACTGAAGGAGTTGAACCAGCCCGAAAAACCCGAGCCGGTCCGCCAGAACCTGGTCAAGGGCTTGTCATTCGTTCCGAGCATCCGGAGCATCCCGTTTTTAATCGGTTTGTTGACTAACCGGAAAAGCGAACTTAATACCGAAATCATCAACACCCTGAATGTCCTGACCAGGCAGAACTTTGCCACCAAAGAGGAATGGATTGCCTGGTGGAAGGCCAACAGCAAGCAATCGCGGGAGAAATGGCTGGAACAGTCCATTGTTGAATATAAAAACCAGATGCAGGAGAAGGATAAACTAATCAAGCAGTATGGCGACACCATAACGGCGTTAAAGATAGATATCCTGAAGATACGCCTGGAGCAGGCGCGGCGGCTGGCTGATGCCGCGGCGGAAATCAGTTTGTTGACCAATGCCTTGGACGACAAGGCCATCATGTTGAAGAAATACGTCTTGGAGCAGATAAAAACACTGGATAAGGAGAAGGTTAAACAGATACTTCCCCGGTTAAGGGATGAAATAACCGCATACAAGCCCCGCGAAGCGGGGGCAGATGCGGCGGTTGATGAACTCCGCACTCTGCTTTTTGATATTCTGGGTGATTTAGGCGATGAATTATCGATTGACCCCCTCCTGAGTATTCTCAATAATTCCAAGGAGTCGACCGTCCTCAAGAACAAGGTGGTGATTGCCCTGAGACGCATCAAGAATCCCAGGGTTATTCCGGTTTTGATTGAATTGGTGGACCGGGAATCGCCGGAAACCGTGGTTGTGCTGGTAGAAACCATCGGTACATTCGGCACGGAAAGCAAACAGGCGGTTGTCAAATTCCACGAGAGTCTTAAGTCGGTTAAATACCAGACTGACGAGAAAATCATCAAGTCGTTTATTGATGCTTTAGGCGATATCAAAGACCCGTCAAGCGTGCCGGAGATTCTGCCTTTTATAAACGACGCCCGTCCCCGGGTCCGCTGGTCCACCTCAAACAGTTTAGGTAAAATCGGCGTTTCTGACATTGCGCCGCAACTGGTCAAACTGCTGGCCGATGAATTTATGGATATCAGGCAGATTACCATAGAATCATTAGGCAAGCTGGGCAGCAAGACGGTTTGTCCGGATATTATCAAGCTGCTCAATGACAAGGACCAGCGTACCAGACAGCTTTCGGCCGAAGCCCTGGGTAAAATAAAGGATGCCACGACTCTGTCTTCCCTGATTGCCTTATTGAACGAGAAGGATGAGAAATTAGTTGGGTCGGCCTGGAATGCAATTCTGTCGATTACGCTGGACAACCTGGATTTAATGGAGGAAACATCGGTAAAACTCAGCGAATTGAAACTAACTTATCATGCAGTGCAGATGCTCAGGCAGATAATCAAGAATCCACAATTCCAGGGCAATAAGGAATTGGAACCGAGGTTGGTATCTGATAAAGGGAAACTAGGATTGCTTTTGGCGGAATTGGGGGAATACAATGAAGCGGAACAATACCTGAAAGATTTTTCCGGCGACCCGAAATACCTGCCGGCTTTGATTGATTGTTACACTAAACTCCAGAAATATGACCAGGCCGTGAAAGGCGCCGCCAGCCTGCTGGAGAAACAGCAGGAATATTCGCCGGAATGGTGGTCAATAAAACTCCAGCAGTTTTCGCTGTATGCACTCCAGAAAGAATACGCTAAAATAACAGATGAAATCACCAAGCTGCTCTCCAGAAATAATCTTACGCCGGAGATAAAGGAAAAACTAGAAAAGATAAAGGGCGATGCCCAAAAAGAGTTGGCTCCAGCCGCTCCGCCCAATAACCCGTCCAGCCCCAAATAAACCATGGAATATATTACAACCGGCAAATCGCACGGACCGGCGATTATCACGACAATTCAAGGGTTTCCATCCGGCGTTTTGATAAAAGAGGATTTTATTAATTCAGAGCTCAAGCGCCGACGGGCCTGCGCCGGACGCGGTCCAAGGATGTCCGTGGAGGACGATAAGATAGAAATCTTAAGCGGTATCAGAAACGGCAAGACTATTGGCGCGCCTATCACCATCCTGGTCCGGAACAAAAGGAATATTGACCTGCCGCCCCTGAGCAAAGCCCGGCCCGGGCATATTGACATGGCTGCGGCAATGAAGTTCCTGACCGCGGATGGCCGCGTCGGGGCTGAGCGGGCCAGCGCCCGGGAAACCGTCGGCCGCGTCATCGCCGGCACGATTGCCAAATCATTCCTGGACTGCTTTGATATAAAGGTGCTTGGCTATACGACCCAAATCGGTCATAGCAGGACAGGGCGGAATGTTATTGGGCGTAAAAGAGACAATTTGTTCTACACATTAGATAATAAGGTTGTTCCTGAATGGAAAACTCTCTTAAGCTCGGCGGAAAAAGAGGGCGATACATTAGGCGGATGTTTTGAGGTGGTTGGTTTAAACATCCCGGTTGGCTTAGGCAATCATGCTCATTGGGCGGAACGTTTTGATGCCCGGCTGGCCCAGGCAATTATGGCTATTCCGGCAGTCAAGGGAGTGGAAATTGGTTTGGGGTTTGGTTATGCCGGCAGGCCGGGCTCGCAGGCAATGGATTTGTTTGCCACTAAAAATAACCGCCCCATTTTGCACAAATATGGAGGATGGAAGAGAAAGACCAATTATGCCGGCGGTATTGAAGGCGGACTGACCAATGGAGAGAATATAATAGTAAGAGCCGCGGTAAAACCAATTCCAACCCTAAAAAGGCCGCTACCAACCATAGATCTGAAGACCGGGCATCCGGCCAAGGCGCAGGTGGAATCCAGCGATATCTGCGCGGTTCCGGCAGCCTCAGTCATCGGCGAAGCTGTAGTTGCTTTTGAGATAGCCCACGCCTTTACCGATAGATTCTCAGGCAAAACTCTCTCGGAAATATCACGACGCTTTAAAGTTTATCAGAAAGAGTTGAGGAAGAGATTCAGTTAGGTTTATCGGATAATTACAGATGTTCAATTATTTCCGTCCTGAATGATGATTTATCCGTTTTTAATGCCCGGTTGATCTTGTCAATCATACCCTGCTTATCCCTGGGCAGATGTCCCGAGATATTAACAAAGTTGGAGATATGGTCGCTCAGGAATAAACTTGTCGTCTCAAGATTTTCCAGCAAGAGTCGCGTTTCTTTTAGCGCCTGGTGCGGTGAAAGTAGATGGAACTTACCGTTTTGATAATCCTTGTATAACGGTGCGGTCGGTACCGGCACCCAGGTGCGCAGGCGGATGAAATCAGGATTGATGGCGTTCAATACTTTGGCTGTGTCTGTAGCGTGGGATCGCCATAATTCCAGTCCGCCGATGCCGACCAGGACATATTCGCTGAGTTCTATGCCGGCTTTTTTGACCCTTTGCCCGGTTTCAATCATCAATTTAGCGTCCGCGCCTTTTTGGATACTTTTCAGGATTTCGTCATTGCCGCTTTCCAGTCCTTGATGAAGCCGGTTGAGGCCGGATTTCTTTAACCGCTTGAGGTCTTCCAATGTCTTCAGTTTCAGGAATTTGGCCGAGGCATAGAGGGTAATTCGTTTGAGATGAGGAAATGTCCGATGCGCGAAGACAAAGATCTCCTCCAATTGGGCTGTCTTCATTATAATGGTATTGCCATCCGGGAAAAAGGCGCTTTCGAAGCCATCGCCATATAATTTCCGGGCCGCCAGGATATCCTCTTTAATCTCCTCAACCGGCCTGATGCGGAATTTCTTGCCTTTATACATCCCGCAGAATGCGCATTTATTATGGGGGCATCCGATGGTGGCCTGAATCAGGAGGCTATCGGCTTCGGACGGCGGGCGATAAACCGGATCTTCGTAGCGCATGAGGATTTCTTTTCTTAGCTTTAAACAGCAATTTATCTGCTTCGATAACCATATCATCGGCTGTATTAATGGAATCGGATAAAACGCTGATGCCTATGCTGATTTCTATTCTGAACGGAGTGTTGGGTTTGGTGATATTGGTGAAGCGGTATATCTGCACCTGATGGGATATATTTCTTGCTTTAAGCGAGGCGCCTTTCCAGTCGGTCTCTGGCAGGATGGTGGCAAATTCATCTCCGCCGTATCTGCACACCGAGTCAATCTTGCGGGAATTCCGTTGTAGCAGTGCGGCTACTTCTTTTAAAATAATATCGCCTTGTTTATGGCCGTAGGTGTCATTGATAGCTTTAAACTTATCCAGGTCGATAAAAAGCAGGGCCAGCCGGCGCTTGTATCTTTTGGCGCGTAGGAACTCTTCGGTAAAGGCGCTTTCAAAATACCGACGGTTATAAACACCGGTCAATCCGTCACGGACGGATTGGATTTTCAAGGCCTCAGACAGGCGGATGTTTTCTATGGCCAGGCCGATGGAATTGGTTAGGGTTTTCAGGACGTCATAATAACCCTTTTTGGTGGTTGGATTGGATTCCATCAGTTCTTGTTCCTTGGGATTTATTCTGAGCAATATTAATCCGAGAATCTTTTCCCGTCCGGCCAGAGGCATAATAATATAACCCTTGGCGCTGTCCCAGAATATGCTTCGGTTAGAAAGGAAATTTCTGAATGCCCTGGCCAGGGCATGGTTTTTCCGGATATCTATTTTGGGATGGAGGGTTAAGCCGTTATTGGAGGCTCGCGGCTTGACACCTTTGCCGTAACTATAGTTGAGACAGTGTTCATTCAGAAGATAAACCGCACAGGATTCGTAATTAAGCTGTTGGCGGTCGCAGAGTGTCAAACATATATTTTTAATTAGGTGTTCTTCGGTCGGCATCTTCAGAAACGAAGAGGTCAGCTTCGGCACATCCTTAATTTTCTCGGTCAGTAACAGAATCCGGTTATTGGCCAGGGCGACTTCCGAGACCTTTTCCCGAGTGGTTTTTTCCCATGCCTGCCTTTCCGTGACATCTCTCCAGGAGCCGATAATTACATAATACTCGTCCAGTTTAACCATGTGGGCGCTGACCTCAACCGGTATAATTTTACCGAACCTGGTCTGTATCCTGAAAGAATACCTTTCCGAACTTACGCCGGTTTTGCGCCTCTTGATAACCTCTTTGAATTTGGGTAAGTCATCATCCGGGACCAGGTCGCTGTATGTTAACCCGCCTAATAATTCTTTTTCGGAATAGCCGGACATATTCACGAAAGCCCGGTTAACCGCAATAAATCGCAGGGTATCAATATTGATGATATACTGCGAATCGTTACAGTCGTCAAAGGCGATTTTATACAGATTTTTCATAAGCGTTTCCGGGGCTAACATCATAAGAAGCACATCAAAAGGAGCAAATTAGCAATCCCGATAAGAGCCGCAAAAGTTCCAAATATTATCAAATATAAATTCATTGTCAAGCATTATTTTGGTAAAATGCCACCTTTAATTGAAGCTGTATGCATAGCCCTGAAGGGGCAAAATAGGTGTGCTATATGAACCAAAATAAGTTAAAAGACAAGATAAAACGATTCCCCAAGACCAGCGGCGTCTATTTTATGAAGAACGCCGCAGGCAAAATAATATATATCGGCAAGGCCAACAATCTCCATTCGCGAGTCGCAAGTTATTTTCACGGCGTTTTGGATGTCAAGACACGGTCTCTGATGCAGGAAGTGAAGGATATCACCTATCGCAAGACGACCAGCGATCTAGATGCACTTTTGCTGGAAGCCCGGCTGGTTCGAGAACGTAAACCGAAGTATAACATCCAGCTTACCGATGACAAAAGCTTCCCCTTACTGGCCGTGACCGGAGAGGAGTTCCCCCGAGTTTTTGTTACCCGCGAACGCGGTAAAAAGAACATCGCCTACTACGGGCCATTTATCAGTAGCACAGATCTTAGAAAAGCCTTTAGGACCCTGCAGCGGATTTTCAGGTTCAGGGTATGCAAGCATAAGATAGGCAACGGGAAAAGTTGTCTGCTGGCTCATATCAATCTATGTCTGGCGCCTTGCCTGGGCAAAATCAACCAGAATTACTATCACGAGACTATAATCTCACTGGAGGGTTTTCTCAAGGGCGACAAGGTATCTTTAAATAAGAGATTAAAACGGCTGATGAAAGAGGCCAGCCAGAGCCTTGATTATGAGAACGCTGCATTCTGCCGGGATCAAATTAAGGCGCTGGACAATATATCAGAGACCGGTAAATTAGGACCGTTTTACGAGGAGGCGTTTCTGGTCGAAACGCCACTACAGAAACTGCAATCTCTAAAAGAAACTCTCGGGCTGGCAGCCGAGCCGGTCCGAATAGAAGGCGTTGATATTTCTGATATCAAGGGAATGCAGGCTGTTGGTTCGGTAGTAGTTTTCATTGACGGCGAGCCGGATAAAAATTTCTACCGCAGATTTAAGATAAAACAGACTACTGAAGGCATGGCTGATGATTACAGCCGCATCAGGGAAATAGTTCGACGCAGATTTTACGGACTGAGCAAGGAAAATGTCAATGTGGACATGCTTCTGATTGACGGTGGCAAGGGTCATGTCAATGCCGCGGCTGGCGTATTTGTCTTTCTTGATATAGCGCCTCCGGTTATTATTGGATTAACCAAGGGTAAAAAAAGAGAGACAGTTTATTTGCTGAAACAGGGAGTAATTAGTAAATTAAGGATGAACAATAAATTGAGATTGCTGGGCTATGTCCGTGACGAGGCCCATCGCTTCGCCCAGAAATACCATCATCTAAGAAGAAGCAAGGAAGCGTTGAAATGAAAATAATCGCCGGTCTTTATAAAGGCGCTAATCTATTCTCGCCGGTTGGTGTGGACCTCCGCCCGGCTTTGGCCCGGATGAGAAATTCATTGTTTAACATACTGGCTTGGCAGATTGAAGGTAAAACCGTTTTAGATCTCTTTGCCGGGACAGGCAGTTTAGGCTTTGAGGCGCTCAGCCGGGGCGCTAAATACTGTCTTTTTGTTGATAACCAACGCGCCTGTATCGACGCCATCCAGAAAAATATTGCCAAACTCCATCTGGAAAGCCAGACAAAAGTAGCGTTAACAGATTCTTTTTACATAGTTTCGTATGTCTTGAATGCCAAGGAAAGATTTGACTATATTTTTATTGATCCGCCTTATAAATATTACGATGAAGGCTCGGAACGGAAAAAACTGTTTGGGGTCATTGAGGATATGGTTGAAAAGGATATTCTAGCCAAAGACGGTATGATAATAGTAGAGCATCGGAGCAATAAGAGGGACGAGGATGCCCTGAATAACCCTGGACAGATGGAAAGGTTTGACCTGAGGAACTACGGACAGACGTCGTTGTCATTCCTGAAGATGAAGAAAGCCTGACAACAAAGGTAGCGAAATTTCTTGACTTCAGTCAACGGATATAATAAGGTCTGGTTTCCGAACGGGGGCGTAGCTCAACTTGGCTAGAGTACCAGCTTGTCACGCTGGATGTTGCGGGTTCGAGTCCCGTCGCCCTCGCCACGTTAGAAACAGGTTGACAGAAATAACCATTGTTTCTAACGTGGCGAATTGTTACATTCGATACAATATGCTTTCTAAGCGCGCGCTGAAAATAGAGGCATCTGAAATCCGCAAGGCATTTGACCTGGCCCGCTCCCTTAAAGACCCGATTGACCTCTCCATCGGACAGCCAGATTTCGAGGTACCGGATGCCGTCAAGAATGCGGCCATTGATTCCATCAAGCAGGGATTTAACCGCTATGTCACCACCCAGGGCATCCCTGAACTGCGCGACAAACTTATCCAGAAATTCACCCAACGGTTCGGATTCGCGCCCGGCGGGCTGATGGTCACCTCAGGCGTGGCCGGCGCCATTGTGCTCTGCCTGATGGTCATCCTGGAAGACGGCGATGAGGTGATTATTACCGACCCGTACTTTGCCATGTATAAGCACATCATCCACATCACCGGCGGCCTGGCCCGGTATGCCAATACCTATCCGGACTTTAAACTCAAGCGCGAGGCCTTTGAAAAGGTCATTACGCCCCGCACCAAGGCCATCATTATCACCACGCCCTGCAATCCCACCGGCATAATTTATTCCAGGGAAGAAATAATGATGGTGGTGGATATCTGCAAAAAGAATAATCTTCTCCTCATCTCGGATGAGGTTTATCGGACCTTTGTCTTTGACACCGAGGTGGCCAGCGCGGTGAAGTATTACGACAAAGTGCTCCTGGCCGATGGGTTCTCCAAGTCCTACGGAATGCCCGGCTGGCGCATGGGCTATGCGGCCGGACCGGCTGAATTGATAGAGCGGATGGCCATCCTCCAGCAGTGGTCGTTTATCTGCGCGCCCGGACCGTTCCAGAAGGCCGGGGTGGTTGCCCTGGACACGGATATGTCGCCGATTATCAGGGAATTCCACCGGCGCCGTGACATCGTTTACGAAACCCTGAAGCCCAAGTTTAAGATGGTTAAACCCCAGGGCGCTTTTTACATATTTCCCGAGGCGCCGGGAAACAACGCCTCGGAATTCGTCAAGAAGGCCGCCCAGAATAACGTCCTGATTGTTCCCGGCCTAGCGTTTTCAGAGCAGAATACCCACTTCAGAATTTCATATGCCGTGACCGAGCCGAAACTCCGAAAGGGACTGGAGATCCTCCTTAATATAGTTTGACTTTGCCCCATTTCGTGAATTGTTTCGCTTGATAAGGAATTAGCCGTTAAAGCGCTAAGACGTCGTTCTGAACCGTATGAGAAGAATATAATTATTACGAGGTTTTTAGTTTTACTCAGGTGATAAAAGTTAGTTGGTATATTTGTGGCAAAATAATTTTTGTGTTTGAGTAACCATTGTTACCCTTGCTGGATAGCTCATGCGGTCTTTAGCCACTTCGTGTCTGAACACTTAACTGTAAGTAATTATTTCACACAATTTTTCCAAAATGCTTGACAGGATGAAATATATTTAATATAGTAACAAACCCTATTTGGTTTAGTTTTCTATTCCGATGGGGAAGCCCCGTTTTGGGTTGCGATTACTGCGTGTTCGGTGCGCGCCGGTTGGCGCTCCCGGTCATGCTTCGCATGTTCTTTGAAAAATAGACAGCCAAGGAGTGAGGCTGAGAATTGAGATTTTAGCCACACAATTTACATTCAGGTCAGATTTGAAAATTAAATTAAATTTTGATTGGAGAATTTGATCCTGGTTCAGAACGAACGTTGGCGGCGTGCCTAATACATGCAAGTCGAACGAGAAATTTCGTAGCAATACGGAACAGTACAGTGGCGTAAGGGTGAGTAATGAATAGATAACTTACCCCTGAGTTTGGGATAACCCCGCGAAAGCGGGGCTAATACCGGATATTATCGCAGTGCCATAAGGTGTTGCGATGAAAGTTGCTTCGCAAGAGGTGACACTCTGGGAGAGGTCTATTTCCTATCAGCTAGTTGGCGGGGTAACGGCCCACCAAGGCTTTGACGGGTAGCCGGCCTTAGCGGGTGTACGGCCACACTGGAACTGAGACACTGTCCAGACTCCTACGGGAGGCAGCAGTAGGGAATATTGCGCAATGGGGGAAACCCTGACGCAGCGACGCCGCGTGTGGGATGAAGGCCTTCGGGTTGTAAACCACTGTCAGAGGGGACGAACTCTCCCGCTAATCACGGGAGATGACTTAACCTTCAAAGGAAGCAGCCGCTAACTCCGTGCCAGCAGCGGCGGTAATACGGAGGCTGCAAACGTTGTTCGGATTTACTGGGCGTAAAGAGTTCGTAGGCGGTTGGGATTAATTAGACGTGAAATACTTTGGCTTACCCAAAGAATTGCATCTAATATTACCCGACTTGAGTATGAAAGGGGAGAGTAGAATGGTAGGTGGAGCGGTGAAATGCGTAGATATCTACCAGAATACCGGAGGCGAAGGCGGCTCTCTAGTTCATTACTGACGCTGAGGAACGAAAGCTAGGGGATCAAACAGGATTAGATACCCTGGTAGTCCTAGCCGTAAACGATGGATACTAGTCGTGGGCTTCGTTAAGAAGTCCGTGATGTAGCAAACGCGTTAAGTATCCCGCCTGGGGAGTACGGTCGCAAGGCTAAAACTCAAAGGAATTGACGGGGGCTCGCACAAGCGGTGGAGCATGTGGTTCAATTCGATGCAACGCGAAGAACCTTACCAGGGTTTGACATGCTGGTAGTAGAAGTGCGAAAGCGCAACGAGTCCCGTAAGGGAAAGCCAGCACAGGTGTTGCATGGCTGTCGTCAGCTCGTGCCGTGAGGTGTCAGGTTAAGTCCTTTAACGAGCGAAACCCTTGTCTTTAGTTGCCCCGCAAGGGGCCCTCTAAAGAGACTGCCTCGGTAACGAGGAGGAAGGTGGGGATGACGTCAAGTCATCATGGCCTTTATGCCCTGGGCCACACACGTGCTACAATGGCCGGTACAGAGGGTTGCCAAGCCGTAAGGCGGAGCTAATCCCTTAAAGCCGGCCCCAGTTCAGATCGAGGGCTGCAATTCGCCCTCGTGAAGTCGGAATCGCTAGTAATCGCGGATCAGCTATGCCGCGGTGAATATGTTCCCGAGCCTTGTACACACCGCCCGTCAAGCCAGCCAAGCGTGGGGTACCTGAAGTTGTTTGCTTAACCCGCAAGGGATGGCAACACCCAAGGTAAAACGCGTGAGGAGGGCTAAGTCGTAACAAGGTAGCCGTAGGGGAATCTGCGGCTGGATCACCTCCTTTCTAAGGTGACTTTTTCTAAATGGCTAATTTTCTTCCAGTCCTCACTTCCTTGGCCCTGTCTTTTTTTTTCTCTGTTGCAGAACATTTAAGAAGGACGTATCCGGTTAGAAGCAATTTTTAGGGCTAATTTTACTTTATTATAATACCGATATAATATATCCTTTTGGAGTAGTTTAGCGTCTGTAACATGGGCGTGTAGCTCAGTTGGTTAGAGCACACGCTTGATAAGCGTGTGGTCGACAGTTCGAGTCTGTCCACGCCCATTTAGAAACTGGTTTTATCCTGTATTTGTTTTTCGGGCGTGCCCAGCACCCCGATGTTACATCGGGGTGCTGGGCTCGTAGTTCAATTGGGAGAACGCCTGCTTTGCAAGCAGGAGGTCACCGGTTCGAATCCGGTCGAGTCCACCATTAAATATTTACTGATAATTTTGGTGAAATCCTTGACAGGATAAATTATTTTTGGCATACTGATAAATCGCGCTTTCTAATTCCTGACGGGATAAGAAAGTGTAAAACTGCCGGTCCCATTGGGTCTGGCAGCTCCTGGTTGTTCTTTGATAAATAAGATTAGTGTAGATAGTGTAGACAAAAAGAGGCTTTAGGATAAAAATGTGGTCAAGCTACTAAGGGTACATAGTGAATGACCTGGTATCAGAAGGCGACGAAGGACGTAGCAGGCTGCGATAAGCCCCGGGGAGCCGCCAAGCAGGTTTCGATCCGGGGATTTCCGAATGGGGTAACCCATCCTGCCGTGAGGCAGGATATTCCGGCGCAAGCCGGAGAGCAAACGGAGGGAAGTGAAACATCTCAGTACCTCCAGGAAAAGAAAAAGCCATTGATTTCCTCAGTAGCGGCGAGCGAACGGGAAACAGTCTAAATCGCATAGGTGCCAAGGCCGTATGCCGTTGCTTATGCGAGGTTGCGGGAAATATCCGTTTCTGTTGTACGGACAGGAGGAAAAGTTACAAAAGTTTATCTTAACCAAACCGTCTTGGAACAGCGGGCCATAGAAGGTGATAGTCCTGTAGGTGAAAGGGTAAACTCTTTTCTGGGTATTTGCCAAGTAGCACCCGCCACGGGAAAACGAGTGCGAATCCGGGCCGACCATGGCCTAAGACTAAAAACTCTCTGATAACCGATAGTGAACAAGTAGCGCGAGCGAACGTTGAAAAGAACCCCGGAAGGGGAGTGAAATAGAACCTGAAACTATGTACTTACAAACTGTGGAAGCCTGGTCCTGAGTAATTGGGATTGGGTGACCGCGTGCCTTTTGGATAATGAGTCCGGGAGTTATTCTGATGAGCAAGCTTAAGTCCGGCATGAAAGTGTCGGGAATAGGCGAAGGGAAACCAAGTCTTAAAAGGGCGATAAGTTCATCGGAGTAGACCCGAAAGCCAGTGATCTACCCTTGGGCAGGATGAAGTGTTGATAATATCGACATGGAGGTCCGTTAGGGTATAACGTTGAAAAGTTATCCCGTGATCTGAGGGTAGGAGTAAAAGGCTAATCAAACTGGCTAATAGCTGGTTCTTCCCGAAATAGCTTTGGGGCTAGCCTCGTGTGTAAACAGCGGGGGTAGAGACACTGAATGGATTTAAGGGGCCCACCAGGCTACCTAATCCAATCAAACTCCGAATACCGTTGTGGTAAAGCACGGGAGTCAGACGGCGGGGGATAAGCTTCGTCGTCAAGAGGGAAACAGCCCAGACCATCGGCTAAGGTCCCTAAAATAGACTAAGTGTAAAAGGAAGTAAGGATACTAAGACAGCCAGGATGTTGGCTTAGAAGCAGCCACCATTTAAAAAGTGCGTAACAGCTTACTGGCCGAGTATTTTTGCGCCGAAAATGATCGGGCCTAAGTCTATTACCGACGCCGTGGATTCTTTTCCCGCTTCGGCGGGAGAGGAGTGGTAGGGAAGCGTTCTAAACGGACAGAAGTTATGGCGTGAGCTGTGATGGACTGTTTAGAAGTGATTATCCGGACATAAGTAGCGCGCTAAAACCGATGAGAAGTCGGTTCGCCGAAAACCTAAGGTTTCCTGGGGAAGGTAACTCCGCCCAGGGTTAGTCGGCCCCTAAGGTGAGGCCGAAAGGCGTAACTGATGGGAATGCCGTTAATATTCGGCTACTGCCTTATATGCGATTAAGAACTATCCGGAGAGGTAGAGGAGGCTATGTCATCCCTGTGATTAGAACTATAGGGCCTGTCTTTAGGAGGGAGTCGTAGGTAAATCCGCGATTCCGTTAACTCTGAGGAGATAAGGGGAGCCCGCAAGGGTGAAGTGACAAACGCCATGCTCGCGAGAAAATCTTCGTTTAGGAGTATGTAAGGTAACCGTACTAAAACCAACACAGGTAGGTGAGGAGAGAATCCTAAGGCGCTCGAGAGACCCCTCGTTAAGGAACTAGGCAAAATGGCACCGTAACTTCGGGACAAGGTGTGTCCTGATTTGTTAGTCCGTTTACCGGGCGAAGCATTTTGGGATCTCAGTAAAGCGGGCCGGGGAACTGTTTAGCAAAAACACAGGTCTGTGCTAAGCCGTAAGACGCTGTATACAGACCGACGCTTGCCCAGTGCTGGAAGGTTAAGGGGTGGAGTCATCGGCCGCAAGGCTGTGTAGCTCCTAACCGAAGCCCCAGTAAAAGGCGGCCGTAACTATGACGGTCCTAAGGTAGCGAAGTTCCTTGTCGGGTAAGTTCCGACGCGCATGAATAGCGTAATCACTTGGCCGGTGTCTCAACGAGGGACTCGGCGAAATTGCAGCGGCGGTGAAGATACCGCCTGCCCGCACTAAGACGGAAAGACCCTATGAACCTTTACTGTAACCTCATATTGGATTTTGTTTTAATTTGCGTAGCATAGGTGGGAGACTTTGAAGTCCGGCTTCCGGGTCGGGCTGAGTCAACAGTGAAATACCACTCTGATTAAATTAGAACTCTAATTCCGGCTGTGCAAGCCGGGAGACATTGTGAGGCGGGCAGTTTAACTGGGGCGGTTTCCTCCGAAAGAGTAACGGAGGAGTTCCAAGGCATCCTCAGCGCGTTTGGCAATCGCGCGACGAGCATAAGGGTATAAGGATGCTTGACGGCAAGACATATAAGTCGAGCCGGTGTGAAAGCAGGACCTAGTGATCCGGTGGTACCGAATGGAAGGGCCATCGCTCATCAGATAAAAGGTACTCTAGGGATAACAGGCTTATGGCGTCCAAGAGTCCATATCGACGACGCCGTTTGGCACCTCGATGTCGGCTCATCGCATCCTGGGGCTGGAGAAGGTCCCAAGGGTTCGGCTGTTCGCCGATTAAAGCGGTACGTGAGCTGGGTTCAGACCGGCGTGAGCCAGGTCGGTCCCTATCTAGTGTGGGCGTAGGAGGTTTGAGAGACGCTGTCCTTAGTACGAGAGGATCAGGATGGACGGACCTCTGGTGTACCAGTTATCCCGCTAGGGGTATTTGCTGGGTATCTATGTCCGGGGGGGTAACCGCTGAAAGCATCTAAGTGGGAAACCCCTCTCAAGATAAGACCTCCCATCCCGTAAGGGATACGAAGACCCCTGGTAGACTACCAGGTTGATAGGTCCCAGGTGTAAGACCCGTAAGGGTTTCAGCCGAGGGATACTAATCGGTCGGGCGGCTTGGCCACTTTTTATTCTATCGCCTCTTTTAGAGCCAGTTGGAGTGCAACGACTTACTGGCTCTTAAATCCCGCCACAGGCGGGATAACACGCTAATCTATAAAAATGCCCGGTGACCTAATTCTCAAGGTGTAACACCCGTTCCCATTCCGAATACGGCCGTTAAGCCCTTGAGGCCCATGATACTGCTGGCGATATGTTCGGCGGGAAAGTAGGTTATTGCCGGGCTTAAAACACCATCCCGCACTTGTCCCAAAAGGGCAGGTGCGGGATTTTTTTATTAGTGGCAGTTTAAGTGTAGCGAATTACTGCCACTTATCCCGTAGCATAGCGGAGGGGTTGACCAGTTAGGAACACATTCGTTGCACTCAGTGTAAACTCCGCGATTTACTGGGCGTTATCCCGCAGAATTGCTGGATTTATGGCTATTTGAATTCTGACCGTTACAGCCCGTTATCCCGACGAATGTCGGGATTGTGGATGGTTAGGAATCGGTGTAATCAGTGGTTGGTTACAATCCCAATTCCCCGCTGATTGATTTCATCGCATCAAGTGAGATTTGCAGGAACTTGTCCAAATCCAGGCCCAGGTTGGTGCAACTGTTTATGGCATCGCGATTGGCTCCGGCGGCAAAGCGTTTTTCCTTCATCCGGCTCTTGGCAAATGCTACATCCACGACGGATAATTTCTTTTCCGGACGGATTAAGGCGCAGGCCACCAGGAATCCGGTCACCGGGTCGGCGCAATAGATAGCGTGCTCCATTAACGAAACGCGTTCCTTCTTGTCCGTGTGCGCTTTGATGCCGTCGATGATTTCCGGCGTAACCTTGTCCTTAAGTAGTTCAGCGGTAACCAGGGTGTGTCGGTCCGGAGCATCCTTGGTTTCCTCGTAATCCAGGTCGTGCAACAGCCCGACCAGTCCCCATTTCTCCTCGTCTGCTTTTAGCTCGCGGGCCAGGTGTTTCATCACCGTCTCAACCGCCAGGATATGCTTGCGCAGGTTGACGTTGTTTATTCTCGTCTGCATCATCTCTACTGCTTCAGTTCTTGTCATTGCCGGTTCCCCCTTTTATTTTGGCTCCTCTTTTTCTTTAGGAGATATTTGAATAGAGCCGTTGCTTTTGTTTTTTATCTCTATTTTAGACCAACTGCCGATATATCCGGCGGTTTGCGGATTGGTGGTAATCACGATTTCATCTCCATCAATCTTGCTGTTCTTATCAAATATTATAACCTTTCGGGGTGATTTCAGGTTTATCTGCGAGAGGATTGGAGTCCATTCCAGTATTTCGCACCAGGCCTGGCCGCCATCAGTGGTTGAAATCAGCACGTCATTTTCAGCCCGCATTTTTTCTAATAGGTTTTTGGTCGAATTCCAGCCGATGGTCAGCTTGCTGCATTTAATTTCTGAGGTTAATTCCGTCTGGGTTGAAGCCGTGATTGTTTTTGCCATCTGTGTAATCCGGACATTGTTTTCCAGGTAAATCTGGTTTTCCCGCAGAGAGACCAGTCCATCGTTATCAGCCGTAATTTGTATTTTAGTTGAAAGGTCGGGTGTTTGGTTTGCCGGCGGTGCTATTTCGGTCGGGCTTATTGAATCGGATGATGAAATTGGCCCGGAAGTATAGATGCTTCCGTTGGAAAAGGTGATTTCTTTCCGGCCCAAAAGCAGGAGGTTGTCCTTTTCGGCCTGGACTTTCAAGGTCTGGGCCGCGATATTGATATAAGAATCGGTCTTTGCCTGCGAGTGTCCGTTATTGGATTTCAGTGGCCGGGTGATGGCGGCCAATGATTTCTCGTCGCCTTTAAGGGTGATAATCCCGGTGGTTTCATCCGCGGTCAAGGCGGAACAGGCGGCGCGGTGGAAGGTATCGTCTATCCTGACGTTGACGGTTGCCGAAGCCCTGGCCAGATAGAAATTGTTGCGCTTGGTGACCGGATTTTCTCTGCGCTCTAAAAGGATATCGAGATTCTCTGCCCGGAGATTGGTTTGCCGGGGCGGCAGATTGGGCGGCCGGGAGTATGAGGTGAACGCAACCTTGCCTCGGAAGGAAATCTGCTGGGAGATTCTCTTGGCCGGATTGCCGTTAATCTTTTCTATGCTCATCGGCCCTTCGGAGGTAATGGTGATGACCGACGGTGTTTTGTTCACTTCTTCATCGTCAATATTGGGCTTGGGAGAGAAGATGTCTCCCAGGCAGATTGATTTGGAATTACAGCCCTGGATGATGGTTTCCACATTGCCTAGGAATGCAACATTCGCAAAGTCCAGCCCGCCCTTGCAACCCTTGCTTTTAATGGTGATATCGCTCCGGTTGAGGGTTATCAGGGATTCGGTGGAAAACGTCCGGTCGGCCAGATTTATATAGAGCAGATCTGTCTGCATTGTTTCGTCAAATTCATCAGGCGGCTCAGAAACCTTGTTAATAATAATCCTATCGTGTAGTAAAACTGTATTTTGCTTTTCGTTGAGAGTTCCTGAATTGGCTTTTATATGAACGATTACTTTTTTGCCCGGCCCCACTGAATCGGTATTTGATACGGGTTGCAGATAATATGTTAATTCTATCAGGGTGACAATAATTTCGTCTTCGCGAATCACGGCAGTTTCGCCTTTAGCCTCCCAGTCTAAAAGATTATTTTGGTCATAATGCGGATATGACCAGTTTATGATGGTTTTCCCTTCGGAGTATGCAGTTGATACAATCGCAATGATAATAAATAAAATATAAACCGTTGATAGTTTCATAGCAGCAATATTTCTTCTGGTTTTTCAGCCCGTGTAATTTATGGCTACGTATCGTATTTTTCCAGAATCAGTTTCCACTTGTTCTGGGCTTTGAGAATCTTTTCAGCCACTTCCCGGACAGCGCCATTGCCGCCGTTGGTGCGGGTGACATAATGGGCGTATTTCAGCACCTCAGGCCGGGCGTTACGCACGGCCACGGCCCAGCCGGCCTGCTTCATAACCGGGATATCAGGCAGGTCGTCGCCGATATAACAAATCTCGTCCGGCGAGAGTTCATACTTGATGAGAATCTTATTCAGGGATTTAACCTTCTGCAGGGTGTCCTGGTGCACTTCTAAGATACCAAGTTCTTTAGCCCGGTAGGTGACGGTCTTGGACAGCCGGCCGGTGATGATAGCCGTCTTGATGCCGGCATAATGGAGATAGGCAATAGCCGCGCCGTCGTAGACATTGAAAACCTTATTCTCGTTGCCTCTGCTGTCCAGAATGATGCCGCCATCCGACAGCACGCCGTCCACGTCCATTATCACCATCTTGAGCTTCTTTAATCTTTGCATCTCGGTCATAATAAGTTTAGCCACAGAGAAGTAATTATTTCTTTGCGCCTTTACGGTATGGATTAATATCCGAAGCAATATCCAGTATATCCTGGACATCAAGCATTCCGACCGGGCGACGATTTTTATCCACCACCGGCAATTCGTCTATCTTCTTATCGCGCAGGATTCTCAGGCCCTCGGCCACCAAACTGTCCGGAGAGATGGTGCGCGGATTCCTGGTCATATAGTTTCTGATGGGTTCGGACAGTATGCGGATATCCTCGCGCATATGGCGCCTCAGGTCGCCGTCCGTAAAGATGCCGACCAGCCGCCGTTTCTTATCCACGATATTGACCGCCCCGGCCCGGCATTTGGTAATCACCATCAATGCCTCCCGGACCGTTTTATTCTCAGTGATAATCGGATTAGCCGAACCAATGCGCATCACCTCTTTTATCTTGAGCAGCTTTTGGCCCAGGTCTCCGCCCGGATGATAGAATGCGAATTGCTCTCTGGTGAACGAGTGTTTCTTAAATACGGATAACGCCAGGCAATCTCCCAGGGCCAGCATAGCCGTAGTTGATGCCGAAGGCACGATGCCGAAAGGGCAGGGCTCTTTGATTTTACCTATCTCCAGCACGATATCGCTGTATTTACCCAGCGTGGATTTTCTGGAGGCGGTGATGGATATTATCTTGATACCGATTTCCTTGAGTTTGGGCAGAAGCCGGACGATTTCCTCGGTCTCGCCGCTGTTGGAGAGCATCAGGATGACGTCATTCCTGGCTACCCGGCCCAGGTCGCCGTGGTATGCCTCAGCCGGATGCAGGAACAGCGAGGGCGTGCCGGTCGAGGCGAATGTGGCGGATATTTTCTCTCCGATGATGCCGGCCTTGCCCATGCCGGTGACCACCAGCCGACCTTGGCATTTCAGGATTTCGGAGAAGGCCTTCTGGAAATCGCCGTTGATTCTGGTCTTGAGCGATTTTAAGGCGCAGATTTCGGCATCCAGGACCTGTTTGGCATAGTTTTGCATGCAGGAAGTATATTTCATTTGCCTTAGGGAGTCAAGAAAAAGAGTAGCCATGAAGACACTCCCGAAATAATCGGGACTCCGCTGCGGCTACGCAAGGCATTAAGACACAAATAAATAATGCCTTAAATTATATACTTAAGATAAACACGAATCATACGAATGGAACGAATAGCACTAATTATTCGCTATGCGTGGTTCATTCAGATTAGTGGGATTTGCCGTATTCGTCTTATTTGCGGTCTTTTCTTCCCGTCTATGGCGAGACCACTCATTTATCCTATGGGTTGATTTTGATAAAAATCTGGCATTTTGACATAGTTATTACTACTCAAATTCGGCATTATATTATGACAAACAGGGTTGACTGTCAACTCTGATTGTCATATTTACTGCATAATTAAGCATAAAATACATATAATATCATCTCCCATCCTCTTAAGGCATAAATTGGTGAAAATTCCTTAAATAGCCATACTTTATCCGGTCGGATCATGCGAAATCGGTGAAAATGTCGTAAAATCCAACACTGGTCGGCCCAAAAACGCTCAGACCCTACTACCCCCCACCCAGGGGGTACTACCCCCTCCCCCCTTGCCATAATGGCGATGAGGGGGTTTTGGCGTCTGAATGGGTGGCTTTTGGCGTCTGAATGGCTGGCTCTTGGCGTCTCAGGGAGTGGCTAAACTACTGGCACTGGGTGGTGAAAGGGCTATAAACGGGCGGTTAATTATCTATCAATGAGTGGTGAAAAGAATATTAAGGGGTGGCTCTTGACGTCTTAATGGGTAGCCCTTGGCGCCTGAACCGGTGGCTCTTGGCGTCTTAGAGGGTAGGCCAAAGTGCCGAAGTGGGGAGTGGCCATCCGAATAGTGGGGTCGGTTTTTTGGCGATTTTGAGTTTTAGAGATTACCGGAAGTGGGCTAGGAATACATGCATTACTGCTTCATTTACTCTGAACGAACCGTTCAGAGACGTCAGTGAACCGTTCATTGCCCTCTACGAATCCTTCGTTGCCCTCAGTAAAACGTCCGTTGGTCATTGCCTACCGGTGACTATTTAAAATAACTATGTATTACGTCCCTGGAACCCGGGATTATTTTAAGACGCCTTTTTCGCGCAGCAACTTATCTAATTCTTTTCCGCCCCAGTCATTTTTGAGAGATTGATTTTTCTCCATTATTTGAAGGATTCGTTCGTTTAAATCTTTTCTGTTATACGATAAAATTGTTTTAACTACTTCAAGATAAACATGGGCATTCCATTCTTTTTCTAATCTTTCGAATAATGGTTCTATGAAACTTTTATCTTGGATTAATGCGGCTTTTTGGGAAAAGACAGGAAAGACGTTAACGTTAACATCCAATAAATTCTGATTAATTATTCCGATTGCTGATTTCTTGTCTTTTTCTGCCAGCATGTCCAACATTTTTTCAATCACATCAGTACGATGAATATAAGGTTGCAATAAATCAGCTTTGCGTAGGCTTGAGGGCAATATCTTTAAACTTTTATCCGGATACTTTTTCCATAAGTAATCAAAGGCTTTCAGGTTAATCTTATTTTCTGAATTCCATATATCGAAAAGTAGAGGGTCGTATAAATCAATTTGGTATTCTGATACGGCTTCGAAAACGAAGTCGATATGATACTGCCTCATAGGTATAAGCTGGGTTAGTGGTGCGCGAAGGATATCTAATGATCCTGTGTTTTGGTAAGCAGCAACGGCCTTGTAATATTGCCGTATTTCCTGGTCCCATCTTTCTTCTGCCAAATGTTTCGGCAATTGTTCTTTTAAAAAACCCATAAAAAATGGATGAGGAAAATAATAAATAGCTCCATAGGTGTAAAGTAAAGAGTTTTTCTGATTATCTAATATAGTTTTTAAGTCCTGTTCCCTCTTAAATTTGGCTAGGGCAACAATAGCTGTTTGATATTGGTTTTTCGCAACCAATTCCTTGATTCTTGGGTAGTAACCTTCTTTGGGTTCTACCACTAATAATACCCAAGATGCGGCGTTTAGTTCATTAGGTGTAAATAAAAGAGTGTGTATTAGTTTCTCGCATTGCTTTTTATCGAGTTTGTTCCAAGACATGTCAATAAATAAATCGCCGACTTTTTGCTTGTCTCGAATACATCCGAAGAATGTTGTAACTGTAGTGGTATCGTCCAAATGCTCTAAAATAAGGGGAAGGAGGTTTATTTTGTCCTTGGCGGATAATGCTTGGATGGCGCAACAGCGAACAACTGCATTTGGATGTTTAGTAAGTTCTTTTAGTTTATTGTTAGATATTTTATTTCTGAAAGTCAGGTATGCTTGAGGTGGTTCTTCATCTCCCAGCCCAACCCGTTCTCCCATAACGGTATTTTCTTTCTCAATTTCTTTTATGGCACACGAAATTTCTTCGTCTGTTGCAAATTTATCACACCCAATAATACCTAATATCCACAGTCCCAGCCCTAAACATAATATTTTTTTCATTTGATAATAGTTTCTACAACCTATTTTCAATAATCTGTTCCGAACTGAAGCCGGCAATCTGGAGTTCTTTGGGTGAGGTATCTTCAAAGGCATCCTGGGGCGCCAGGCCAATCAACTCGCTTTCCAGGACACGGATATTCTCACATAGAGCTAATTCCTTGATAGCGTCAAAGACCTTCTTTACAGGAGTGACCTTGTAGTTGGTCAGATTCATTGAGACCTGGGCAATCTGGCGATTGTATTTATTAATCAGGATGCCCAGTGCCTTGACAAAGGGCATTCCGCCGCTGGATTGCCGTATCTTCTTGGCAATCCGTTTGGCCACGTCCAGATAATCAGTATCCAGATTGACGTTATAGGCAATGAGGATTTCCCGGGCGCCGATGACCGTAGCGCCGGCTGTAGGATGAATCTTATTCGGGCCAAAGTCAGGGTTGCGGGCAGGGTTCTGGCCTAATTCCTCGCACAGTCCCTCGAACTGTCCCTTGCGCACATCAGCCAGATTCCGGCATTCGGGCCGGGTCGCCGCGTTCTCGTATAAATAAACCGGTATCTTGAGTTGCTCGCCGACCTGCTTGCCGACCTCTTTGGCTAGCCGAATGCAGTCATCCATTGTCGCGCCTCTTAAGGGGATGAAAGGAACGACATCAGTGGCGCCGATGCGCGGATGCTCGCCCTTATGTTTGGTCATATCAATCAACTGGCCGGCCTTTTCAATTGCCTTGAATGCGGCCTGTCCGACTGATTCGGCCGGGCCGATAAAGGTGATGACCGAGCGGTTATGGCTGGCATCGCTTTCCTGGCCCAATAATTTGATGCCTTTTACAGAGGTGATGGCTGATACGATTTGGTCAATGACCTCGGGCCGTTTGCCTTCGCTGAAATTCGGAACGCATTCTATTAACTTCATATGAATTGACTGGGTAAACCCCGTTAGAGGTAGGTCGTCCTTTTCTGACGACCGTGATAACAATCACAACCCCTATTTATTGCCTCTTATATAAATTGACTGCTACTATCTATTTTGATACTAAATACCTCTAACGGGGTAAAGATAAAAGTTATCAAATTAGCGTATGAATAATGATACCGAATCCCTGCCGATGCAGAACAGTCAGGATGAATCTGTCGGTAGGCGTAACCTGAAGACATTCTGCGCCGGCGCGGCCTTGAACGACATCGGCGAGGAGATGTATGCGCCGTTACTGCCTTATTTTGCTACAACGTTTTTAGGGATTACCCCGTGGCAATATGGTTTTATTGATAGTTTCAGTGAGGCGGTTAACCGCATTCTGAAGTTATTTACCGGCTATTTCACGGATAAAGTGGGCCGCAAGGTGCCGGTGATATTGTCATATATTCTTATTTCCCTGTCCAGGTTAGGGCTTCCGCTGGTTGCCGGCTGGGCCGGATTTCTTCCGTTCCGGGGCCTGCGTCAGGTAGGCCGGGCCATGCGCGATCCGGCCCGCGAGGCGTCCATTGCCGAATCATTTCCATCGGCCAAGCGCGGCCGGGCTTTCGGGATTCTTAATGCGGTTGATACCATCGGCTCGATATTGGGACCGGCTATCGGGCTGCTTATTCTTTATATTGCCGCTTCGTCTATAGTTGGAGCATCACTTTCAGAGGGAATAACGAAAAAGGTTTGGATGGGAATCAAGACCGAATTTCCCAGGGAATCATACATCTGGCTTTTCTTGTGGGCCGGTTTGCCGACCATTATCAGCGCCTGGATTATCTATTTCTTCCTTTTTGAAACCCGTATGCCGACCCCGTTATTCGCCAAGACGCCCAAGCCGAAACATCCGGGTTTTTCCATAGCGACTTTTATGTCTTCCCTAAAGCCGGGGTCTCCGTTAAGGAAATTAGGTTGGACCACTTTATCTCATATGATACTGGCTATTGGGTGTGTTCCTGTGTCAATGATACTGCTTTATGGAACCCAAAAACTTAAAGCCGGCCCTGTAGATGCGATAATCCTGTTTATTTGTTACGCCACCACCCATTTTGCCACCTCGTATTCGGCCGGCTGGCTTTCGGACCGGCTGGGCAGATTCAGGGCGCAGGCGGTTGCCAACGGGCTGTTGGTTCTGGCCCTGCTGATAACCATTTTTGCCCGGACGCCTATGTTCCTGATAATTCCTCTGGTATTATACGCCACCTTTGAATCCATCTGGATAGCCAACCGCCGGGCCGCGGTCGCTGATTTAGCCAGGGAGGAAACGCTTGGGGCAACCTTGGGTAATTTTTCGGCCCTCTACGGGCTTACTTCATTCCTCTGCCCGGTAATATTCGGCGGAATCTGGAGCGCGATAGGAAGCGGAGCGGCATTATTTGTTATGGCTCTGTTTCCGGTTGCGGCCATATTCGTGCTGCCGAGGAAATAGCGTAGAGCAGATAGCCAAGAGCAAATGAATATTATAGGCATTAGCACATCCGGGCGTCTTAATGGCAATACCAGCCGGATTCTCAAGATAATGCTGGATGAAATATCCTCTTTGGGCGCTCAGACCGAATTCATCTGGACCGGCAATAAGAGGATAGAATTCTGCCGCGCCTGCGAACATTGTATGCGGGAAGATACCTGTGTAATCAAGGATGATTACGAGGAAATCAGGCAGAAGATGCTCAAGGCCGACGGGGTGATTTTAGGCACGCCCAATTACGCCTTCCAGATGTCGGCGCAACTCAAGGCGATTTATGACCGGAGCCACTCTCTTCTATATTATACCCGCCGGTTGGTTGGTAAATACGCACTGGGTGTTTGTGTGGGCGGGCATCCGTACATGACCGGCAAGATTGCCAAGACCGTGGCCCAGGGCATCTGGCTCTGCGGCGGGTATTATGCGGGTTTCTTGGGAGTCGCCTCGGTCAACCGCGATGAACTGGCCCTGCAAAATGAAGTCCAGATGATTAAAAAGGCCGGACAACTGGCTGAAAAACTGTATTCAACCATTCAGAACAAGGAGAAATTCCAATGGCAGCATTTTATCAGAAAGCAATTCATTTATCCGCAGGTGGCCAGGATGGTGGAGAATAACAAATCCAAGTATCCGTTCCTGCACGAGTATTACAAATCCAAGGGTTACCTATAGAATTATTACCAGAAAGTTCTTATAAATCCCCCTTTGGCAAAGGGGGAAATAGGGGGATTTTATTTGCACTATGATAATTCTTGGCTAACAGTAAATATAATTTGTGTTTATCTGTGAACTCCGCAGAGACCGCGTTAGCGAAATCTGTGGTTGTTTTACTTCGTCAGGAAATAGATCGTATCCAGTTTCAGTTTCTGCGCGGCCCGGACGACGTCTTCTTTCCTGACCGCCAGGAATTGCCGTTTTAGCTCCTTAAGCGAATCGGTCCGGTTATTGATGCTCAATTCCAGGCTATAGTCTATGAAGGATGAGGCATTGTCTTCAATCGCCCTGAGCCGGTTGAGGATGCCGGAACGCGTGTCATTGATTTCCGAATCGGTGATATCGCCTGCTTGGATGGCCGCCACTTGTTTCTTGATAATCTTCAGGGCGTCGTCGAACTTGTCGTGATTGATACCGGCCCGGATGAACATCAGCCCCTTGCTTTTCTCCAGCAGGGAACCGGCATAGTAAGCCAGTCCGGCCTTTTCCCGGACATAGCGGAATAGTTTGGAATGCGGGAATCCGCCCAGGATGCCGGATGCCATCATCAATCCGAAAATCTCCTTGTTGCTCCAGGACGTATAGGTGCGGTAGCCCATGACCAGTTTGGCCTGGTCAATCTGTTCTGCTTCCCGGACCAGCCGTTCCTTGACCACTTTTTTATTAATGATGGTTTCGGGAATAACCGGCGGCTGGAGCTTCGTTTTGCCCAGTCGCGGCTTGAAGATATCGGACACCGTCCGTTTTATCCGGTCAACCCCGCTTGGTCCGCAGATAAAGATATCTATGGGCGACCTGAGGACTGTATTGCGGTATTGATTCAGGACTTCTTCTGGCGAGAGTTTATCCACCCGTTCGATTTCGCCGTATTCATAGATGCGATAGGGTTCGCCCTGACACATTTCCTGGGTGCAGCGTTCGTCGGCATAGGAAATCTTGTCGTCATAGACGCTTTTAATCATGTCCTTGAGTTTGGCCTGTTCCTGGGAGAAGTAATCTGGCCGGAAAGAACCTTTGGGCAGGAGCGGGTTGAAGATAATCTGCTGGAGGAAATTAAGGGCGTAGCGGGTGTTATCAGCATTCTTGGGCAGGAACCGGCGGCTGATGAATTCGAAATAGAGTTCTATGACATGGCGTTCGCCGATTTTGGTGATATCGGCTCCGAATATGGCGCCGTAGAGCGAATCAAGGAAGGAGCTGATTTTCCGCATGGTCGGGTATTTCCGGCAGCCCCGGGCCAGGACGCGCACCAGTAGGGCATTTGCCGTGGCGTTTTTATCCAGCGGCAGGTGGATAAATGCCTTGATGGTCGTGGTCTTGAAAGCGTCGGTTTGGAACAGGTGCAGGCGCAAACCCGGATAGAGCGTGATGGTTTCTACATTGTTTATCATTTATCTTTGAAAATATCCCTCCAGTTCCGAGAGCGTTATTTTACGAACCGCCGGCCGGCCATGCGGGCAGGTGACGAAATCCGTTTCACCGGCATCAGCCAGCAAGGACTTTATTTCCTCCGGGGTTAACGGCTGGCCGGCCTTGATGGCCGCCTTGCAGGCCATCATTTTTATCAGTTTATCGATAGGCTTGATGTTAGTTTCATTTATTTGAGAGCCGGCCGGTAAGTCACCTGCCTGAACAGGGGTTTCGGCAGGCAAGTCCGCGAAGGCGTCTATGAATTCCAGGATGAATTCGTTGAAGTTGACGTTATTTAACAGTGACGGAGCGGATTGGATTGCCAGGGTGTTTTCACCGAATTCCTCCGCCTCTATCCCGACTTTTTTTAGGTAGGGAATGACCTCGGGTAAAATCATTGACTTAGATTTGGGTATTTCAACCACGGTCGGGATGAGGAACTTTTGGCGGTATATTTCGGACGAGGCGAGCTGTTGGCTGAAACGGTTGTAAAGAATCCGCTCATGCAGGGCGTGTTGGTCTATCATCAGGATGCCGTCAGCCACTTCTTCAATAATATAACTGTTGTGTATCTGAAAGATTCGGCCGGTTGGCCGGTGGATATTCGGGTGTAAATCCCCGGGCGCCGGCGCAAGAGCTGCGGCTGGCGCGCCGGTATTTGCCGGAGCCGATGCGCCGTCTGAATAATGGCTGGTAAAATGACCCGGCCGCTGAGCGCTGGGGCTAAATTGGGCCGCATTACCCTGATTGGCAAAGAAATCCACCAGCGCCTGCATGACCCGCTGGTTTTCAGGCGTCTCGGGTTGATTCGGGGATAATTCCGGCATAGCGGCCGGCTCGCTTAATACCTTTTGGGCCAGCGCGCCCCGAATAAGCGAGACAATCCGGTCGTGGACCCGCCAGGCATCGCGGAACCTGACCTCGATCTTGGTCGGATGGACATTAACATCAAATGCGCTGGTCGGCATCCGGATAAAGAGCGCCACAAAGGGATACCGGCCTGAGGGAATCAGATTATGGTAGGCTTGATAAATGGCCCGGCTCAGGACGCGGTCGCGGATAAAACGGCGATTGAGATAAAAGAACTGCTGTTTTGAATTCGGCCTGGTCTGGGTCGGAACCGAAAAATAGGCGCTTAGTTTGAGATTGTCTTTTTCCTCGGTGGCCCAGAGCAGTTCACTGGAGACAGCGGGGCTGTAGAAGAATTCCAGCCGCTGGAGAATGCCCTGCGATGAATCGTCTTTAACAGAGGCAAGGTTAATCAGGGGTTGCCTGGCGGAAGCTGGCGCATCCTTGTCTGATAAATTGTCCGTCAGATTAGCAAGTTTGAATGAAATCTCCGGATAGGCGATGGCAAAACGGGTGACGGTTTCGGTGATATGAGAGAGCTCCACGCCGTCGCTCTTGAGGAATTTCCGGCGGGCCGGTGTCCGGTAAAAGAGATTGGCTATCTCAATGGTCGTGCCGTTGACTCCGGCCACCGGCTGGGGCGACGTTATTTTGTCGTTATCAACCGAGATGGCGTAGCCATCCGATTGGGCGGCGGTTTTGGAAATAAGCCGGACCTGGGCCACGGATGCCATACTGGCCAGCGCCTCGCCCCGGAATCCAAAGGTGTTTATATCATACAGGTCTTTTTCCTCGGTTAGTTTACTGGTGGAATGGCTTTTGAAGACCAGGGGCAGGTCAGCCGGCAGGATGCCGTGTCCGTTATCCACCACCCGGATGAGTTTCTTACCGCCCTCCTTGACCGTAACCTGGATATCGGTCGCGCCGGCATCAAGTCCGTTTTCAATCAGTTCCTTGACGCAGGCTGCCGGGCGTTCGATGACTTCACCGGCCGCTATCTTGTTCACCAGCCAGGCCGGCAGGGTCCGTATCCGGATTTGGGGAGGACTATTCATATAGGCGGAGTTTACCAAAGTTTCACGACTTGTCTAATAAAAATTTACTATAGAAAGGCATCAAATAAATTGACCCCGCATATAAAAAATGCTATAAGTCAATATTGATTGCCGCGAATTGTTCCGGGACTATAAATACTTTTATATGCGGGAGTGGCAGTTATCGGCAATAAGACGGATATGTTACAGCGTTTTATCTTATTAATAGGTGTCTGCGCGATGGGCTGCCTGGCCGGATGCGTATCATCCGAGGTCCAGCAGGGTACTCCGGTGCTTGGCAGCGCTGTTATTAGAGAGCAGAATTCCATTAATGTGGCTTTCAACAGCATCTGTAAATTGATGCTGAATGGCGACGCCAAAACAGTTTATGACCGGTATCTGAGCCGGGGCGCCCAAAAGCTCCAGACCTATGAAGAGTTTGCCGGTGAATACGAGGCGAACAGAAAATCCTGGCTGGAACTATTTAACGGAGCGGTCCTCAAGCATATTGCGCCGGAAGAGAAGAAGGCGTCAGCCTTAGTAGTTTGGGGAACCGACGAGAGCGCTCTTTTAGAATTCAGCAAAGAAGACGGCGATTGGAAGATTAATTACTTAAGAGGTCCGGCAGGGGTCATGGATAGCGGCACGCAGATGCCTGCTCCGTCGGATGGCCGGTAAGATTATGAGGATGGCCTTGATTAGCGGCAGCCTCTTTATTTTAATGGAGAAAACGGATTGGATGCTCGCCGCGAAGACCCGTCCGGGAGCAAATAAGCAGGGAGGTGATTATGAAAAAAGAATATAAGTTAGCGGTAGTTTTGTTATTGTTGTTTGCGTTCGGGGCGGTTTTATCCTGGGCGCAAGGAAAGCCGATAAACCAGGATCCGGCGGATATCGCTACTCCGACTCCCACGGGAAAAAGCAGTAATTCAGACCCCGAAACATTACCGGTGGAAATAATTACACCGACCCATCAGGTATTGCCGATTTTCAAGATGGGCGATGAATTAAAGATAGAGGAAGAGCAAAAATGGGACGGGGTCGTGGTCATAAGGACTGATGAAACGCCGCAGTCATATCCTTATTCCAAGGTGATATCCCAGCAATACACGGAGAAAATAGCCCTTATTACGACCGACCAGCTCAGTTTCAAGTCCGAACGCGCTTATTTATCGTCGGTTATAAAGTCCAATATGCCTGATGACGGTAAAAAGACAATGACCACCTCGCTTGAGGGCAAGACACTGGCACTGGAGTCCAAGAACTACCAGATTATCTCATACGAAAAGACAGCGCCTAAGGAAGCCGTCATTATCAGTGATGACTACACCTATGTTAATTCTTTGAATTGGTTTTATACCTGCCTGCCCGGAGTCGAAAATGCGGTCGCGATTGGATCGTCTTACCCGATAAAAAGCAACGAATTAGCCAGGGTGATTTTTAAAGAGTATTATAACGAAAAATCATGCGTGGTTATCGGCAACGGTGTGCTGGAAGAGGTAATCAAATCAAGAAAAACACTGTCCTCCAGGATATTGATTAACGTTAAAATTAAACAGAAGACAAAAGACACCGAATCAAGCGTGGAACTAATCGGTTTCTGCAAGCTGGTGGCCGGCGGCGACAATCCTTCCTTGGAACTGGAAATCGCCGGGCCGTTTACGATAACCAAGCCGTCGGTTACCCATGACGAAAAAAAGATATTATCGTCTGCCAGCGGGAACCTGAAAATAAAATCCCGGGTGACGCTTAAGAAATAGATAAAAAGATTAATAGATGAAGAAATCCCGACGTTCGTCGGGATAAGAGGCTGTAACGATCCTGCGTTGCTAACAGCCTCTAAGAGGAGGATTAATAATGGCGCATAGTTTATCAGCCCGGAAAAGGGCCCGGCAGGGCGTTAAAAGGAAGATAAGGAACCAAACGGTTAAGTCGCAGATAAAGACGCATGTCAAAAAGTTACGGTTGATGTTAACCGCAACGGATAAGAAAACGGATAAAGACAATTTAACAGGCAAGATTAAAGAGTCTTACAAGCTGATTGACCAGGCCGTCAGCAAAGGCGTAATCCATAAAAACAAGGCAGCCCGGCTTAAATCGCGGCTGACCAGGGCGGCTAATAAGGTCGGACAGAAATAAGGTGATTATTTAACCGTCTGAAGTCCCCTTTAACAAAGGAGGATAAAGAGGTTGTAACAACCCCGCTGCCCCCTTTACTAAGGGGGAGTAAAATTAATCCCCTCATTCTCAATGAATACAGGAACACTTTATCTGGTATCCACGCCTATCGGCAATTTAGAGGATATCACCTTAAGGGCATTGCGGGTTCTTAAAGAGGTTGACCTGATTGCCTGCGAGGACACGCGAGTTACCGCAAATCTGCTGAATCATTACCAGGTTAAAAAGCCGCTGGCCAGATATTTTGAGCCGGCCTGGCAGCGGGGCAGTTATAACAAGAACAAGCAAGCCAGGGTTATAATTGACAGGCTTCTGGCCGGCAGTAATATTGCGCTGGTCAGCAATGCCGGTACTCCGCTGATTTCAGACCCGGGCTATGAATTGGTTAACCTGTGCGTTGACAATGACATTCCGGTAAAGGTTGTACCGGGCGCCTCGGCGTTTGTTTCGGCCTTGGCGCTGGCCGGATTGCCATCTGATAAATTTATCTTTGAGGGCTTTCTGCCCAAGAAACCGTCCAAGCGGCGAAAGCGCCTCCAGGAAATCGCCTCGGACTCCCGTACGATTGTCATATATGAGTCACCTTATCGTATTTTCAAGACATTATCGGAATTAAAGGACACCCTGGGAAACCGCAAGATTGTCCTATCCCGTGAGTTGACCAAGTTCTACGAGGAGGTAATTAGGGGAGATATTGAAGGTGTAATAAAACAGCTTGGGAACAAGAAAATAAAGGGAGAATTCACGCTGGTTATCCAGGGAGCAGAACACGATTAATTAGAGCTTTATCAATCTTATGCCTTATCCGCACGTTTACATCCATCTTACAACTGAGGAAAGAGAACAGATAAGCAAGGAGTTGAAACGATTACTATTAGCCGGTAAGTACCAGAAACGTAAACCACTCCAGGTACTCTGGCTCTCTGACCAGAAGAAAACCTTTAAAGATATCGCCAACTGTTTGGGTAAATCATTTGACACGGTGCGCCGATGGGTCTATCGCTACCGAAAAGATGGATTAGAGGGCTTTATTAGATGGCTAAATCGACCTGGTTTCGGAAAAGGGAAGAGACCCTGAAGGTGTGCATATATGCACTTTTTGACCTGTTTTTGATACCCCTAAAAACCCCATAAATGCACACCTTCGTTTCTATAACTCATTATAAATCAATAGGTCTACCCCCCATTACCCTGCCCTCCCACCCCTTTGATCTTCCGGTTGCACATCCCGCAACTATCCGCCTATCAGATAACTTCTTGGCTCCTATTTGCTTTCTTGGTTCGGAGTATCTTCGGATTACTATGCGGCTATGTCTTTTGACCTCTCGGGCTGGCACGACGGGAAGCCGGGGCGGCTTCCTTCTGTGGTTGGGGCTATATAAAACCAGAATGGGGCTTATATAAAACCATCCTTGCCTTTGGTTGGAATCTCCTGAAGTCCATTATGGAAGAGAGATGGAATGGTGAAAACGGAAAATTTGATATTGGACCTACACTGCAGAAAATGAGTTATAAAACCGGTGACTATCCCGCGAACCACACTAATACCTGGTCGGGTCGTCTTCGTCCAGATTGAACAGGTGCTTGTCAAAGAATTTGTGGATACTGCCCATATCCTGCCACCAGGCGCGGAAATGCGATTTCTCGTGTTCCATGCCGTCGGTATAGGACGGTTCCCATTTGTAATTGTAGCCGATACAACCGCTCAAGCCGATCAGGGCGATTAAAACGAATAACATTTTTTTTAGCATAGCTGAACTCCTTTTAGTCCGCAACATACCAGATTTATATACCGGGTCAAGAAAAATAGCTATTTTTTCTGTTCCTTCTCCCACCATTCCTTCCATTTATTATAGTCCTCGGCGAAGTTATGAGGGGTGATGTTACGCAGGGCCCGGGCGGCGCAGAGCCGGACCTTTTCCTTGTCGTCGCGGAGCATTTCAATAATCGCCGGGATAGCCAACTGGTCATTGGTCTTCTGCAAGGCGCCGATAAGCTGCATCTTGGTCCATTCGTCTTCCTCTTTCTGGAGACGTTCTACCAGGAAGGCCGTGGCTTTCTTGTCGCCGATGCTGCCCAGCGCCATGGCTGACTCGCTGCGGATCTCGGCGTTCTCATCCGTCAGGAAAGACATCAGGGTTTCCACGGCTTCAGGGCTCTTGAGTTGCCCGAAGATATTGATTATCTCCTGCCGGGTTTCTTTTTGCCTGGTAAATAATACTTTGTCCTTAAGCCGGCCCAGCAAATCATACGAGCGCAATTCATCCGGCGTGCATTTCCGGGTAATAGTAACAATGGCATTGGTCGTGGCCTTGCGCACCCCGTTATCAGTATCGTCAAGATAATCCGCCAGTATTGAGAGTGATTCCTTGTCTTCGGACGTAAACAAGCTGTTTATAATCGCGGTCTTGACTTTAGGCGACTTTTCCTTGGCTAATTGAGCGCGCAAAAGATGAACGGTGGATACGTCTTTCATATAGCGCAGGGCGTCCAGCACGGCCAGCTTTAACATCTCATTGTTTCCGTTCAATAACTCAAATAAGGGCTTGACCGCAGCCAGAATCTGGAGTTTGCCTGATAACAATATTACCCATTTAAGTATAACCGGTTCCTTGACTTCTTTCAGGATGAGCAAGAGGTATTCGGTTTCATCGGTGCTCTGGGTGGTCAGTTCCTCAAACAGCGCCCAGGGTTCCTTGTCTTCCGGCAGGTTTATTATTTGCGCGAGAACCTTGTTAAGCTCTTTCTGTTTAGGGGTTTTGGCGTATGAATCCAGTAGCGCCTGGATATTGCTGACCGGCGTATTAGTAGCCGGCTTTGCCTCCCCGGGTGACGGTGGCGCCATAAGGTCGCCATGGCGCTTCGGCGCCACTTGTGGCGGAACCCATTCCTCGGCCACCACCTCTTTTATGTATTCGCGGTTTATGGTGACGGTTCCGTAGCCGATTTCCAGGGTAACCCCTTTATCGTTCTCGCTGATGATTTTGCCTTCCACGGTCCGGCCGTTTTTGAGATAAATCGCATCGGCAGGCAGGAGCAGAGAATTAACCACAAAGACACAAAGGGCACAAAGAATAATTAACTGCCAGCTTCGTTCCGCTCCTTTGCTGCCCACACTTCGCTTAGTTCTAATTTCTAACTTCATAATTATTTAATACCTCGCTTTAATCCTTTTCTTAAACCCCAGCACCTTGATATATGGATGGCCGTCTATTGTTTGCAAGACGGTGATTAAATCACCGTTATAGGTAAGGAGAGTGTTTCCGGCTATTTCTGTTATCGTGCCAAAAAGGTCGATATTATTTACGCTGGAAACCTTTTGGCAGGTGTCTATGGCGTCTTCAGCCAATACGGTGCCGATAATTTTTGGGGTGCCAACCAGTGATACCTGTTCGTGCGCTGCATAAAGCCCGGTGCCATAGACACTGCCGCCGGAACCGCGCATCTTCAGGTCTTCTCCGGTCAGCAGTCCGATTCCGCCGCCAGCCGGATTGGGGCTTATAGACGGGCTGCCGGATACGTCAATATACCCTGTGGCTATCATGGTTACTAGCCAGGGGTCAGCGGCTGAGCCCGGGGAACTGGATACATCTACCGCGGTATCCTCAAAGTAAAATACGCCGTCGTTTTTAGTATTGCCGGTCTTTTTCCAGACGCCTGACGCGGTGCTGGTAACCGGGGTGCCGGCCGTGTAAGCCCAGCCGGCCGGAGTCGCTATGGGATTATTGGAGGCATCATAAACATTGCCGTCCGATTTAAATATATAGTTTGCCAGATACTTATAATCAGGAGGATTGATAGGCGGTATGTTTGTTTCTTCTGAATTCGGATTGCTGCTTCCGTTGACAGTGCCAGGCGGGGCAGAGACCGAACCCACGGCCGTGACATCGCCGTTGATGTAGGAACTGCCGGTAACAGTAACCGAACCGTTTGACTGGACAGACCCCATAGTCCCGGTAATCGTGGGGTTTCCGGTCATTTCTAATGAACCGCCCACCACCAAGGCGCTGGTCGGCTCGTATGGTATCATCTCGGCTGTGTAATTCACCATTCCTTCCAGAAGTATTTGCTGTGAACGGTTATCGGGGTTGTTCCCGTTGCCCCAGGCCTCAACCGTTAGTTTCAGGATGCCATCCGTATCATTCGTTGCCCCGCCCCCATCGTTATTATTTTCTATTTTAGCGAAATATGTATTGCCGTAGTAATCAACATTGCGGCACCATTGAAACCAGGTGGTATAATTGGTGGTGTAAGTAATAGAAGCCCCATTTTGGATGGATGCAGAATTGGCAGTATACGTGCCCGAGTAGGTGTTGCTGTTGCCAAGTTGGGTATCCCAACCCGAAGAGTATTTGGATATCAAATAGGCCTTGGCAATCTCAAAACCGCTGAAAGCGGCCTCTTCATAGCCGATATTGTCAATGGAAGAATGAACCATTTCTTGCTGCGCGGTGGTGGTAGTAATGTAGGCCACCCCCAATCCGGCTATTATTGCCGTGATAATCATCACCAGGACCATTACCGTGCCGTCATTAGAGCCAGTTAGCGACGGAGGAGCGTTACTGGCTCTTATGTCCCGCCGATGAGTGCCATTAGGGCGCCATGGCGCTTCGGCGCCAATGGCGGGAGTCACTTTATTATTTAGGTATTTCATAACACACCTCCTTATTTGGCTTATAAGGTGATAAGTTCGCTCCGCATCGTCCACCGGACGATTGCTCACGGTCACGCAGTAGCGTGTTAATAAGTTGATGGCGCTTCTGGCGCCATCAACTTATCATTTTATCTACTTATCATCTATTAATATTTTGCCTTGATACTTTTCTTTAACCCCAGCACCTTAATATACGGGTTACCGTCAATCAGGACAGTGGTCAAATCGCCGTTATAGGTAATCTCGGTATTGCCGCTGATATCCACATCCACCTGGCTGGTGGTGGAAATCAGGGAACAACTATCTGTGAAATCCTCAGCCAGCACGACCCCTTTAATGGTCGGAGTTCCCCTCAGGCTTATCTGTTCGTGGGCCGCATAGAGTCCGACATCGTAGAGATTACCTCCGCCGCCCCGCATCTTCAGATCCTCTCCGGACATCAGGGCAATCCCGCCGCCGCCGGCATTTGGCTTCAGCGAAGGGGTACCCGAGACGTCGATATATCCGGTGGCTATCATTGTCACCGGCCAGGGGCTGGCCGCCGAACCGGGCGAGCCGGATATATTTACCGCGCTGTTCTCAAAGAAGAATACGCCGGCAGTCGAGGTGTCATTACCGGTCTTGGTCCAGACGCCCAGCGCCGCGCTGGAAACGGGGGTTCCGGCGCTGTATGACCAGCCGGCCGGGGTGGCTATCTGAACTCCTAAATTATCATACACCTTGCCGTCGGTCTTGAATGTATGGGTGGCCAGATAAGAATATTGGGTTGGGTTGATGGGGGGTATTTCGGTTTCTTCTGAATTGGGATTGCTTGAGCCGCCGATACTTCCGCCCGGGGCTGAGATTGAGCCGGTTGAGGTGACGTCGCCGGCGACCGTGGCGCTGCCGGTCAGGGTGACCGGGCCATTTGCCTGGACCGAGCCGTTGGTTCCGTTGATAGCGGCATTGCCGGAAATCTGGAGCGAGCCGCCCACCACCACCGCGCTGGTCGGCCTGTAGGGGTCGGTCCGGTAAGTAACCATTGCCTCCAGAACTATTTGCTGCGAACGGTCCTGCGGGTCGTTTCCCTGGCCCCAGCCCTCAGCCGTGACCTTCAGGATGTTATCCGCATCATTGGCCGGGCCGCCGCCGTCATTATTGTTTTCCAGCCGGACAAAATAGGTATTGCCATGATAATCAATGTTCCGGCACCACTGAAACCAGGACTGGTAATTGGGCGTATATGGCGACGGCGGTATGATAGAAGACGCGGCCGGCGTATAAGTGGAATAATTAGCGATGCTCGCAGCCAGTTCATTGTCCCAGCCGGTCGTGCCGGCGGTATATTTGGCCAGCAGAAATGCCTTTGATACCTCAAAACCGCTGGCTACGGCCTGGTTATATTCTATGTCTTCAATAGATGATTGCACCTGTCTTTGCTGGCCGCTGGTAATGGTTATATACGCAATGCCCAGTCCGGCGATAATGGCGATGATAAAAAGTATGGCCAATATGGCCGACCCGTCTTTTTTGGACAATCTGTTAGATAGCATCTTTTGCCTTTTCGTTTACTGTTGCGGATTTATCAGGGTTATCTCGGTTTTTGTATTGACCAGTATTGGATTACCCTTGGCGCCGAGCTTGCCGCCCAACCAGAAATTGAGCCGGAGCCGTTTAGCAGAGCCGGTAGTAGCGAGGTCTTGGATAACATTGCCGTCTTTATCCAGCAGGGTAAAGACCGGGTCGTCTATCCCGTCGCCGTTGATATCGCCATAATAAGGTTTTGGGTCCGGCCACCAGGTTATTATAATATTACTCATTATACAGTTCCAACGAGGATTAGCCGGCCACCCCCACCATTCGGTATATAACGTTTCATACAGGTCGCACAGAAAAAAGGTATCATTCAGGTCTCCGTCTTGATTGTAGTCCTTCCGGTCAATTGATTCGTTGAGAGGTGTTCTTAACCAAAAAGTATACCACACAAAATAATTTTGCTGGGGGGTGTTAATACTGTCATAGGCGCCCCAGTAAACCGCGCCGGTGGCCGGGTCCCAGTAATTCCCGCCAACCTGGACAGGGACGCGTATGGCAAGACTTACATAAGAAGTGGTGATACAGGGAAAAATCTCCCAATCACCAAACATTGGATTAATGGTCTTGCTGGTGGTAATAACCAGTCCCTCGCTGATATCATCCTTTATTTTATCTATCAGGCGGGCCGCCTGGGATTCCAGGAAGGAGGTCGTTGAACCCTCGTCAAAGATTTCCTGGCCGCTGAACAGGACATACATTGCCCCGCCTATCATGACTGTCAGTATGGACATCACGATAATGACCTCAACCAGGGTAAACCCTTCACACCGATGCATAGGTGTGGGGGTAAACCCCAAATTTGATTTATAATTCATAACTTATAATCACTCCTTTGACCTCCTGGTCATAAGGGTCCTGGTTACATATTCATTATAGACCAAAGCGCTGGTATTGCCCTGGATTTGCCATCTGATGGTAACGGTGATATCGTACAGGCTGGAGGTGGTATTATTAACGGATATAAAACCCGGGTTTGCCCAGCCAGTTGGTGTAATTAAGCCGGCCACCGCAAAATAGGTGCCGCTGTAAGGAGCGGAAAGTAAATCAGGAAAATCCTGGGTCCTGATTTCCTCTATCTTGGCAAAGGCGGCTTCGCGGGCCACGTCGTATTCCCTGGTGACCTCCCGCTGGAGCATCCCGCTCATCGTCACCGAGAGCAGGGTTAATAATCCCACGGATAGCAGAATCATGGCGATAACCACTTCTATTAGGGTAAACCCAGCTTTTTGTACAGGCATTGGCTTCATATCTTCTCCCTATATAATATACACATTAAACCGCTTTTGTCAACCCCAAGCATAAAAATATTAGGTAAACTCAGCCCCTGCGTGTAAGGGCTGGGTAAATCCTTCTCCTGCGCACAGAGGGTGAGTGAGTCTGTCGGAGGACATTAAAACATTATTTATATGCCGGGTCAAGGCAAAAATAAATAATCTCGCAATTTTATATAAATTTCTTGCCTGCCTGCCGTTGGTGTATATAATACATCGTTTTATACGGACAGTGTTATTACTGCCCGTTAGAGCCGGCTTCTAACAGCCGTACTATCATAATGAAGCGAACACGCTACTGCGTGACCGCGCGGCTCAGCCAGCGGCTGAACGCAAGCGAAAGGATTTAGGATGAATGTCTTTCAGGTTCACTACGTTCACTGTGAACAAATAGCCCAGGCAACTAAAAGTCCTGGTGGCGATATCATGTCAATGTTTCTTTTCTTTATACTTCCGATAATGGTCATATTTTATTTTCTAGTGCTCCGCCCGCAGAGAAAGAAGGAACAGGAACGGTTGGGTATGATTCAGAATGTCAAGAAGAACGATTATGTCCTGACCACCGGTGGCATCTATGGCACCGTGATAGGGGTCAAGGATAACGAGGTCACCCTGAAGATAGACGATTCCAATAATACCAGGGTAAAACTGGCCAAGAGCGCCATTATCGGCGTGGAAAAAACAGCTCCAGCTGAATAATATAGGACGCAGACCCGCCCCGCACATAATTTATGTGCGGGGTAAACAGATTACCCGGATTTTAAGGCTTGAATAAAATAACATGGGAGAAAAATATAGCGCCTGCTGGCGCCACGAGCGACGCGGATGTGGTTATCATTCGTTATATTCGCTTTTATTCGTGTGATTCGTGTTTAAGGAGATTTATCAATGAGTGAAACATCAAAATGGCAATTATTCCTGATTCTGATTATTGTCGGCATTGCCGGCTATATTGCCTATCCCAGCAATGAAAAACCGCTCTTCGGGCCGGGCGAGATGTTTGAGGGCAAGCAGATCCAGCCCGGGCTTGACCTCCGGGGCGGTTCGGAACTGCGCCTGGCCCTTAAAAAGGAGGGGGTGCCCGAGGGAAAGATCGGCGAATATACCGATAAGGCCAAGGAAATCATTGAACGCCGTATCAATCTTTACGGCTTAAAAGAGCCGCGCATCCAGAAATACGGCACCGACCAGATCCTGATTCAGCTGCCCGGGATGGATATGGCCGAGGCGGAACGGGTCAAGAAGATTGTCAGTTCCAGCGGGCGGCTGGAATTCAAATTAGAGGCCGACCCCAAAATCGTCGATGATTACAAGGAAAAATTCCCGACCGCGCCTCCGGGATATGCCTGGTATGAAAAAGAGGATGCCAAGGATTCGTCAGAACACGGCATGCGGGTTCTGGTCAGCAGTAAGGTCGAGTTGACCGGCGAGCATATTGTCAGCGCCGGCACCCGCTTTGTCCAGATGGAAGGGCTGGTGGTCGAATTCAAGTTTGACCAATATGGGACCAGGGTATTTGGCAAGGTCACCCAGGATCACGCCAAGAGTGTGGTGGGCGAGGACAATGCCCGGCGCCTGGCCATTATCCTGGATAATAAACTGGTTTCGGCGCCCCTGATAAACACCCCGATTACCGGCGGCGAGGGCATCATCACCGGGCGCTTCACGGCCCAGCAGTCGCTGGACCTGGCCACCGTTCTTCGTTCCGGCAGTTTGCCGGCCTCCCTGGAGATTGTCAGCGAGAATTACGTCGGTCCGTCGTTGGGCGAGGACGCGGTCAATCGGGGCATCATTTCATTCATCCTGGCGGTCGGCGCGGTGATTCTCTTTATGCTGATTTACTATCACCTTTCCGGGCTCATCGCCATTATGGCCATGGCCATGAACTTTATCCTGCTGGTGGGCATTCTTTCATTCTTCAGCGCCACCATGACCCTGCCGGGCATTGCCGCCCTGGTCCTGACCTTGGGCATGGCGGTTGATTCCAATATCATTTTCTATGAGCGTATTAGGGAGGAGGTCAAGAAAGGCAAAGACACCAATGCCGCCTTTGAATCCGGTTTTAACCGGGCCTTGGTCACCGTCTTTGACGCCAACCTGACCACGCTTTTGGCCGGTATTATCCTTTATTACTTCGGCACCGGGCCGCTTAAGGGTTTTGCCATCGTTCTGTGCGTCGGCATCATCACCACGCTGTTCACCGGCTATTTCGCCTCCAAGGTAATGCTTAAGGCGTTTATTGAAGCCGGTTTGCTCAAGAATTTCTCCATGTTGCAGATATTCGCCAAGGCCAATGTGCCGTTTATGCAGAAGGCCGGAATATTCAAAGTCGTTTCCATCATTCTGGTTATATTAGCGGTGGCGCTCTTTTTCTCAAAAGGACAGGAGAATTACGGTATTGACTTTACCGGCGGGACGGTGGTGAATATTAATCTTGCCAAGTCGGCTGATATCGGCCAGATTCGGGATACCATCCGCGGGATTACCGCGCTTGACCCGGCCACCAACGCCAAAGTATCTAAATACCCGGATGCCGAGGTCCAGAGCGTCTTGACCCAGATCAAGGGCGATGTCAAGTCGTCAGTCACGTCCGTCTTTAACCAGGCCCAGTACTCCTCCAATGAATTCCAGATTCGGACCAAGTTTGTCACTACGGCGGATAAGGTCCAGGAATTTAAGGCCGACCTGCAGAAATCATTCGCTGACAAGATTGCCCCGGACCGCATCGTCTCATCAACCTCGGTTACCAAAATCAGGGACTACCGCTATCGGATAACCGTGGAGCTGCCGGCTAACAGTGATATTAATGCCGTTAAGGAAAAGCTTAAAAACCGCTGCGTCAAAGACGGGTTCTCTGAGCCGTCTATGGTGGCGGAAGAAGAGTCGGCGCTCGGCGTTACGCCGACCGCCACCGCAGAAACCAAGAAACACTACATCTATTTTAAGGAAGATAACGATATGGCCTTGGAAAAGATTGTCCGCGAGGAAATGGGTTTTTCGGCCGGCCCGTTCTCCCGGGTGGAGAATATCGGCGGCATGGTGGCCCGGGAAATCCAGCGCAATGCGGTCATTGCCATCATCCTGTCCTGGCTGGGGATGATTCTTTATTTAGCGGTAAGGTTCGAATTCAAGTTCGGCCTGGCCGCGGTTATTGCCCTGGTGCACGACGTCCTGATTTCCCTGGGCGCGATTATCGTCTTTAATATGCTGGTGCCCAAATCAGCCGGAATGTCGCTGGAAATAAATCTTTCGTCCGTGGCCGCTTTCTTGACAATCATCGGTTATTCTGTTAATGATACCATCGTGGTTTTTGACCGCATCCGGGAGAACATTAAACTATTGAAAGGGGAGACGCTTTTTAATATCGTAAACCGGAGTATCAACGAGACCCTGGGCCGGACTATCTGGACCTCGTTGACCGTGTTCCTGACCGTGACGATACTCTTTGGCATCACGGCGCGTAGCGGTGGGGGCATTGCTTCCTTCGCCTTCCCGATGATGATCGGCGCGGTGGTCGGAACCTATTCCAGTATCTTTATCGCCTCCGCCTTGCTGATCGGCAAGCGGGACAGGGATAAAGTAGAAGTAAAGCAGGCATAGAGCCTGGAGCGTAAAGCCGATGTTGATTTACGCTCTACACTCTACGCTATATGAAAAGGAGTAAATATGAAACCAGTAACCGCTTTAGCAGTCATCGTTGTTGTCTTTTTGGTCATCCTGGGCATTGTCTTCTGGCAACTGGGATTATTTAACGGCACCACGCCTGAGACCACATCCTCTCTTATTGAACCCATTAGCCCGACCGATCTGGCTGGCCTAACATCCACCGGTCTGGCCGGCGTTCCGACCTATTACGATTCGATTTCTTCAACCGGCGGATTGGACCCGTTTTATACCGCGATGACGCCGGTCCAGCCCACTTCAACCTCGTATACCGTAAAGCCGGGCGATACCCTCTGGATAATCGCCCAGCATTTCTACAACGATGGCACCAAATGGAAGATGATTCAGGATGCCAACAAACTCCAGAATCCCAGTAAACTCAAAGTCGGCATGGTGCTGACCATTCCGGATGCCTCTGACACGTCCTACCGGACTACCGCGCCGGCGGCCACTGATACCATGACCGGCACTTATACCCCGGCAACCACCGGAACTAAATACCACAAGGTGGTCAAGGGTGATACGCTCTGGAAACTGGCCCGTAAGTATTACAACGATAATACCAAGACCGATTTGATATTCGAGGCCAACCGCGATAAGATGGCCACCCGTGAAACAAGCTTGCAGCCGGGCTGGAAACTCCTTATTCCCGACGCGCCCAAAAAGGAATCTAAACCCAAGACCAGCACCAAGAAGACAGCGCCCAAGAAAACCACGACGACGCCAAGCGAGTCAAGCAGCAATACTACACCGGCGCCGGCTACTGTCCCGACAACCCCGACACCCGCTATCCCCTCAAGCGGGGACAATACCCCGACCGGCGTTGGCGACTAGGTGATACTGTTGAAAAATCCCCTTAGTGATGTCATTCCCGCGAAGGCGGGAATCTGTTCATTGTTTGCCTGTCAGCAGGCAATCTGAAAATACATGAATTTATTCAAGAAGATTTTGGTGGCCAATCGCGGCGAGATTGCCATCCGGGTGATGCGGGCCTGCCGGGAACTGGGCATCAGGAGCGTGGCCGTCTATTCCGAAGCAGATCGGGACTCGCTTTTCACCAAATACGCCGATGAAAGTTACTTTCTTGGACCGGCTGAGGTATCCCAGAGTTACCTCAATATTGGCAAGATTATGGAAGTGGCCGGTAAGGCTGGGGTCGATGCGATTCATCCGGGCTACGGATTTCTGTCCGAGAATCCCAAATTCGCCGCGGCTTGCGAATCGGCCGGTATCGCCTTCATCGGGCCCCAGAGCATCGTAATGGAGATGCTGGGCAATAAAATCAACGCCAAGTTCATCGTCAAAAAGTGCGGGGTGAATATCATTCCTACCAGCGAAGGCGCAATTCAGAATCCGCCGGATGCGATCAAGGCCGCATCACTGATAGGTTATCCGGTCATCCTTAAGGCGGCGGGCGGCGGCGGCGGCCGGGGCATGTATATCGTGGAAGAGGAAAATCAGATGACCCGGATGTTTGAACTGGCGCAGTCAACCGCCCAATCAACCTTTGGGAATAATGAAATATTTATAGAGAAATTTATTGCCGGCCCCAAGCACATTGAATTCCAGTTCATGGCTGATAAATTTGGTAACGTGGTTTGCTTTGACGAGCGCGAATGTTCCATTCAGATGAGGCACCGCAAGCTCATTGAGGAGTCGCCTTCGCCGGCCATAACCGAGCCGGAACGGGATAAAATGGTCAATCTTATCCAGGCGATGGCCAAACAGGTGGGCTATCAGAACACCGGCACAGCCGAATTCCTGTATCACAACGGCGAATTTTACTTCATCGAGATAAATACCCGTCTGCAGGTGGAACATACCATCACCGAAATTCATACCCGGATAGACCTGGTTAAGGAACAAATTCTGGTGGCCGCCGGCAATCCTTTGAGTTTCAAGCAATCGGAGATCAATCACCGGGGCTGGGCGATTGAATGCCGGATAAATGCCGAGGACCCGCTCAATAATTTCTATCCCAGCGTGGGGCGCTTAAAGGCCTACCGGGCGCCGGGCGGCATCGGCGTCCGAATTGACAGCGGTATCTACAGCAATTCGCTTATTACCACGGATTACGACTCGCTGGTTTCCAAGGTCATTGCCTGGGGCCGGGACCGGAACGAGGCGTTGGAGCGGATGAAACGGGCGCTTTATGAATATGTCATCGTGGGCATCAATTCCAATATCCCTTTCCATTTAGCCATGATGAACGACCGGGATTTCCAGGACGGTAAATATGACACCACATTTATCCAGAAGAAATTGGAATATCTCATCGGTGAAACTAAGCAGATAAAAGACAAGAAGATACTTCTGGAAGACAAAATCCGGGATGATGTTGACAAGACTACTGCCGCTTCTAACGTGGCATTTGATACATCAAGAATGGATGGTTAGAGGCGCAGGTATTTCTTCATCCGTTTCAGTTTGATCGGGCCGATTCCATTTATTTCAGACAACTCGTCTATGTTTTCGAATAATCCTTTTTCCGTGCGGTATCTGATAATCTCTTCGGCCATACTGTCCGAGACATAAGGAAGCAGGCGTAATTCCTCTGCGCTGGCCTGGTTGATGTTTATCAGGAAAAACTTGCGCTCCTGCGCCAGAATCCCTGATACCGGTTTGTTGCTTAAACTAAATAACAGCCCGACAATAAACAGGATAGTTATCACCAATCCCAAAACGACCTTTTCTGAATAACTATACATTTAATCTGTGAAATCTGCGTAATCTGTGGTTGCTATTTAACCCTGAACAGCGGTTTTCTGCCCTTTAGTACCGCTACGATATTATCTGCCGCAATCTCGGCCATCCTGGTGCGCGATTCCACGGTGGCGCTGCCCAGATGGGGCAGCAGAGTCACATTATCCAGCTTGAGCAGGCCCGGATGGACCTTGGGCTCGTGCTCATAGACATCCAGACCAGCGCCGGCAATGAGATTATGCTTCAGGGCATAGACCAAATCCGCCTCCCGGACAATCGGCCCTCGGGCCACGTTGACAAAGTATGCCGTCTGTTTCATCTGCCGCAATTCCTTCAGCCCGATAAAGTATCTGGTATACTTGGTTAATGGCAGGTGCAGGGTGATGAAATCAGATTTCCTGAGCAGTGTTTTAAGCGATACCTTTTGGGCTGAGGTGGCTCGCTCAAAGGATGGCTCTTTAGAGCGGTTGAAATACAGAACCTTCATCCCGAAGGCGCGGGCCTTTCTGGCCACGGACTGGCCGATTCTGCCGGCTCCGATGATGCCCAATGTTTTGCCGCCCATCAGCCGTCCCAGCAAGAGGGTCGGGCCCCAACCCTTGAACCCGAAGGGACTGCGTCCAGCGAATCTGCCGGCCCGGACATAGCGGTCTGCTTCAGCCACCCGGCGGGCGCAGGCAAAGAGCAGAGCCCAGGTTACCTCGGCCGTGGCCTCGGTTAAGACGCCCGGCGTATTAGTGACGATGATACACTTTTTAGTGGCATAGGCTACATCAATATTATCAACCCCGACTGCGTAAGTGGAAATGACCTTTAAGCGTTTTCCGGCATCTATTACCTCACGGTCAATCCGGTCCGAGAGCATGCATAATAACGCATCCGCCTGTGCTACTTCACGCAGCAAAGTTTGGCGGGCAGCCGGTTTGTCAAGAGTATTGATTACCAGTTTATAATCCTGTTGACGCAGGATGCTTATTCCTGGTTCCGGTATCCGGCGGGTAAGATATACGAGTGGTTTCATATGACACCTTTACTGGTTGACCTCTGGTTGGTTCTGAATATACATATTTTGCTAAATAGATAAATTTTTATTGACAATATATTATTGGTTGATAATATGATGGTATGAATATTAATAGCAGTCGGTTTAATGGATTTACCCGTCTCAACCATTGGTGGTGGTATTACATCAATGGTCGGGGTGGGTGATATATTCTGCCGACTGCTATAAAGCTGATAAACCCATCCCGACCTGAAATCGGGGTGGGTTTTTTTATTAGTGTCAGTTAGGAGCCCCGCTTAAGCGGGATAAACTCCGCGACTTACTGGCACTTACCCCGCCTCGATATACCATCGGGGCGGGGTTAAAGTCGCAACCAGAAAGAGTTAATTTATGTCCAAGATATTTTCCGTTGAGATACCGGCTGACCTAGAAACGCCGGTCTCGGCATACCTGAAACTGAAACGGCTGGGCGCCTGTTTTCTGCTGGAAAGCGCTGAGAACAATGAACGCCTAGGCCGGCATTCATTCATCGGGCTTAATCCAGTCCTGACAGTCCGGTTGGATGATAAGCCGGATTGTCTGGCCCGCTTGCGGAGTGTGGTCAAGCCCCAGCCCAAGAATATCCACGCCCTACTGGGCGGATTGGTGGGTTATATCAGTTATGAAGTGGCGAATTCGTTTGAAGGGCTCAAGCCCCTAATCCATAATTATACCGGCCTGCCCGATGTCTATATGATACGGCCTGAAACCCTGATAGATTTTGACCACTATCAGCGTAAAATCAGGGTATCCAGTATTTCCGCTGGCCGGCTTGCTGAAATAAATTATGCCCTGCGGGCTGCCTTGCCAGCTGGAAATAATAAGAAAAACAAGTTATCAGTCAAGCCGGTGGTAAACGTATCCGCGGCAAAATACCGGCAGATGGTTCAGCAGGCGAAGGAGTACATAAAGGCCGGCGATATCTTCCAGGTGGTTCTGGCGCATGCCTTAAGCGGCGCAACCTCGGCCCAGCCGTTTAATGTCTATCGGGCCATGCGGATACTTAATCCGTCGCCCTACATGTTCTTCTTTGAGGCAGACGATTTCTGCCTGGCCGGCTCGTCGCCGGAGATGCTGGTCAAGCTTGAAGACGGCGATGTTACCCTCTGCCCGATTGCCGGCACCAGGCCGCGCGGCAAGAGCGAGGCCGATGATGCCAAACTGGAAGAGGGATTGTTAGCCAGCCCGAAGGAGAATGCCGAGCATTCTATGCTGGTGGATTTGGGACGTAATGACCTGGGCCGGGTCTGTAAATTCGGCAGTATCGTTGTGCAGGAGCATAAAAAGATAGAGCGCTACTCGCACGTGATGCACCTGGTTTCCACCCTGAGCGGCCGGCTTAAGCAAGACCGGAATATGTTTGATCTATTCAAAGCGGCATTTCCGGCCGGGACAGTCACCGGCGCGCCCAAGATACGGGCCATGGAAATCATCCGCGAACTGGAAGGCGTCCGGCGCGGCCCTTATGCCGGGGCCATGGGCTATTTCGGCAGTAACGGCAATATGGATATGTGCCTGACCATCCGGACGATTATATTCAAGGGAAACCAATATTTTATCCAAGCCGGCGCGGGTATCGTCTATGATTCCGACCCGGCGCAGGAGTATCAGGAAACCCTGAACAAGATGGCCGCCCTGAAAAGCGCTATTGCGATGGCTGAGAAAGGATTTTAATATGTTATTGCTTATAGATAATTACGATTCGTTCACCTATAATTTGGTCCAGGCCTTTGGGGAGATACTGGAAGAGATGAAAAATGGGAGAAGAAAGATGAAAGGCGGGGGAATTAGAGTTTTCCGCAACGATAAGATAACCCTTGGTCTGGCCAGGAAGTTAAGGCCCTCGCATCTGATTATTTCACCCGGGCCCAAACGTCCGGAGGATGCCGGAATTTCCAACCAGATGATAAAGTATTTTGCCGGACGCATTCCGGTGCTCGGCGTCTGCCTGGGGCATCAGTGCATGTCCCATATCTTCGGCGGCAAGGTCATCAGGGCCAAGGCGCCGGTGCACGGTAAAACCTCAAAGGTATATCACGACAGCAAGACCATCTACCAGGGATTGAGTAATCCCTTTGTGGCTATGCGCTATCATTCGTTGGTTGTGGATGAAAAGACGCTTCCCAAACGCTTTGAAGTCAGCGCTTATACTTCGGATGGCGAGATAATGGGTATCAGGATGAAAGACGCATTGGTCGAGGGCGTTCAGTTTCATCCGGAATCATACCTGACCGCCGAGGGAAAGCAATTACTGAGAAACTTTCTGGAGATGAAGGTATGATTAAAGAATATATTTTTGCCATTGTAAACGGCCAGGATTTATCCAGGGACCAGGCGCATCAGGCCATGCTTTTGGTTATCTCTGGTCGGGTTGACCCGGCACAGATTGCCGGATTCTTGACCGCCCTGAAGGCCAAGGGCGAGACCGTGGACGAGCTGGCCGGTTTTGTCCAAGCCATGCGCGACCGGATGGTGGCTATCAATCCAGCCGGAATCAGCATTGACCTATGCGGGACCGGCGGCGACCGCAAGAATACCTTTAATATCTCCACCACGGCTTCTTTTGTTGTCTCGGCCGCTGGTCTGTCCGTGGCCAAGCACGGCAATCGGAGTGTTTCCAGCTCATGTGGCAGCGCCGATATCCTGGAGAAACTTGGTGTTAAGATTAATCTCACACCTGAAGCGGCTGAAAAGTGCCTGAGTGAAATCGGTTACACCTTCCTCTTTGCGCCCAACTTCCATCCGGCCATGAAGAACGTGGCGCCGGTCAGAAAGGCGCTTGGTATCCCGACGGTCTTTAATATATTAGGACCGCTCTGCAACCCGGCCCAGGTACGCCGGCAGTTAATCGGCGTTTATGATTCGGCCAGGTGCCAATTGGTGGCGTCAACCCTGAATGAACTATCCGCAGAAACCGCGTTAGTGGTTCATAGCCAGGACGGGCTGGATGAAATCTCACCGGCCGGCCCGACTAATGGAATGCTTTTGTTAAATGGTTCCGTCAGCCGAATGGAGATAAATCCCCAGGCCATGGGCATTACAGCCGGCGCTATAAACGGACTTTCGGTCAAGGATGCTGATGAGAGCGTCCGGCTGGTGCATTCTGTCCTGAATGGCGATAAATCCGTGGCCCGGGACGCGGTGCTGCTTAATGCCGGAGCGGCGCTGTATATCGGCGGCAGGTCCAAATCCATTGCCGAGGGCGTAGCCCTGGCCGGAGAAACCATTGATTCGGGTAAAGCCCGTAAGAAATTAGAAGAGTTTATTAGTACGTCAAATAAGTTATGAGCAATAATTTCCTGAATGATGTCATTAAATACAAAAGGGCGGTTATCAGGCGCGACAAACGGGCCGAACCGCTGGCGGTTCTTAAGAAGATGATAAAAAAACTGCCGGCGCCGCGGAAGTTGAGCGAGTCGCTCCTGAAAGGCAGCGGCATTATTGCCGAGATAAAGCGACGTTCGCCCAGTATCAAGAGTTTTCCTAATGCGGCTGATATCGTAAAACTGGCTCAGGAGTATAAAAAGAACGGTGCCTCAGGCATCTCGGTCCTGACCGATGCGAAATACTTCGGCGGCTCACCGGATGATATGCGGATGGTTAAAAGGCGTGCTAAAATGCCGGTCTTGAGAAAGGATTTTATTATTGACGAATACCAGATTTACCAGTCCCGCGTCTATGGAGCTGACGCGGTCTTGCTGATTGCCTCTATTTTGGATGATAATCTATTGGTAAGGTTTCATAAGATAGTTACAGCGCTGGGAATGGAAGCGCTTATAGAGGTGCATGATGAGGCGGAGATGATGGCGGTAACCAGCCGGTTCCTTCCCAAGGATGGGGTAATCATCGGCATCAATAACCGTGACCTCAGGACGCTCAAAATGGATATGGATACCGCCGTTCGGCTTTTATGGATGGTGCCAATGCCGATGACTAGGATAGTTGAAAGCGGGATAAAAACGCGGCAACAGATAAAGCAGTTATTTCGTCTGGGCGCGGATGGGTTCCTCATCGGCGGAACACTACTCAAGTCACCATCGCCCGGAAAACGGTTACGACAATTAATTTATGGTAAAAGTTAAGATCTGCGGCATCACCAATTACCGTGATGCGGCTGATGCCATTGATTGCGGGGCCGATGTCCTGGGATTTATTCTGGCCAGGAGCCCGAGACAGGTAACGCCGGATGAAGCCCAACGGATTATCCGGAAACTGCCGGCATCCGTGATAAAGGTTGGCGTATTCGTTGATGCGCCGATAGAAAAGGTTCGTTCGGCCATGAAATACTGCGGTTTTAACCTGGTCCAGTTGCACGGCCGGGAAGACCGGGAATATTGCCGGCGTCTTTATCCGTATGTCCTGAAGGTATTCAGGGATAAAACCCCGGGTGTCATTAGGTCAATCAGGAGTTACGGCGCCGGGATATTTATGCTTGATTCAGGCCAGGGCGGAACCGGTAAACTGGTGGACTTGAAGATTGCTCGGGGTGCGGCGAAACTGGGCAATATGATTCTGGCCGGCGGGCTGACCCCGGACAATGTGGCCGGCGTAATCAAGAGTATCAAACCATATGGCGTTGATGTCTCTTCCGGGGTTGAGAAAAAGCCGGGTAAGAAAGATAAGAAAAAGGTAGCGGCATTTATAGATGTCGTTAAATTATTATGAATAGAAATAAATTCGGTCCTTACGGAGGCCGGTTTGTGCCTGAGACCATTATCCCGGCACTGGATGAATTAACCGCGGCTTACGATAAGGCCAAGAAGGATAAGAAATTCCGGTTAGTGCTCAATCGTTACCTGAAGACCTATGCCGGCCGGCCCACGCCGCTCTATTATGCGGCCAATCTGAGCCGGATTTATGGGGCGCGGATATATCTCAAACGTGAGGATCTGGCGCATACCGGCGCCCATAAGATAAATAACTGCCTGGGCCAGGCGTTGCTGGCCCAGCGGATGGGCAAGGGCCGGATTATTGCCGAGACCGGCGCCGGCCAACACGGCGTGGCCACGGCTACGGTTGCGGCATTGCTTGGGCTTGACTGCACGGTCTATATGGGCGCGACGGATATCAAACGCCAGTCGCCTAATGTGGCTCGGATGAAACTGCTCGGCGCTGAGGTTCGGGCGGTTGACAGCGGCACCAGGACGCTTAAGGATGCGATTAACGAGGCGCTCCGCGACTGGATAACCAATATCAAAAATACCCATTACCTGATTGGTTCGGTGGTTGGCCCGCATCCTTATCCTACAATGGTGCGCGACTTCCAGTCTGTTATCGGCACTGAAGCCAGGGTCCAGATACGCCGGGCGATTAACAGGATGCCTGATTACCTGGTGGCCTGCGTGGGCGGCGGGTCAAATGCCATCGGATTATTCTATCCGTTCCTGAAAAATAGGAATGTCCGGATGATTGGCGTGGAGGCAGCCGGCCGGGGACTCAATACCGATGAACATTCGGCCACATTGTCAAAGGGCTCGCCCGGCGTTCTGCACGGTTCCTACAGTTACCTGTTGCAGGACAAGGACGGCCAGGTCCAGTCCACCCACTCGGTCTCGGCCGGGCTGGATTATCCAGGCGTGGGTCCGGAGCACAGTTATCTCAAGGATACCAAGCGGGTAAAATACGTAGCCGTGACCGATGATGAAGCCGTAAATGCGTTTAAGGAACTTAGCCGCTGTGAAGGGATTATCCCGGCCCTGGAATCGTCCCATGCCATTGCCTATACCAAAAAGATGTGCCAGAAGGTTTCACCGAATAAGGTAATCGTGGTTTGTCTGTCAGGCCGGGGCGATAAAGACCTTGGAATAATTATGAATTATTAATTACCCCCTCACCCTTCCCTCTCCCCTGTGGGGAGAGGATAGGTGAGGGGACTGGATTTAAAACTCCATACAATGAATTATGAGTTATGAATTAGAAACAATCTTTAATAAGTTGCGGAAACAGGGGCGAAAGGCGCTGATACCTTATTTCACCGCGCTTTATCCGTCCGCCAAGGTATTTAAGCAGTCGGTCATTGCGGCAGCAGATGCCGGGGCGGATATAATTGAAATCGGACTGCCGTTCTCAGACCCGCTGGCCGATGGGCCGGTTATCCAGCATTCGTCACACTACGCCCTAACGCACGGATTCACCGTGGAACGAATGTTTAAGTCCATCAAGCAACTGAGAGATAAGACCAAAACGCCGTTGGTAATCATGACCTATATCAACCCGGTGTTGAGCTATGGGGTGGTTAGATTCATGCGAGAATGCCGGAAGAGTGGGGTAAGCGGTCTGATTATCCCTGATATGATACCTGAAGAGGGCGGGCTGATAGAGAAAACAGCTGCGCTGAATTGGATAGCGATTAATTACATTGTCGCCCCGACCACGCCGATGACCCGAATCAGGCTGATTGCGGCGCGCACCAGCGGATTTATTTATCTGGTCTCGGTCGCCGGCGTTACCGGTGAGCGCCGGGGAATTCCGTCTTACCTGCCGTCTGTGGTAAAACGGATTAGGCAGGTTACGGATAAACCGGTGTGCATCGGATTCGGGATTTCCACGCCGGCCCAGGCCCGGGCAATGGCCCGCCTGTGCGATGGCGTGATTATCGGCAGCGCCCTGGTAAAAATGACTAATCCGTCTACCGTGCGCAGGTTTCTGAAGAAGGTGAGACAACAATTATGAAAAATATCAAACTGGCTAAACTAGAAGGCAATCCACGGAGTATTATCAGGGTTGGGAATGTCAGGGTTGGCGATGGTTTTGCGGTTATTGCCGGTCCCTGTAGTATTGAGAGCGAGGAGCAGATGCGGGAAACCGCATTAGCCGTGAAACAAGCCGGAGCAGATATGCTTCGGGGCGGGGCCTTCAAGCCGCGGACATCACCTTATGCCTTTCAGGGGCTTGGGCTTAAAGGGCTGAAAATCCTTAAAAAGATAGGCGAGGATATTGGAATGCCCGTGGTGACCGAGGTGCTTGATACCAGAGATGTTTCCTGGGTGTCCGAATATGCCGATGTTCTCCAAATAGGGGCGCGCAATATCCAGAACTTCTCGCTGCTTAAGGAGGTTGGCAAGATAAATAAACCGGTAGTTCTTAAAAGGGGGATGGATTCAACCATCGAGGAATTATTGAATTGCGCCGAGTATATTCTAAATGCCGGTAATCCCAATGTCATACTCTGCGAGCGGGGTATCAGGACCTTTGAGACCTACACCCGCAATACCCTTGACCTGAGCGCGGTGCCGGCCCTCAAGGAACTGACGCATCTGCCGGTAATCGTTGACCCGTCGCATGGAACCGGACGGTTAAGTTTGATTGGCCCGATGAGTTTGGCGGCGGTTGCCTGCGGCGCGGATGGTGTTATGATTGAAGTGCACCGAAACCCGGCCGAGGCGCTTAGCGATAAGGACCAGTCGCTTACACCCGGGCAGTTTGCGGATATAATGCAGAAAATAACAAAACTCAAGAAGTTTATGGAGTAAAATATATGGCAGATGTAAAACTTGATTTAGATGATGTGCGCCGGAAGATAGACCTGATTGATTTTCGGATAATTAAACTGTTGAATGAGCGGATGGAATATGTAATGCGCCTCAGACGGCTGAAGGATGGTATCACTGACCAGAAACGCGAGCAAATTGTAATGGGTAATGTCCAGAAACATTCCCAGGGATTAGTCAGGCCATCTTTCTCGGAAAAACTATTCAACGAGATAATCAGTGAAAGCAAGAAGATTCAACAGGAGGGCCTTAAATCCATCGGGTTTCAGGGAGAGCATGGCGCCTATGGTGAGGACGCCGCACTCAAGTTTGATAATACCGGCATACCGCTTCCCTGCCGCCAGTTCGTTGATGTTTTTGATGAGGTCGGCTCCGGCCAGATTGACTTCGGGGTTGTGCCGGTAGAGAATTCGCTGGAAGGTGCAGTGACCGAGGTGAACGACTTGCTGGTCGGTACTGAACTCAAGATATTTGGCGAGGTAAGGTTCCCGATACACCATTCACTTCTGGCGTTACCCGAGACGGATTACCGTGAAATAAAGGCGGTTTACTCGCATCCGCAGGCGCTGGCCCAGTGCCGGGGATTCATTGCCAGGAATAACTTGGAGCCGATACCGTTTTATGATACAGCCGGTGCGGCCAAGATGATTTCTGATACAAAAGCCAAGGCGGCCGCGGCCATCGCCTCTGCATCTTGCGCCGAACTTTATAATCTGGAGATAATCAAAGAGGAGATAGAAGACGATAAATCCAATTTCACACGTTTTCTTATTCTGGCAAAGGAATCAAACAAAGAGCCGGGCAATAAATGTTCCATCGTCTTTTCCACCAAACACGAAGCCGGAACACTCTTTGCTGTCTTAAAGGTATTCTCTGATGCTGGTATAAACCTGACGCGTATAGAATCAAGACCGATACGCACTGACCCGGGTAAATACGCATTCTTTCTTGATTTCCAGGGTTCAGACCGTGACACAAAAGTAATCGGGGCGTTGGAACAGGTTAACCAAAAGGCCGTGATGTTTAAGTTTCTCGGTTGCTACAGCGAGGCGAAGTTATGAAAATAGCGGTAATCGGTTTCGGTAAGATGGGTTCCTGGTTGGCAAAAGGCATTGTTGCTGATAATGAAGTAGCGATTTATGATATTGACTCTGCCAAAACAAGAGGCATCACTCAGTTGAAGGTTCTTTCTGGGCCGATGGATATCGGGGCCTTCAGGCCGGAAATGCTCATTAATGCCGTCAACATCCAAAATATCATCAGTGCCTTTGAGTCCATTGTCAAATACCTGCCGCGTGACTGCATTATTTCAGATGTGGCTTCAATCAAGGGTGAACTGCCGCGGTATTACCAGAAAAGCGGATTCAGATTTGCATCGGTGCATCCGATGTTCGGGCCGACTTTCGCTAAAATGGACTCGCTCAAGGATGAAAATGCGATTATCATAAGCGAGTCCGATAAAACCGCCGCTGATTTCTTCAGGACATTCTTTAAGAAACACGGGTTGAATATATCTGATTATTCATTTGAGGAACACGATAAGTTGATGGCTTATTCACTGACACTGCCGTTTACAGCGTCGATAGTTTTTGCCGCTTGTCTGAACCGGTCAACTGTTCCCGGCACAACCTTTGCGCGGCATCGCAGTATCGCCCGCGGACTTCTATCTGAAGATGATTTCCTGCTGGCTGAGGTATTGTTCAATACATACTCGTTAACGCAGCTGGAGAAGATAAATTCCCGCCTGGAATTACTCAAACATATCATTAAGGCGCGGGATTATGAAGAGGCGCAGAAATTCTTTGCTAAGTTGAGAGAGAATTTAGTATAATAAGATTATGATAGTTATAAAACTAAAGCCCCAGATAAACGTCAAGCAGATATCGGTCCTGATTAACCGGATAGAAAAGGCCGGTTATCTGCCGCACCTGTCCAAGTCCGATGGCCGGACCCAGATCGGCATTATCGGCGATGAACAGTCAATCCTGAATTTGCGCCTGAACCGGATTAAAGGCGTGGCCGAGATAATCCAGACCGATAAGCCGTTCAAACTGGCCAGCCGCGAATACAAGCCGTCTGATACCCATATCAAGGTAGGCGAGATAACAGTCGGCGCCAGGAAGATAGTCATGATGGCCGGTCCCTGCGCGGTAGAGAGCTATGACCAGATGCTCCTGATTGCCCGGGCGGTTAAGAAGTCCGGCGCTGATATCCTCCGGGGCGGCGCCTTCAAGCCCCGCACCTCGCCCTACAGTTTCCAGGGGCTTAAGCAGGAAGGCCTGAAGATTCTGGCTGAGGTCAGTAAGACCACCGGTCTGCCGGTGGTAACTGAGGTGGTTACTTCAGCCAATGTCGCTCTGGTCAGCCGCTATGCTGATATCCTCCAGATTGGCGCGCGGAATATGCAGAACTACGCCTTGCTGGAGGAGGTTGGCCGGACCCGAAAACCGGTGCTCCTGAAACGGGGAATGATGTCCACCTTAGAAGAGCTGGTAATGGCTGCTGAATACATCCTGTCCCAGGGTAATCCCAATGTCATGTTATGCGAGCGGGGCATCCGGACCTTTGAGAAATATACCCGCAATACCCTGGATATCTCGGCCGTGCCGTTGCTAAAACAACTCTCGCACCTGCCGGTGATTGTTGACCCCAGCCACGGCACCGGCGTGCGTAGCCTGGTTCCGGCCACAGCCATGGCGTCTGTGGCCGCCGGAGCAGATGGGTTGATTATAGAAGTGCATAACAATCCGGAGCAGGCGTTGAGCGACGGATTCCAGAACATCAACCTGCCGGAATTCAATTCATTGATGAAAGACCTCGGTCCGCTGGCTAAGGCCATTAAGCGGGAAATGTAGGAACTACGTTGCGCGATACGGGATGCAAGATACACGATAAGAGGTTTTAAATGCCGAAGGAGGGAGTTGAACCCTCACGACCTTGCGGTCAGGGGATTTTAAGTCCCCAGCGTCTGCCATTCCGCCACTCCGGCTTTATGATTGAAGATAGCATACGAAAATATGGTTTATTATCAAGAAAATTCGTGCCACTAAGGCACCAAGGCACAAAGGACACAACCCCCTTTTATTCCCCCTTTGTTAAGGGGGACTAATTTGAGAGACACTAATTCCCCCTTATTAAAGGGGGCGAGGGGGTTGTCTTGGTGTCTTCGTGCCTTTGTGGCAAAGGTTCCTATACTCCAAGAAAATAGAATCGGATTTACTTGCCTTGCGGATATTCCAAAGTTAGATTAGAGACATGTTTACAAACGGTCGTTTCAGATTATTATCAGTTGCAATTATTGTCGGCTTATCCATCCTGAGCGCCTGCAATTGCCATGAAACCGTTCAGGGCACGCTGCCGGCTTCGGCGGTCCAACCGCGTGATGACATCAAAGGCCTGTCTAATTTCGCCAAGGTATCAGAGACACTCTATCGTGGCGCCCAGCCGGATAAAGAGGGTTTTGCCGAACTCAAGAAGTTGGGCATTAAGACCATCATCAACCTGCGGGCCAATCATTCGGATATAGAGATGATGAAAGGCCTGGGCCTGCAGTATTGCTTCATCCCTTCTGATTCCGGCGATATCAAGGAAGAGAACGTGGCGGCATTCCTGAAGGTGGTTACTAATCCGGCTCATCAGCCGGTTTTTGTCCATTGCGCGCACGGCGCGGACCGGACCGGGACAATGATTGCGGTCTATCGCATCTGTTTCCAGAACTGGAGCCGTCAGGACGCCCTGAACGAGACCGATGTCTTCGGCCGGCATACGATTTATCCTAATATCCCGAGATATATCATGGGTTTTGATATAGAAGCGATAAAGAAGAAGGCAGAAACGGCTCCGGAACCTAAAATGGAAACAATTAACTGAACACGAATCACACGAATGGGAACAAATGGCACGAATAATTAAATTCGTGTAATTCGCCGTATTCGTGACATTCGTGTTAAAAAAGATTGTGAGGTAATTATGGCAGCACAGATCATATCCGGCACCGAGACATCCAAGAAAATCCAGGCCGAACTAAAGGACGAGGTTACCCAACTGCTGGCCAAGGGCGTCAAGCCCTGCCTGGCCACCATCCTGGTGGGCGAGGATGAGGCGTCCAAGGTCTATGTCGGCCAGAAGGTCAAGACCTGCGAGAGATTGGGCATCACTTCCTTGCATAACAAACTGCCGGTTAATGTCCAGGAACCGGAATTGCTCAACCTGATTGACCGGCTTAATAAAGACAAGAACGTCCACGGCATCCTCTGCCAACTGCCGTTACCAAAGCATATCAATGCCGATAAGGTCCTGCTGGCCATCTCGCCTGATAAGGATGTGGATGGATTCCATCTGCTCAATATGGGCAAACTCCTGTCCAAGAAGAATATGAAGGAGATTGAGCAAGAGGGGATGTATCTGCCCTGCACCCCGCACGGCATTATCCAGTTGCTTAAGCGGAGTAATATTAATATGAACGGCGCCGAGGCAGTCATTGTCGGACGCAGTAATATCGTCGGCAAGCCGGCCGCGCTGTTGCTGATGGCTGAAAACGCCACGGTCACCATCTGCCATTCCAATACCAAGGACATCGGCGAGGTCTGCCGCCGGGCGGACATACTGGTGGCGGCTATTGGCAAGCCCAAGTTCGTCACGGCGGATATGGTCAAGGACGGCGTGGTGGTCATAGATGTCGGGGTCAACCGCCTGCCTGAAGGCCTGTGCGGCGACGTGGACTTTGAGGCAATCAAGGACAAGGCCAAGGCCATTACCCCGGTCCCGGGCGGAGTCGGCCCAATGACTATTGCCATGCTCATGGTCAATACCGTCAAGGCGGCCAGAAAACTCAGCGGCGTGAAGTAACAACCGCAGACGTAGCGACATCCCGCCGAAGCGGGACCTAGCGGGATGACACTGATTAATTAGTCCCCCTTATTAAAGGGGGTTAGGGGGTTGTCCCGTATGGAAAATCTGCGGAATCTGTGAACTAAGCTAAGCGTGAGCATGAGCACCTACTGGAGCGGAATGAAATCTGTGGTTTGATTAGTATTATGAGCAAAGACACCGAAAAAGAAATCATCAAAGTCCTGGCCAAGCGGTTTAAGCTGACCCTTGAGCAGGCCCGGAATTTGGTCATTGCCTATCGGCTGAGCGGCTCCTGTGATGAGGGGATAATGGGCACGGCCCAGGCCACCGGCATAAGTTTGAAGATTGTCATGGATGTGTTTTATTCCCTGGACGATTTACGAGATATAATTAAGGAAGACGAGGATATGAAGAAATGGTGGAAAACAGGGGATATGTAAACCACACATTCGCTGCGCTCAGTGTAAACAGATGACACAGATTTCGCTATCGCGGTCACTGCGGTGTTCTCAGATGCATTAATCCCCTCTAAAAAGAGGGGCTTGTCCCGCACATAACTTATGTGCGGGATAAAGGGGCGTGTTATTTTATTCCATTCGTGAGATTCGTTGTATTAGTATGATTCGTGTTTAATGGTTATGCGCAAAAAACTCCGCTACATCATTTTGATATCAACCCTGGCGGCTTTTCTACTGCTCATTACAGTATCATATTTCCAGTGCACGCTTAGAAAACCCGAGATGCCGACCGGCCCGCATGTCAAGGTATTAACCTGGAATGTCAACTGGGGCATGTCAGGGGCGTACAAGACCTTGGCGGTGGTGCGCGATGCCGGCGCTGACATTGTCTGCTTGCAAGAGACCACATCTAATTGGGAAACCCTGTTACGGAGAGAATTATCTTCTATCTATCCGCACATGAGTTTTCGCCATTCCGGCGGCGCCGGCGGCCAGGCCATCCTGGCCAAAAAGCCGTTCCAGGAGCGTGAATATGTCCTGCCGGAAGACGCCTGGTTCCCGGGCTGGATTTGTGAATTAGAGACGGATATCGGGCTGATTCAGATTTTGAGCGTCCACCTGCATCCACAGCTTAATGACAGAGGCAGTTTTACGCCCAGCGCGTATGTTACCACTAAAAAAGTCCGCCTTAATGAGGTGCAGACCCTTTTCCCGTTGCTCAAGAAGGAAACTCCGTCATTAATACTGGGCGATTTCAATGAAGATGAGGATGACAAAGCCAGTCAATGGGTTGCGGAACAGGGATTTACCGATGCGCTCTATGAATTTGACCGTGAATCCAAGACCTAGAAGTGGAAAGTAAGCATCGCCACAATAAGCAAGCGTTTTGACCGCATTTTCTATTCAGCCGGGCTTTACTGTTTCAGCGCGGAGGTTATTAAGGGAGGCGGCTCAGACCATTTCCCGGTCATGGCAATATTCAAGACGGCGGGGCAGTAGGAGGATAAGTCGCAGATTATCATTGACAGTCCAGGCGACATTTACTATATACGGGGCATACCATAGAGTCAGCATCATTGTTTAGCATAAAGGGCTATTTTTAGAAAACCGTGTCACGAAACCATTATAAATAGAGGGAGAGAAAATATGTGGTCTGTCCCACGAGACAAATCATTCAAAGGCAAGTGGCCGGTCACGGGCGAAAAACCCGTCATCAGCATGCCTCCCGGTGCGCTTCGCTGCAGGTTCGTTGTTCCCGGTCTCAGTAGAGTTCAGCCGCCGCTGGATACTGACCGATGGCGCCGAAGCGCCATGGCGCCCTTATGGCGCTCACCAGTGCTTTGCACAGGGCTGTCTACCGGGCTAATTTGTTTTTAGTTTTGATGACACACCACCCGTAGAAAGCCAGTTTTTAAGCCCTTGCCCCCTTACGAAGGGGACTAATGCCACTACCTAAGCCCTTGCTTACCCTTACCTATGGTCTTAGATACCACTCCCTAAGCCCTTAACTACTACTCCCTAAGCCCGGCACCCGTACTCCCTAAGCCCGTGACTATGACTCCCTAAGCCCGTCACCCATACTACTGAAGCCCGTGACTATGACTCCCTAAGCCCGACACCCATACTACCGAAGCCCCTGACTATGGCTTCCTAAGCCCGTCACCCATACTACCGAAGCCCTTGACTATGACTACCGAAGCCTGGCACCCTTACTTCCTATGCTCGTGACTATGGCTTCCTAAGCCCGACACCCATACTACCTAAGCCCGTGACTATGACTACCTAAGGGGTAGTATACCCCCTCAGCCCCCCATATCCCTTGCATTTTTATTATAATTATATACAATATAAAAAGATATATGAAAAAAGAGGTCGTATTATCGCTCCATTCTACTATTTATGTAGGTCTGGAAGGCTACCAGAAATTGAGCACAAAATGGCGTCGCGGCTGTATTCGGGCCGCTGCGCACATCAATCAGGACAGAAAGGCATCTGTAGGCACGAAGGGAGCTTTTAAGGAAAAGATTGCCAAACCCCTATTGCAATCCGCTCTTTCCTATCTTGGCCCGATGTTCGAATACAAATACGGTCCCAATGCCGGGTTAATGATGAAAAAATACCGGCAAAAATTATTCCGCTCCGCAGGGAAATATTTCTCCAAATTGGATGGGATTTATGAAACGGTTAACGGCATTAAGGCCAAAAGATACAAGGAAGCCATAGACCGGAAAACCTCTTCATACCTGAGCCAGGCCGGCCGGTTCCTCTTTCCCCTGACAGTGGCAGAGTATCCGCAGAAGAGCGTGGTTTCGTTAGCCGCGATGGCGCTGGCCGGTTATCCGAAAATCCAAAAACGATTCCTCAAGGAGACCGATAAACTCCTGGCCGGCAACAGCGTCAGGATTACCACTCCCCAAATGATTGGCCGGTTCAAGCGGGCGCTCAATGCTCAGATTATTAAATATGGCTCACAAATATTACGATTCCTAAGGGCATTGGAAATCGTCTCCAAGATGATGAATAAAAACACCGGGACGTATGGCGTTGCCTGGAATGAGGTCTTTCAAAGGATGTCTGAAGAGTTAGTTGATATAATAAAAATTTCCAACCAGGCGCTTAATGAAACAGTTGAAAAATACCGTCGGCTGAAAAAGATAGCGCCATTTAAGGAAGACGGCGATTCACACATAAATTTTGTCCTGGAAAAACAAGTGGATCGTACACAGGAGCAGTTTTCTCTTTGCTTGGATATCCAGGTGTCCATGGGGTAAACCCAGAGCACAGAGGAAAATACACACCCCCTACCCCTCTTGTTAGAGGGGACTTATCTTTGCGTCTTTGCGGTGAATGACTATCTTTTTCCCAGCGCTGCGGTGATGACCCCGCTAAAGCGGGATAACTCGCAGTAAATCATTCTTCAAACTGCGAGTAACCTGCCTTAATGGCACATTATGCTTCCGGGCGGCTTTGCGGCAATCCTCGTATTCCGGCGAGAGGTGTTGGGCCTCGGAACCCAGATAACTTACCTTGACTCGGATAACGCCGTACTTGGTCTTGACAGAGCGTATCTCTCTTTTGAGTTTGGCCCGATGGCACAGGTATTTCCTGATGCCCAGGGTCGGTAGTTCAGTAAAGATAATTCCTTCCATCTTGGAGATAAGGTCTATCGGACAGAGTGCCTGTAATAACACCCCGGGCCGGGATTTCTTCATCTGAATCGGCAGGGTGAATACATCCAGCGCCCCGGCAGCAAATAGTTTTTCCACGGTATATCCGATGACCTCGCCGGTGGCATTGTCAATATTGGTTTCCAGGACGCAGATGGTGTCTTTTTCAAATCCCCCCGCACCCCCCTTTGCCAAAGTGGGGACTGTGCCGATAAATACCCTAAGGATATTGGGCTGGTCCAACAGGTCGAGGGTTCCGGCGCCGTAGCCGATTTTGGAGATATTAAATTGCGGAATTTCATTGGATGGCCGACCCAGAGTGGTTAATATAGCCGCACCGGTGGGCGTGACCAGTTCCTTCTTTATCGGGCTTCGGAATAACTCAAAGTTCTTGAGCAGTTCCATAGTACCGGGCGCTGGCAAGGGATACAGTCCGTGTGCGCATCTGACCTTGCCTTCATTAAGCGGAAGGGGAGAGACATAGATGCGTTCAATCCCTAAATGATAAATGCCTAAAGACGAACCGACGATGTCTATCAGTGTGTCAACCGAACCTAACTCATGGAGCCGGATGTGCTTTGACTTATGGCCCCGGCAAATACTGCCGGGATAAGACCCAGTAACGATATTTTGCCCCTTTGGGTCAAAATCTCTAACTGGGTCTAAATGTTGATGAACCTTTGTTTCCGCGTCGGCTATCCGGTTGAGAATCTTTAGCGAATCGGTCTTGACTTGCTTGGGTAATCGGGATTTCCTGATGGCGCCTGATATTTCATTGAGAGACAGGTGCGCATCTGCGCCCGTGATATCAATCTTCAGGCCGGACAGGCCGCAACGTTCCACCCGCCGGAGCGACAGCTTGACCTTAAACGGCTTAATCAGCGGCTGGAGCGATGCCTTGAGTTTACTGAACGGGAATCCGGCGTCCAGCAGTCCGGACAGAATCATATCCCCGCTGGCGCCTGAGGAACAATCAAAATAGGCAATTCGCATAAATAAGTAGTCCCTATGTCCGGGATAACTCGCACTAACTCATTACATTCGCAGTGCGAGTAAACAGCAAACAGTATACAATAGACAGTAATTTGTGAATGTCAATATTATTCGATTGGCAGAAGTTCCTTGACCTTTACCGCGGCCGGCGAGTCCGGATATTTTTTCACCAGGCCCCGGGCCTTCTGAACGAGTGTTTCCAGGGACTGATTCTTTTTCTTACAGTCCGCGCATTTCTGGTTGAATGTTCCGCATTTGTTACAGGCTTTGAGTTTATCTATTTCCGGAATCATGTCGGCCAGTTCCTTTTCCGCCTTGAGATTATCCTGGAAGGTCTTGTCGTCTTTAAGTTCGGTCAGGATGCTGTCAGCCTTGTCCCCGATGTCATCGCCCTTGAATAACCTGGCGGCTTCCTGGTAAAGATTATGGGAGTTCAGCGGTTCGGTGTCCTTCTTGGCCGCGGCTTTTTGCAAAAGCTGATTGCCATAGCGGCTCAGTTTTCCGATCAGTTTTTCCGCCTCGGCCTTTTCCTCCGCATCGGCGGAATTCAGGTGTTTGGTTTTTAGGGCAGCGAGGGTTTTGCCGAGTTCCTTGCGTTCCTTTATTTTATCTGCCAGGGCTTTGAGTTTTTTATAAGGTTCCGGGCCGGTCAGCCAGTCCGGCGCGGCCTTCATGGCGGCGGCCAGTTTGCCCTCGGCTTGCATCGGATGGCCGCTGTAAATCATCTGGCCGGTATGGTCAAAGAGCACAAAATGGGGATAGATCTGGATCTGGACGCCGGAAACGCAGCCGCCTTCGTATATCGGATAGGTCAGGCCGATGGACCGGCAATAAGCGGTCACCTCTTTCGCGGTCTCTGGATCCTTGCTGCCATGAAACCCGATCAGGACTAATCCATTCGGGCCGTACTTTTTGTCCCACTCGACCGTGCGGGGCATGGTGGTGGCGGGATAGACCCCGAGCCATTTGCCCCAGAATTTCACGCCCACCACGCGGCCTTGCAGGTCTTCCTGGGTGAGCGCGTCACCCATCAAGAGCTCGCCGAATTTGATGTTTTCAATAGTAGCTTCCAGAAGTTCGCTTTCGCTCTGCAGACAGGTTGATTTCCCGCAGACCGCGATAAAAGATAGGGCCATGCAAATCGCCACTAGCAACCCAATGTTTATTTTCGGCATGTATTCCTCCTCAGGCGCAGTTCGGACCCCGCCGAATATGGCGCCCAGGTAAACGGATTCCGTGTTCCGCCAGAGGCGGGCCAGCAGGAGCGGAATGGCATAAAAACAGCTTATTCCACCGGAAGCAATTCCTTAACCTTGACCGCGGCCGGCGAGTCCGGATACTTCTTCACCAGCCCTTTGGCCTTTGGTATCAGCACCTCCATCGAGGCGTTCCGTTTATAGCAGGCCGGGCAGTCCTTGCTGAACGAGGCGCAGGAGTTGCAGGGCTTCAGTTTCTTCATCTCAATGATAATATCAGCCAGTTCCTTGTCCGCCTTGAGATTGTCCTGAAACACCTTATCATCTTTAAGTTCCTTGATGTCCTTTTCGGCCGTATCGCCGATGGCATCGCCTTTATAGAGCGTGGCTGCCTGCTGGTAGCGGTTGAGGCACTCCAGAGGTTCCTTGGCCTTTTTGGCCCCGGCCTGGCGGAGCAGTTTATTCCCGTAGCGGGTCAGCCGTTCCGTTAATCTTTCCGCCTCGGCTTTCTCGTCCGCATCCTCGGAATTCAGGTGCTTGGCCTTCAACGCGGCCAGTATCTGACCTAGTTCCTTCCGTTTTTTTACCTTGTCCGCCAGGGCGGATAATTTCTTGTAAGGGTCGGCCCCGAGCAGCGGGTCCGGCATGGATTTCATTGCCGCGGTAAATTTGCCGCCGGACTCCTTGGGATGTCCGTTGTAAATCACCTTGCCGTTATGGTCGAAGATCACAAAGGTTGGAAAGTCAGTGATTTCCATTCCGGAAATGCTTCCACCGGCATAGACCGGAAAAGGCACTTTCTTTGACTTGCAAAAGGCGGCGAATTTCTCCTTGGCTTCGTCTTTGACATAAAAGGAGAGCAAGATAAATCCCTGGGGGCTGTATTTCTGGTGCCATTCGATAAACGTGTTGATGGCCCCGCCGCAGGGGCAGGTGGCGCAGGTCATGCCGTCGAAATCAACACCGACCACGCAGTCCTGCAGGTCCTCCTTGGCGACCTCGCTGCCCAGCATCAATTCGCCGAAATTTATATTCTGGACGGTGACATCTTCCTGGCCTTTAATGGGCGGCGAACCGGCCAGGCCGATTAGCAAAAGAACGGGAAGTATAATCAGGTATTTCTTAAACATGGAATTTCTACGAGTTAAGATGTTATTCCTATTCCTCTGGATTCCGTGTCAAGCACGGAATGACAGGGACAGAATCCTATTCCACGGGAAGAAGTTCCTTGACCCGGGCCGCGGCCGGCGAGTCCGGATACTTTTTTACGATGCCCTTGGCTTTGGGCAGAAGCATTTCCAGCGAGGCGTTCTTTTTCTTGCAGGCATCGCATTCCTTGTTGAACGTCCCGCACTTGTTGCAGGCCTTTAGTTTCTCGATATCCGGCATCATGTCGGCCAGTTCCTTGTCCGCCTTGAGGTTATCCTGAAAGGCCTTGTCGTCCTTCAGGTCCTTAAGGGCTTTGTCGGCATTATCGCCGATTTCATCGCCCTTGAATACCTTGGATACTTCCTGGTAGAGGTTATAAGAATTCAGCGGCTCGGTGCCTTTCTTGGCCTCGGCCTTCGCCAGCAGTTTGTTGCCGTAACGGGTCAGCCGTTCCGCTAATTTTTCCGCCTCGGCCTTTTCATCCGCATCAGCGGAGTTCAGGTGCTTTTCCTTGAGGGTTTTGAGGGCCTGGCCCAAATCCTTGTGGGATTTCGCCTTTTCCGCAATAGCTTTTAGTTTCTTATACGGGCCTTCGCCGACCAGCCAGTCCGGCGCGGCCTTCATGGCCGCGGCCAGTTTGGCATCGGCCTCCATCGGGTGCCCCTGATAAATCATCTTACCGGTATGGTCAAAGAGCACAAAGTGCGGATAGCCCTGGACCGGGTGTCCGGCAATATTTCCTTTTTCGTAAACCGGATAGGGTATCTTGTTGGCCTTGCAATAAGCCACCACCTCTTCCGGGGTCTCTTGCTTGGAACTGTGGAACCCAATCAGGATTAACCCCTGGGGCGCGTACTTTTTATACCACTCAACTGAGTGGGGCACGCTGGTCACGCATTGCGGTCACCACTTGCCCATGTATTTAACGCCGACCACGTGGTCCTGCATGTCCTCCTTGGAAATATCCTCGTTTATGACCAGGGTCCCCAATTGGATGCTGTCAATAGTGACATTGTCTTCGCCGGTTGTATAGTTAACTGGATTGATAGACAGCCCCAGAAACGCGATGGCTAACAGGATTAAATAGCGGTATGCTTTCATAAAAGCCTCCTTATGGTCCCGAAAGCATTCGGGGCCATTATCCCGGTTTGTTCCGATTGGTTTTATGCCATAGCGTATATCAAATACGTCTAACAAGGTCAATAGTTTTGTATTATTATTTTTTGAGCAGCCGGACGAAGTCCGTTCGAAAGTTCTCGGCGTTGGCCAGGCCGCGATTGTTCTGCTCGTCTCCGGAATCACCAAAGTCATTGATGATGACGGAAAAGGCGTAATAATCGTCGTTCCCGCGGCGGATATAGCCGGACAGCGCCAGGGCATCCTTGATATAGCCGGTCTTGGTCCAGACCGATTCCATATCGGAAAAGTTCCAGCGCTCGTAATTTAGCGAATCCCTGAAGGTGGTGAAATGCTTATGGCCGTGCATATATTTTAACAGGGTGATTATCTGGTTGACGCTAAAACGGTTTTCACGGGCCAAGCCGCTGGCATCTGATATGGTGAATCCGTTCCGGTCCAGCCCGACCTCTTTGGACAGGAACTCGCGGATTATCTTCAGTCCTTCAGCCAGGATTCCTTTGCCTTGATAGTAATGAGCCATTGATTTTAGTATCTGCTCGGCATAGAAGTTCTGGCTGCGCTTGTTGACCACGTTCATGGTTTGGACCAGGTCGGTTGACGTGGCAGTTATTTTGATGAGTTTCCCGGATGGCTTGCCCAGCTCCTGCCCCGAAATAATCGGGACTCCGTTGCGACTGCGCGCGCAGAGGCTGGGCTTGTACGGTTCGTCGGTTACCAGGATTTCACCGGAGACAGAAATGCCTTTCTTGGCCAGGGTTTCCCGGAGCACTGTTCCGAAGAACAGGCCCGGGTTATCCACGGTGATGGATTCCTTGATGGGTAGTTCCTTGGGGGACGCCCGGCCGCTGATATTGATGCGGTTGGTTCCCGCCACGCGCGAGAATTTCAGTTGGTTGGCGGACAGCTTCTTGTCCAGTTTGGTCTTGAATGAGACGGTAACGTATTTGGTGGCCGGCGAGATGGCATAGCGCATCCGGCCGGTCTTGGGGCTTGACCAAACCGTGATATCCACGCAATTATCGTTGAACGAGACCGCCGAGACCGGCGCGCAATACCAGTATGACAGCTGGTCCTGGGGCCAGGCCGGCGGAATGCATTCCCGGTCAAAGGCGCTTTGGTCGATGACCAGGTTGCCTTTGACCTCCTTGATGCCTGATTGGCTGAGTTTGTCAGCCCAGCTCTCAAAGATTGCGGTCGGGTTGTTATTATAGAACCGGCCGGAGATATTCGGGTCGCCGTTGCTGAAGACTACCAGATGGCCCTGAAGGGTATTGCTTATGATGGTGCCGTCATAGGAAATGGAGGTGGTGAATTTGAAGTCCGGCCCGAGCTGGCATAATGCCGCGGCTGTGGAAAACAGTTTGGTATTTGAGGCGATGACCATCTGGACATCGGCGTTTCTTTCATAGACGGTTTTATTGGTCGGTAGGGTCACGACCTTGATGGCGATATTGGATTTTTCCAGTTCATATTTGCGGATAAGATTATCAATATCAGACTGGGAAAATGGAAATGCTTGGGTAGCAGGGAAAAAGAAAGCCAAGCTGAAAGCAATAATCAGGCGCGCAATGGGAACCTTCATTGTGGCTTTTTGTTACAAGTGTTTTAGAAGTATTTTTGCGTGATTAAATCCCCCTTAATCCCCCTTTGATAAAGGGGGACGCAGGGTGATTTTAAGAGACCATTTCTAATGGATTTCCTTGGGCGGTTTGCCGGGCGTCGGCGGCTGGGCAATGGATTGCCTCATATCCGTATCGGCCTGGACATTGCGCAGGTTATAGTAATCCATCACGCCGAGTTTGCCTTCGCGGAATGCCTGGGAAATACCTTTGGGCACTTCGGCTTCTGCCTCCACGACCTTGGCCCTCATTTCCTGGGTCTTGGCCTTCATTTCCTGTTCCAGAGCCACGGCCATGGCGCGCCTGGTTTCGGCCTTGGCCTGGGCTACTTTCAGGTCAGCCGCGGCCTGGTCGGCCTGCAATTTGGCGCCGACGTTGTCGCCCACATCCACATCGGCGATATCAATGGACAGGATTTCAAAGGCGCTGCCGGCATCCAATCCCTTTCCCAAGACTGTCTTGGAGATGGAATCAGGGCTTTCCAGTACGACTTTATAGCTTTCGGCCGAACCGATGGTGCTGACAATGCCTTCGCCGACCCGGGCGATAATGGTTTCTTCAGTGGCGCCGCCCACCAGCCGGTCCAGATTGGTTCGGACGGTTACCCGGGCCCGGGCCCGTAACTGGATGCCGTCCTTGGCCACGGCGTCTATGGTGGCCCGGCCATCTCTTTGGGCCGGACAGTCAATCACCTTAGGCAGCACGCTGGTGTGGACCGCATCAAGGACATCGCGGCCGGCCAGGTCAATGGCCATGGCCCGTTCAGTGGTCAGGTGGATGCCGGCCTTGTTGGCCGCAATCACAGAGCGGACCACCTTGGTGACATTTCCGCCGGCCAGGTAATGCGCCTCAAGCATTGAGGTCGGGATATTCAATCCGGCTTTGACCGCGTTGATGCGGTTGATAACGATAACGTGGGCATCAACCTTACGGAACCACATCCCGACCAAATCCAGTATGGCTACGGACGCTCCGGAAAGTAATGCCTGCAGCCAGAGGAACCCGAATCGCAGGAATATGATGGCCACGATGAACAGGACGATTAATAATACGATGACGCCGATAACGCTAAACGTGGCCCAATTACTTTCCATAATGATACTCCATTCTTTTGGGGTTACGGTTGTTGATTATTGAAATTGTTTACCAATTATTTCTATTCGGGTCAATAAATTACCGATTGATTCCGTTATCGCGTGGCGATCATTCCGCCGTCCACGAAGATGGTCTCGCCGGTAATATATTTGGCTTCATCCGAGGCCAGGAACAATATAGCCGCGGCAATATCCTCCGGGTCGCCCAGCCGGCCCAGGGGTATCTTTTCCTCAAACCACTTGACCCGGTCCGGGTTGGAGAACAGCTGTTTGGTCAGGGTGGTCCGGGTCATGCCCGGCCCGACCGCGTTGATATTGATGTTGTAACAGCCCAGGTCAACGGCCATGGCCTGGGTGAGCATCTTCAAGGCGCCCTTGGAGGCGTTATAAGCGGCCTGGCCCTTGCCGGCGATGACCGACATGACTGAAGTGACGTTGACAATCTTGCCGTACATCTTTTCGGTCATGAGCGGCAGGACGGCCTTGACGCACAGGAATGCGCCCATGAAATTCACGTCCATTATCTTCTTGACGTCATCGGGCTGGACCAGCGGGAACGGGATGAATTCGTTGATGCCGGCGTTATTGACCAGGATATCAACCGTGCCGAATTCCTGGACCGTCTGCTTGACCATATTATCGACCTGGTCTTCCTTGGACACGTCGACCTTGAAGGCCATGGCCACCTTTTTACCGATTTCCGTATTTATTTTTTTGGCGGTTTCCTCGGCTCCTTTGATGTTGTAATCAGCCACGGTGACCCTGGCGCCTTCCCGGGCGAAGCTGATGGCGCTGGCCTGGCCAATGCCCGAACCGGCTCCGGTGATGATAGCAACCTTGTCTTTCAATCTCATACAATTACCTTTCTAATTTTTAGAATTGTCCTCCGAACACCTTTTCCTGGGCCTGCATGAATCGCTCCATGTCGTCGGCCGGATAGAGTTTGGTCTCGAAGACGCAGGATTTGTTGCCCATGCCCAGCGAGGTGGTCATCCTGACCTCAGGCCGCATGCTGGGCGGGACAAAGACCTGGACGTTCTTCTTGCCGTGTTCCTCGCAATACGGGCACATGGCAATGCCGATAAATTTTACCTTGACTCCGAGTATTTTGAAGGTGGTCTCAAACATGCTGAATTCCTGGCAGTTGAAGAATTCGGTGCGTTTAACTTTAGGTTCGCTGGCGCGTTTGTCCGGAGGCGGCAGGGTTTCCGAGGTGGTCAGGTCCTGGTCCGAGAACATGCCGTACCGGCCGATGGTCTGCAGGTCCGTCATATCGGTGATGCCGGCGGCCGGAAAGACCTCGACGAAGAATTTTTTGCTGACCAGCCAGCCGTATTCGTCCCTTGATGCCTCTACGATTTGCTTTAGTTTCTCCTCCGAGAATTTATTTATTATCATGGCCGAGAGCACGGCCTGGCGGGCCAGTCCGAAATTATAGGCCAGGATGCCGTCCAGGCAGAAGGCCAGCCAGTTATCGGTCAGGGTGTCGGGCATTTCACCTTTCTTCGCGGCCTCTTCGGTCTGGCTCATCAGGTCTTTGAGGACATCGCTCCAGTTGGCGCCCATTTGGGGCGGATACTTTTTGATGATAGGCCCAGCCTGCTTGTCATCCAGCAAGGAGTTCTTTTTAACCAGTTCCGTAATGTCATCGGTGTACTTGAGCCAGACATTTTTGAGGTTGTTCCTGAATTCATCAGTATCGGTTAAATGGAGGCCCTGCGCCGCTCTTTCCTTGGCTTCGAACCGGCAGCGCATCATTTCCTCTTCGGCCTTCCAGAACACGGCCATGACCTTCAGGCCCGGGAATATTTTATCGGGGCGGCTGAAATCGCCGTTATAGAGAAGCGTCAGTTTCTCCTTTGCTTTGGCGATATCATTGGTCTCGTTGATTTCCTTTGCCTGGCGTTTCACCTCGGATAAGTTCTTGGACCACTTATGCGAATGATATTCACTGAAGTTCATATTCAATCTCCTTGCACGCTACCATATTCCCCTCTATCAAGAGGGGCAGGTCCCGTTAATGCGGAACCGGGGTGTGTAAAACATTTATATAATTATTTTGACTTTCACTGTCAAACTTAATAGAATTTTATCAGAGGAGGAAGAAGTATGAAGAGATTAAAATTTTTCATGACTTTTGTAGCCGGGACGGTATTATTTATATCCGGGTGCGCGGGAAAGGCGGAACTGGTGCAGATTAAAACAGAACAGGAAAAGGTCAAAACGGAGTTGGTGCAGATTAAAACGGAGCTGGAAAAGACCAGGTCGGAATTAGTTCAGGTTAAGACCGAACAGGAAAAGGTCAAGACTGATTTAGTGCAAACCAAAACAGAATTAGAAAATACTAAAAAAGAATTAGAGAAAAAAAGAGAGGAGCGATCTACCATGAATCCAACGCAACCACAAGCACCAGCCGGAGGGGAAATCACCACTGCCAGCGGCCTGAAATATGTTGACCAGGTAGTCGGCGCCGGGGCCGAGGCCAAGTCCGGAATGAACGTCTCGGTGCATTATACCGGCTGGCTGACCAACGGGACAAAGTTCGATTCCTCCAAGGACCGGGGCCAGCCGTTTGAATTCCCGCTTGGGATGGGCCGGGTCATCCGGGGCTGGGATGAAGGCGTAGCCGGCATGAAGATCGGGGGCAAGCGTAAGCTTATTATACCGTCTGATTTGGGTTATGGCGCCCGGGGCGCCGGAAATGTCATTCCGCCCAATGCCACCCTGGTATTTGAGGTGGAACTGCTGGGCCTGAAATAACACCTTTTAACCACAAAGAGCGCAAAGGTCACAAAGAAAGTCCCCTCTAATAAGAGGGGATTTACCCTGCACACCAATACATTGGTGTGTGGGTTTAGGGGTGTGTAACTCTGTATCTTCGTGACAATATTTATGATTATCGGCATAGGCATAGATCTGATTGAAGTCCGGCGCGTCAAGGCGTTATTAAACAAGCCGAATCTTGGGCGTATCTTTACGGCGCAGGAAATAAAATACTGCCGGAGCAAAAAGAATCAAGCCGAATCCTTTGCCGCCCGTTTTGCCGCCAAAGAGGCGTTCTTGAAAGCCATCGGCACGGGTTGGGGGACCAGGCAAAGCCCGAAATGGACTGAAATTGAAATTATCCGGCATCCGGCATCCGGCATCCGGCATCCCAAAACCGTTACTCTTCGGCTGTCCGGTAAGGCGCAGAAGATTGCCAAACAATTAGGCGCAAAACACACCCATCTTTCGCTCACCCATACCAGGGATTATGCCATGGCCGTGGTGATACTGGAGAAGAAGTAATTTACTTTGCGGTGAATAGGTTACTGAAACTTTACAAATATCGGATTGGAGATGAGCCGGCCGTTCTTTTCGTCTATGGCCTCCAGCCGGTAATAGATGCGTTCGCCCGATTTGGGCTTATATTCATCCTTAAAATTCAGGGTTAGCGGAAGCGCCTGGTTGATTTCCTTAATCACCTGCCCCTGCCTGATAACCTTCAGGGTGGCCTTAATCTTCGGTGATTTTTCAGTCCGGACGCTACCATTCTTGAACGACACTTTTATCCTGATGGTCGGGGTTGAGGAAACAACCAGTTCATCTCCGGAATAGGCGATATTGGGCTGGGCCGTGTTGTAGATGCAGAAATCATCCAGCATCAGGGGCGGCAGGTCCGCGGCTTTCAGGACCGTGTAGGTCTGGCCGGTCTTCAAGGCGTCAATGGCTGACTTATACGATTTTTCCTTGAGCATAAAGACGGTCAGCAGGCGCGAGATGTCCTTGTCGCCGTAGTCGTCAGTTTCCCCGATGGCCCAGGCCGGTTTGGCGCGCCGGCCGTCCGCATATTCCTTTAACACCTCGTCCCAGGCGCCGTTGGGCAGTCCGATTTTCTGGTAGCCCTCCCAGAATACCCCGAAACCGGTGTAGTCAGTGGTGGCCTTGACGCATTCCGGATAGGCCAGGGTGTTGACGATAATCTTGTTGATGGACTTGGATTCCTTGGCTTCCGGGTGCGCCCAGAAGGTCAGGCCACCCTTGGAATTGACATAGTCAATCAGGTCCTGGTAGGGCGCATAGCCCTGGGGACCATCATACTGGTTGAAACGCGATTTGCCATTGCCGATCAGCGGCAGTTCCTTATAGGCGTTGACGTCGTTCATCCCGATGACCAGCATATGCCGGCCCCGGTCATTGAGGGCCAGCGTGTCCCGGAAATAACTGCCGCTCCAGTAATAGAACGGCATTGATTCCACTCCGTCAATCAGGATGATGTCACTGGTTGTGGTTGAGGCGGACTGGATGAGCTTGAAATAGTTATCAATGCCGTATTTGAAGACAGACGGCTCGTCCACGGTTTTCTTAATCAGTCCGCGCAGAGGCCAGAGCCCGTATTGGTATTTCTGGGTGTCGTGGTCGGTCACGGCCAGGATGCCGATGTCATTCTGCCGGGCTAATTTGATGTATTCATTAAAATCACGTTTCCCGCCGCTGACTGGCGTCTGGAGATGGATGGAACCGGCCACGTGGTGGAATGGATTGGCAGACACCACAACCGGCGGCGGGGTCGGCGAAGGCTGCGGCTTGCTTTTAGCCCCGGACTCCTTCCGGGTTTCACTTTGTTTTGCGGCTGTCTTGGAAAAGGCAAGATAGGGGATGAGTGAAACAAATATTAAAACAATGACAAGTTGCGTTAAGCGTCTTGCGTTATGCGTCATGAGTTTACCTTAAGCGTTCTGCGTCTTACGTTAGATTCCCAACGCATCACGCAAGACACACGACGCCGAACTATCCGGCCACGATCTGGGTAACCTTTACGGGTGTATATTTAGTGCGGTGTCCGTAGGTGCGTTTGTAGCCCTCGCGCCTGCGGTGTTTGCCGGTGAATACCTTTTTGTCCTTGACCATCTCGCCGGCCTGACCGACCACCTTGGCGCCCTTGACCAGGGGCGAACCGACTTTGATGTTGTCGCCGTCCACGTAAAGAACCACCTCGGGGAAGGTTATCTCCTTGCCCGGTTCGGTCTTTTGCAGGTCAACCAGGACGGTTTTGCCTTCTTCCATTTGGAATTGTTTCGAACCCATTCTGATAACAGCGTATTTCATTAGCGATTTCTCCTGACTAAAGTAATTAAACCGGTTTCATCAGCCGATTGAGGATGCCAATATACAAATTCCTATAACCTTTTCAATATTTTAACGAGATTATCTATAATATAATTTACCTGATGGTCTGTCAAGGAAGGATAGATGGGAAGCGAGATGGCGCTGCGATGGGCCTGTTCGGCGTTCGGGAAATCCTTGGGACTGAACCCGAAATACTGGTGCAGCGGCCGGTAGACCGGTTTTTTGGCCTCGATGCCGGCGTAGTGAAGGGCCATGATAATTTTATCCGCCCTCGGATGCCTGATGACATAGCGGAAGAAAACCGGGGCCGTATCAGATTGCCCGGCCGGTAAAATTAGAGATGAGAGGTGAAGCAATGATAGGTCCCGGGTGTAGCGCGAGGCGATTTTACGGCGCCGGCTGATAAACCGGTTCAGTTGTCCCAGCTGGGCCAGCCCAAGCGAGGCTGACAGGTCAGACATCTGGTAGTTGTATCTGGGAATATAATCGTTCCGGTTATCATAGTCAATCAGGTCGCGCACTTTATTTATGAGTTTTTTATTTCCGGATACGACCATGCCGCCGTAGCCAGTGCAGAGCATCTTGGTGGCGTAGAACGAGAAGACGGATAACTGGCCGAACGTGCCCATTTGTTTATTATGACAGGCAGCCCCGATGCTCTGGGCGCAGTCCTCGATGATCGGTACGCCTAAGGAGAGGAATTTATCTATCTCAGCCGGGAATCCGAATTGGTGCGCTACGATAATCGCTTTAGTGCGCCTGGTTATCTTTCTTTTGACCGAGTCAATACTGAGGTCGAAATTGTTTTCATTAATATCCGCCAGCACCGGTTTGGCACCGGTATAATTGATCGTATTTAATACGGCCGAACATATGTAACTGGGAATGATTACTTCGTCTTTGGCGGATATGCCTAATGAGAGTAAAGCCAGATGCAGAGCGCTGGAACCGGAGTTGACCGCCACCGCTTTTAGATTCTTGTTTTTGAGATACCTGACTAGCGCATCCTCAAACCCGTGAACCATCGGGCCTTGGGCCAGATGCCTGGTTTTCAGGACGGCATTTAGCGACCTTGCTTCCGTCTGACCAATAGTTGGGCAAGAGTGTTTAATCATAATAATTATCCCTCGTGGGATTCGCTTCGCGGTCACTGCAGTGTTCGTAGCTGCTTTGCGTTTAGCAGACGAACCTGTAGCACATAAACGCCTCGGCGGCTTCGACTGAAATCTCCTTGCCGCGCAGTTTGACCAGATGCTCCAAGCTTTCCAGACTGCCGTGGTGCAGGCGGGGTTTTAACTGTGATTTGTGGAACGACATCGCCTTGATTTTGGTGGTCCAGTATTTTGAGATGTCCACGTAGAAATTAGGATGGAATTTCTCGTATTCCACATTCCAGAAAAGTGTCGGGTTATCATAAGCCAACACCATGCGGGGGAAATTAAGGGCGTCTTCCACGCCTCTGGGCCGGCAGGCCGTGAAGCCGGCCTGGAAAATCGCGCTATGGTCCTGATTGTATGAAACCGCCGGCAGGGCCACCATGGTCGGTTTGATTTTATCCAACGCCACCTTGCTGTCACGTTCAATAATGGATACCAAATCCCGGCGCGGAATGGCGTCCAGCCGGAGGTGTTTATCGCTTTCCTTGAAAATGATGTCATAGCCGTCCACCTTGAGAAATTCAGCGGTCCGGGCGAATTCGCTATAACGAGTTTCTTTTTTAACCAAAGTGTATTTCCTGGTGTATTGCCACAGGTCGGCGATGGAGAATACCATAATATAGACCTTGCCGCCCAGGGACTTGATTTTGGCGATGGTGCCGGCGCAGCCGTAGGCCTCATCGTCCGCGTGCGGGGAAAGAATCAGCAGCGTTTGCTTGGATAGGAAACTGTCTGATGGCGTTATGCAAGCGGATATTTTTTTAGGCATATTTTATCTCCTTTAAGTATTGACAATTATCATATAAAGAATATAGTGTCTGGCAATAAATAACCACGATAAAATCAAGAGCCGCATCCTAAACAACCTCTGACGGCTCAAAGATAGGAGGAATATATGACAAAGAAAAATAATGTACTAGCCGGGTTGGTATTAGGCATTGCCGGTACCGTCGGGATGTTATGCGGTTGCGGCGAGAGCGAGTCGCAAAAGATTGAGCGTTATATCAATACCATGGGCAAGGACCAGAAACCTCCCACCCGGGACTCTTATATGCGCATGTTGGTAAAGAAGGGCGATAAGGCCGTGGACCAGCTTCTGCGCCACCTGGAAAATGATTCGGATAATATGGTTCGCGCCTATTGTTGCCTGGCATTAGGAGAGATAGGTGATAAATCCGCTGAAAGCCCCCTAAAAAAAGCGCTGAAGGATAAGGATGCAGACGTTCGCGCCAGAGCGGCCGAAGGACTTACCGTGCTGATTAAGTCAAAGGCCATCCCTGACCTGATAGAAATGCTCAAAGACCAACACGCGACCGCGTGCGAATCCGCCCAGAATTGCCTGCTTAAGTTGGGTGATTCTGCAGTGGAACCACTTATCAATGATTGTCTGGTCCAGTCCGAAAACCCGATGCTTAGATTTCAGGGGAGCACAATCTTAGGGCGAATGGGTAAGAAAGTTGTCCCGCGCCTAATCGAACTACTGGAGAGTTCATCTGACCCGGATGTCCAGGTTGTTACCGCCCGGACCCTGAAGGATATCGGCGATAAGTCGGCCCTGGAGCCGATAAAGAATGCGGCCGAGAAATATACCGGTAAGGACGAGAAATCAACGAAAACCCGCAAGCACCTGGACGGCGCCTATAACGAACTGATACAGAAATAGGAATCTGATGCGTCTTGATAACCGAAAAGCTGACGAACTGCGGCCAGTGAAAATTACCACGGGTTTTGTGTCATCGGTTCCGGGTTCAGCCCTGATAGAATTGGGTAATACCAAGGTTTTATGCACGGCCAACTGGGACCTTAAAGTCCCTGATTTTCTTCTGAACAAAGGCAAGGGTTGGGTCACGGCCGAATACGGGATGTTACCCGGCTCGACCAGCCAGCGCAAGCCGCGCGAGGCCAGAACCGGACGGCCGGACGGCCGGACCTTTGAAATCCAGCGCCTGATTGGCCGGGCCTTGAGGACCGTGGTGGATATGGAGCTGCTGGGCGAAAAGACCATCTGGATTGACTGCGATGTCCTTCAGGCGGACGGCGGAACCCGCACTGCGGCTATTACCGGTTCTTTCATCGCGCTTTCGATTACTGTTAAGAAGATGATGAAGGAGCAGTTGCTGATTAAGAACCCGATTCGCAATTACCTGGCCGCGGTAAGCGTTGGGAAGGTTAACAGCAAACACCGCAGTGACCGCGAGCACCCACCGGGGCGGAGCGAACTTATGCTTGATCTTTCCTACGCCGAAGATTCCAATGCCGAAGTGGATATGAATGTGGTTATGACCGATAAGGAGGAAATCATTGAAATCCAGGGTACGGCCGAGCAAAAGCCGTTTTCCCAGGCCAATCTTATTGAAATGATGGCACTGGCCAAAAAGGGTATTTTAGAGCTTATCGAAACTCAGAAAAAGATATTAACCGTTCGTTATTAGGCAATCCATATGCTTTCCGAAGCTAAATATTTTTTCTTCCTCTCCGATATCCTGGGCAAGAAGGTAAAAAAAGGCAGCGGAGAAACCCTGGGCCTGGTGGTGGATATAATAATCCTGACCAGTCCGGCTAAGATATATCCTGAAGTAACCGCGCTGGTGGTGTCCCATGGATTATTCGGCCAGCGCCTGAAAATACCCATCACCGGCATTGAGTCGTTTGAATTACCCATACAGTATCTATATCTTAAGGACAACGCGGCTATAGAGGATTTCGGCGAGCCAACCAACGGTTCTTCATTGCTGGTCCGGGAGACCTTTCTGGACAAGCAGATTCTGGATACGGCCGGTTGCAAGGTGGTCCGGGTCAACGATATCCATCTGTTAAAGGAAAAGAATTATATTTGGGTGGTGCATGTGGATATCGGTTTCAGAGGAATCGTCCGGCGTCTGGGCTGGCTGCAGATGATGGATACGGTCATGGAATGGGTGTTTTCCTACAAGCCCAATGAGCGGTTTGTTTCCTGGAAATATGTCAGCCCGCTTCCCCAGAGCGGCGAGCGCAAGACCGACACCCTGGCCCTGGCCCCGTCCTACCAGTGCTTTACCGACATTAACCCGGCTGACATGGCTGATATTATCAATGATATCAACCGCGACGAGCGCATCGCCATGTTCAAGTTATTAGATGCCAATATCGCTTCGGACGCCATCGTGGCACTTAATCCCAAGGTTCAGAAGGAACTGTTTGAGTCGCTGGATAAAACCAGGCGGACAAAGATTATCTCGCTGATGCCGGACAATAAACTGGCCGACCTGCTCAATCACCTGGGCCGCCGGAGGGCCGATGAAATAATCAGGCAACTGCCTTCTGAAAAGGCGGATAAAATTAAGGGATTGTTGTTGCATCCAGAGCAGACGGCCGGAGCGCTGATGACCACCCAGTATATCGCTCTCAATAAGGATTTGACCGTAGCCGAGGCCTTGGTCAGGTTTAACGAGTTGATTGCCGCGTCAGCCGATATGTATTTCTACCATATTTACGTGGTGGACGCGGAACAGAATCTTCAGGGAGTAATTCCCGTAAGAAAGCTATTGCTGGCCCACGGCAAAGTAAATGCCAAGCTGATTGAAGCGACTCCACAGGCCACCTCACCATTGCCGGTATCAGCTGAACAGGCAGTTGTTTTGCCAGTGACCCCGGCCGCGCCGCAAAAACTGTCTGACCTGATGAACACCAAGATAATCAAGATAAAACCGCTCACCCGACAGCACAAGATTGTCGAGCTGATTCGCAAATACAATTTCACGGCATTGCCGGTGGTAGATGCCCAGAATAAGCTCAAGGGTATTGTGCTGTTGAAAGACGCTCTGGAACACAGCATTGTCGCGTAAAAGATAACCCCACCTTAATTATTACCGAACAGCGACCCGTTGGAACTGACCATTGATGCCGCCAGCTTGACGGCTTCAATCATTGATGCCGGATTGGCAATGCCTTTGCCGGCGAGGTCATAGGCCACTCCGTGCGCCGGCGAGGTCCTGATAAAAGGCAAGCCCAGTGTCACCTGGATCGCATTCGAGAATGCCAGGGTCTTTATGGGTATCAGGCCCTGGTCGTGATAAAGCGCCACCACCACATCGAATTCACCCTTGACGGCTCTATAAAATACACTGTCCGCCGGGAACGGGCCGATGCAGTTGATCTTACGCTGGCGGCCCAGCTTAATGGCCGGTTCTATAATCCTGGATTCCTCCCGGCCGAAGGCCTGGCCTTCGCCGGCGTGCGGGTTCAGGCCGCAGACGGCTATCCTGGGCTGGGCGACATTGAAATATTTCCGCAATCCGTCATCGGTCTGTTCGATGGTCGAGAAAATCTTATCCGTAGTCAGGTAGAGCAGCACCTTTTTATAGGCGATATGCGTGGTTACCAACGTTACCTTTAACTGCGGCGCTGTGAACATCATGGTCACCTTGCGGGACAGGGTCTTCTGGGCCAGCAGTTCCGTATGCCCGGTAAAATTAAATCCGGTCTTGTTTATGGCCTCTTTGCTGACCGGCGCCGTCACCAGTCCCGCAGCCGGGTTTGATTTCATAATCTCAATGGCCGTCAGGATATAATCCAGTCCGCCCCGTGATTCCCCGGCCGGCATTGGCTCGTATAAAAAGATATTATTATTTTCACCGGATGGAATCTCCGGCGTCTTAAGCCGGGTCGGATTAAAATCACCGCTCAACCAGGCGCCGGATTTGGCCGAGGCGTCCAGCAACCCGGCCGTCTGGGCAATGGGTTCAGTTGGCCCGACGATTAGGAAGTTTAATTCCGCTCGGAGGTTCTGAATCGGGGCGGAGGTCAGCGCCTTGATAACCACCTCAGGCCCGATGCCCTTGGGGTCGCCGGCCGTGATAATAATGGTGCGGCGCTGTTTCATTTATATATGCTCGGCGGTCAGGAGAAATGTCTCGTTCGGCCCGAGTTTAATTTCATAGGGCGTCTTGCTGGTGGCGATATCCGTGATAAAGATACGCTTGATAATCGGCTTGCCGTTGATATAGGTGCCGTTAGCGCTCAGGTCTTTGAGCTCTATCGAATACGAATTATAAAAGGTGATTCTTAAATGCTTGCGCGAGACGGACAACAGATCCTTGTTCTTGTCATCCCGCTTGGGGTATTTCTTGAACTTGCGGTAGGAGATGGTGCACTCTTGCCCGCGCCCGATGGAGGCCATCTCGCCGTAATTAATATGGAACATCTCGCCCAGGGCAATGCCCTTGATGCCTTTCAGTATCAGTCGTTCTATACCCATACTTTATTCAGCGATATCAAAATTGGAATAGATATTCTGGACGTCGTCGTGGTCTTCAAGCGCATCCATTAATTTGATAATTTTATCGCCGTCTGTCTTGCTCAGGGTGACATAATTCTTGGGTACCAGGGTGGCCTCGCCGGTCGTATAGGTGAAACCCTTTTGTTTCAGGGCCGCCTTGATTTTCTCCACCTCACGGGGGTCGGTCACCACTTCAAATACATCGCCTTCATTGCGCACGTCCTCGGCCCCGGCATCCAGCGCCGCGGTAATCAGGTCGTCTTCCTTTATCTTGCCAGCCGGGATGGAAATGATGCCCTTGCGTTCGAAGAACCAGTTGACTGAATTGGATTCGCCCAGCTTGCCGCTGTGCTGTTCGAATATCCGCCGGATTTCCGGCGCCGTCCGGTTGCGGCTGTCGGTCAGCACCTCGGCCATGACCGCGGCGCCGCCCGGACCGTAGCCCTCGTAGAGCACGGTTTCCAGTATCACGCCGTCCAGCTCGCCCGCGCCTTTCTTGATGGCTCGTTCCACATTCTCGTTGGGCATATTGACCGCCCGGGCTTTTTCTATGGCTAACATGAGTTTGATGTTGGTCTTGGGGTCGGAACCGCCTTCCCGGGATGCTACCATGATCAACCGGGCCATCTTGGAAAATGCCTTACCCTTCTTGGCGTCGGCCGCGCCTTTCTTGTGCCGGATGGTCGCCCAATGTGAATGTCCTGACATATTTTCAGCCCTCCTGTATTATAATCGCCGGTTAATTATTAAATAGCATACCACAAATATAAACCAAGTCAAAAAATAGTGGCATAATAAGGGAGAATATGGTAAACGGGGAGTCAGGTAGCCAGATATGAAACCATCCGCAAAAGCCGACATCTTTTCCGCTGAGTTCATCCGCAAGTTGGAGAGACTCCGCTTTGTCATTCGCAAGTCGTTCTTCTCAGGTACCATCGGCGAGCGGATGATGAAGCAGAAGGGCGGACGGATAGAATTCGCCGGGCACCGCGAATATTCCCCTGGCGACGAGACCCGCTATCTGGACTGGAACGCCTTTGCCCGGCTGGGCAAGCTCTATGTCAAGGAATTCTCCCGCGAGCAGACCCTGCCGCTGTATTTGATGCTGGATATCTCCAACTCCATGTCCGGCCCAGATGCACCCAAGCAGATGAGTAAGCTGGATTACTGCTGTCAGTTGGCCGCGGCCCTGGGCTATGTCGGACTGGTGGCATCCCAGCCGGTACGGCTCTGGGCATTTAACCAATCCAACTTTGTCGCCTCAAAGCAGATGCATTCGGACAAGCAACTCTTTGAGATGCTCACATACCTAAAGGAATTAAAGGCGTCAGGCCAGACCAGCCTGTCTGATGCCCTGGGCCGGCTGGACAGGGCAGTCACCCACAAGGGATTCGTGATTATACTTTCAGACCTGTTTGAGGCCGAACCCGAATCCAGCCGCAAGATTCTTCAGCGATTAAGCAAGAAGGGTTTTATCATTAATGTCATGCATATCTCTGCCGGGGCTGATGAGTTACCCGGTGTAAATGGGCTGGTCCGTCTGCATGATTCCGAATCAGCCGAGGAACAGACCGTCTGGTTGGATGAAAAAACCATAGAAATCTACCGTCAGACCTTTCTGGGTTTCTCCGAGGATTGGAATCAGTTCTGCCTCAAGCACGATATGAAATACTTCTACTTGGACACGATTGTGCCCATAGAGGATGTGATCTTCCGGATGCTCAGGAAACGGGAGTTGCTCAAATGAACATGATACTGGAAAACCCATTGGGTCTCTGGACCCTGACCGCCATTATTGCGGTGCTGATTTTGCACCGGCTGCGTCAGCGGCCCGAGCGCCGGCAGGTCAGCAGCTTGATTATCTGGAAGCGGATAGAGCGCTTGCTGACCATCGCCCCGATCCGGCAAAAGAGTCGTCTCTATCTGATTCTGATGCTCCAGATTCTGGCCGTCATCGGCCTGTCCCTAGCCCTGGCCAAGCCCGTCTGGCGCTCCACCCAATCAGAACCGCTCCACCTGGTATTCCTGATAGATAACTCAGCCAGTATGTCCAGCGGCTATTATGAGAGCGGGGAAAATACCACCCGTTGGGAATTGATGAGAAAGAAAATAAGAGATGTTATTGATAAATCGCCCCAAGGGACTAAGGTCTCTTTTTATCAGTCGCCTCCCTTAGAGTCATTTATAAACATTGAACGTTATGCAGCGTTTAATACGATTGCTTACCTAGAACTGATTAATATTTCTTCTGACCTGGAATCCCTGGTGTCCCAGGCCCAGGGAATCAAGGGCGAATTATATTTATGCTCTGATAAACTTCCGCCCGATTCAATCATAAATAGGTTTAGCCATAAGCCCCGTCTGATTTTGGTCGGCACACCGTCGGATAACCGGGCTATTATCCGGGCCTCGGCCACGCCCACGTCTGGCAAAGAGGATTATTACGATATCTTTGCCACCGTGAAGAATTATTCATCCCGCTCAATCAAGAAAATTGCTGTAGAATGGAACGGATGGGGCGGCGAGACGATGGATAGCCGGCAGGTTGACCTTGAAGCAGATGAGGAAAAATCATTGTCATTTAAGAACATATATTTATCTGATAAATTAGGTTTAGTGATTACCTTAAGAAATCCCGATGACATGAAATGTGATAATTATGCCTCCTTGATGCCTCCTAAGAAATACAAGGTTAGTATAGTGGGTAAGGATAATCCTGCATTAAAGAAGGCGCTCACGGCAAATCCATCTTTATTAAAGGCAGATTATTCGTCGGTGATTAACGAGACCAGGGAAGATACGTTGTATGATATATGCATCTATGATGAAATACTGCCGTTCTCTTTGCCGAAGAGGGCTGTGGTTATAAATAGCGCGTCTGAAAAGGCAATACTGGAAGGATTCTGGGAATACCAAGGCAAGCTAGCCCGCCCGTTGGTCACCGGCATAGACACCGCATCTCCCATCCTCAAATACTGCGACTTCAATGTCTTTAATAACATACCCTATGCCCAGAAACTCTTGCCCAAGGAAAAGGAATATATCAAGCCGATTATCACGGCCAGCAGCGCGTCCGGCGACGAGAGCGTGCTTATCGGCGAATGGCGCAAAGGGGACAGCCATCTGGTCTTCCTTAACTTTCCTCTGGAGTGGCGCGGGCCGGCTAATCCGACCGACTGGACCCTCACCCCCTCGTTCCCGATATTCTGGACCAACCTAATAAATTATCTGCACCCGGTATCTCAGGACTATACCATGGGTGAGGGGTTATGCAACGAGGCCGAATCGGATAACAACGGTGTGACGATATTGGACACTGCCTTGCCAACGCCCGAGCAGATTCCTCAGATAGAAACCCGGCGGGTGGAGTTAGGCCGCTGGCCCATCATCGGGGCCGGCCTGTGCCTGCTGGCCGGCTGGTTACTGGCAGTTAGAACTAAGTAAGTTACTGCCAGTTATCCCGCTTTAGCGGGGATACTGGCCAAGAATAAGTAAGCGGATTAAGCCGATTAATCAGATTTATCCGTAAAATCCGCTTACGCATTGTCTCCTCCTGATTATTTGTTATTATTATTGACATTTTCTGCCGATATGATATATTGAGGGTTAGCTAAGGGTATTAGACAACAAGTTTATATATGCTGAGTTCTGCATCAGGAGAGACAACTAAGTTTAGCCAATATACCTTTATGTCAGACGAGTTGAAGAAACTGTCGGAGGAATATTGCCTGGGCCGGTACGCCGAGCTGGCCAAGGACCTGGAAAAGTTCATCGTCAAGAACAAGGCCGCCATCAGGCAGTTCAAGTCCGAGGGGCTCAAGACCTTCGGTGTGGCCAACCCGACCGACGAACTGGCCGTCAAGCTTTTCATCATCAAGACCCGGTCCATCAATCCGGCCACCGAAATCAAGACCGAACTGGCCGAGATTGAGCGGGAAATCTGGTACCAGGGCGAAAAGACCAAGACCACCCCGGACCGCAATAAGATTGCCATGGAATGGTGCAAGCTCCACGCACCCGGCTGGCGTGATAACTGGGTCGTCGCCGCGCTCTATGTCTTCGAACACGACAAACCGTATTACCTAAAGCTGCTAAACCAGTAAATACTATCCACAGATTGCACAGATTAATAAAGAGAGGTGTCAGACTGACTATTTTATATCCGGGTCCTGGGGTGGGGTGCGCAACTTTCTATCCAACATTTTTGCTACAATTGCCGCAATAGTCATAAGCCCTATTACTGCCGCCCCCGGCATTTTTTCCATATGCAAAAACTGTTTAAGAGCATAAATTACTATCAATAATATAATAGTGGCCACAACTATGTATGTCAGGAAATATTTCCAGAATCTCCGTGTGGCGGGTTGCATAAAATCCTCTCCTTAATCCGGCATTAAACCAAACCCTGCCCCGTCCTGTCAAGTGAAATCCTGTCTTCCTAGTTTCCTTATAAACGTATTCGTATTAATCTGTGTTATCCGCGTTCATCTGTGGTTACCATTCGTTCTTATTCGTGTTATCCCGTGTCCGTATTAATTTGTATTTATCCGGAAAATCAGTGAAATCTGTGGAATCTGTGGTTCCTATCTGGTAATGTATTGAGCATGATACCCGTTCGCCTGGACTATGACCACCTGACATCGGTAGAAGTCGCGGTCAAGAAATCCGCTCTCGAGGACTACCGGCTGGACATCTACCTGACCAAGCGCTTTGCCGATTATTCCCGTTCGCTCATCCAAAAGCTCATCCGGGACGGGCTGGTCACGGTCAGCCAGCGCCAGGTCAAGCCCTCTTACCAATTGCACCAGGGCGACCTGATTAAGGTCAATTTGCCCGGGGTCATCAAGCCCCAGATGATTGCCGAGGATATCCCGTTAAATATCCTCTACGAGGACGAGGATTTTATCGCCATCAACAAACCGCCCGGCATGGTGGTCCATCCGGCCGGCGGCAACTGGGAACATACCCTGGCCAACGCGCTCCTGCATCACTGCGGTTCACTGCCCATCCCGCAGGTGCCGGCCGGTATCAGGTCCCGGGACGGCGATATGGCTATCTACCGGCCCGGCATCGTTCACCGGCTGGACAAGGAAACCAGCGGCCTGATTCTGGCCGCCAAGACGGTCACCTCGCACCTGGCCCTGTCCAAGCAGTTTGAACGGCGCCAGACCCAGAAGGAATACATCGCTCTGGTCGAAAAATCAGTCAAGTCCGATTCCAATCTCATAGACAAGCCCATCGGCCGGCACGCCAGCGACTACAAAAAGATGGCCATCTCAGCCAAGGGCGGCAAGGGCCGCGAGGCCGTGTCGTTTTATGAGGTGATAAACAGATTCAAAGACTTCTCATTAGTCAAGGTGGCGCCTAAGACCGGCCGGACCCATCAAATCCGGGTCCATCTGGCATCTATCGGCCATCCGGTGGTCTGTGATAAGACCTACGGCCTGCGCGAGGAACTGTATCTCTCTGATATTATACCGTCCCAAAAATGTCATTGCGAGCCACGCAGGGGCGAAGCAATCTCGCATTCTGCCGATACCTGTAATGACAAAATTATCCTCAACCGCCAGGCTTTGCACGCGGCCCGGCTGACATTCTTCCATCCCCGGACCAAGGCGCCTATGACCCTGGAAGCACCCCTGGCTGAGGATATAAAGAAGGTCGTGGAAATACTTCACCACAAAGACACAAAGGACACAAAGAAATAATAAATACAAATGCTAACCACAGATAAACACAGATAGACACAGATGAAAAAGCATTGGATATTTCTGGGCGTGGGGATAATCATGGGTATGATTATTTCTATTTCTATAAATTATTACAAGAGCCAAAAACCATTTACATTCTTAAAGATGGTTTCAAACTCCAATGGATTAATGAGATATCCCTGTCTTGACACCGAGGAGCTGACTAAATACACCGGTGACGAGGTTCGGGATATATTGTTCAATGAATTGGCGCAACGGGCCAAGGACAAAGTGGTGGGCGGTCGGTTCATCGAAGATGATAGGGATTTATGCCGCGCCCTGATAGACAAATGCCAGTCCCAGGGTGTGCGCCTGCTAGCCGGGCTTTACGCCCAATATCCGGGCAATGACGTCCGTTGGGTGATAGCCGAGTCTTTTGCCGACCGTCAACGGACTGACGCTTTTATGTACGTGGTGGCCGGTATAATGAACGAGACAGAGGGCTATTTGCTGCTGTATATAGATGAGAGTTTAAGCCGGCTGACCAACGAAAAACCGTATTACAAACAGGGGCAATCTGACGATGATGCCCGGAAAAACCGGGGCAATCTGTACATCTATTGGTGTCAATATATACCTAAATATAAATAGGGTGAAAATGTATTTATCTGTGAAATCTGTGTAATCTGTGGTTGCATTTATGGAATTGCATAAATCCGAATTATTAGAACTCTTCCGGGCCAGGAATCTCCGCGCCTCCCAGACCCTAGGCCAGAACTTCTTGCTCGATACCAACTTCCTCAACTTCATCATCAAGACCGCGGAGCTGACTAAGGATGACAGTGTCCTGGAAATCGGCTCCGGCCCGGGCATCCTGACCCATCTCCTGGCCGAACAGGCCAAACAGGTCTGGGCCGTGGAGATAGATGCGGATATGATGCAGATAGCCCGCGACTTATACGGCGCGCTGGATAATGTCGAATTCATCCGGACCAATATCCTTGCGCCCAAGGAAGTGGGATTGAGCCCTGAGGTATTAAAGGCCGTTCGCAAAGCGAAGGGTCTCAAGGTGGTGTCCAACCTGCCTTACAAGACCGCCGTGCCGATTATCATGCTGTTATTGGAAAGCGGATTGGACATCAGCCGGATGCTGGTAATGGTCCAGTTGGAGATAGCCCAGCGCCTGATGGCTGCTGTCGGGGCGCACAACTACAGCGCGGTCAGCATCCTCAGCCAGTACTTGTCCCAAGTCCGGATGGTCAAGAAAGTGCCGCCTGATGTATTCTGGCCCCGGCCTGAGGTCCAATCGGCGCTCATTGAGATTATCCCGGTAAAGACATTAACAGCCAAGTTTATGAAACAGGATTATGGGCCATTAAAGCGGTTCCTGAAACTCATTTTTTCGTATCGTCGGAAGATAGTGGGTAGGGCAATCGAAAACGCTCTGGGCAATCTGGAAATCAAGGCCACACCCGGGCAGATAGGGCATTTATTGGCCGACTCCGGCATCCGTCCGGACCTCAGACCCCAACAACTCTCAGCCGATGACTATCTCAGGATGTACGGGGAATTTAGTAAGCTGATTAAATTAAAATGATGTTGGCATACTGCCATTTTAATTGACAAATTTGATGACTTATTGGTATAAAATACGGAGTAAAACAGGAAGACTATTACTATGCTTAACAAACGCGCGGCGAGAAACATTTTATGATTAGGGCGAAAAAACTTAAATTAATTTTATTAGTTCTGTTTGGCTTGCTGTGTTTCCTGTTTTTGGCAAGCGTCGCGGGAATTGTATCCGGTAATTCGGCAGGCGGGCAGGGCGATGAAAGCGGCGGGACTGATTCGCAGAATCTGGAATTAGCCCAGGAGTATTACAGTATCGGGTTGGGCGCATTCAAAGACAAACAATACGAAAAAGCCCGGGATTTTGCCGTTAAAGCCATTTCCAATAACGAAAATTTCGTTCAAGCCCATGCCTTGCTGGGCGATATTTTTAAGATGCTTAAAGAAGAAGAGCTAAGCGGCGAGAATTTCAAGAAAGCCAGTGAACTTATTGACAGGCAGGATTCCCCTGATGAGGAATTGACCAGGCTGCAAAAGGAGTTGGCGGCCAAGGCGGAAAAATATCTGTCTTTAGACAAGAAGGTTTCCGAGCTGGACGCTGATTTTATTTTCAAGCTGATGAAGTTGGGGGCCTTATCTGCAGAAGAAGAGAATTACCTGTTGGCCGAAGAGATATTTTCCACAGTTCTGAAAATCAATGACCGGGATTCCGAAGCCGCAAAAGAGCTGGATCGGATTAATGAAGAGTTAAGCAGGCAGTCTATCAATGATAACGACGATAAAACCAAAAAGGATGCTGAAATGGCTGATGTTTATTATCAATCTGGTTTGGCGCTGATGAAGCAGGATAAATACGATGAGGCGGCGGAAAAACTCAATAAAGCGCTATCTTATAAAAGGCGATTTCCCCAGGCGTTATTTAATCTGGGAGGTTGTTACGAGAAGCTGAAAAACAATAAGGACGCCCAGTATAATTACCGGTTCTGCATCAAATGTCTGCAAAAAGCCGGCCGCTCCAAAGAGGAGAACGAATTATTGCTCCAGGCTCTGGCCAATCTGGACAAAATAGACGCCTACAGCAAACAGGTCAGCGGGCTGAAAAGTGATTATGTTACCGGCGCATTAAAAATCGCCCGGGACTGCCTTAATAAGAAGTGGCAGCGTTTTGCTTACAGGCAGATTGACAAGGTGCTGCAGGTTGACCCGGACCATAAACCGGCCCTGGAACTGAAAGGCAAGATTGACAAGAATGTCATTTTGGCGATTGAAAGAGAGAGGTTGTCGAGCCGGAAAATTAATCTTTTCAACGGCAGGGATTTGAGCAACTGGGATTTTCTTGGCAACAACAGCAATAAAAAATGCTGGTCAGCGGAAAACGGTAAGCTTATGGCCTGTCCGGTCCCCGGGTACGATACTTATATGGTCTGGAACGGGAAACGCCCGGCAAACTTTACGGTTAAAGTAGAGTTTGAGCTGAAAAAATTTACGGGCGATATCGACAAGTCCCTCTTAGGGGTGATGCATACGAAAAAACCGAATGATAATGTCAATATGCGGACTTTCGCTTTTTACGGCCGGGGAATGGCCATCGGCCGGAATACCGCGGAGATTATAGTGAAGAACGGCCAGGTGGCCTCGATTTTGAACGGGGACAAAACCGAGTGTGGATTTAAACAGGAGGATATTCCCATTATCGGAATAATCATCCGAAATATGGAGGTTTGTATTACCGCGATAACTTTTCAGGGCGACTATTCGGACGATGAATCTCAACCGGCCGTGATCCCGGAAGCCAGGAAAGAAGCCGAAAATGACCAGCCCCAGCCGCTGTTTAACGGCAAAAACCTTAAGGATTGGAAATTCCCGGGCGGTCCGGAATCAGAAAAAAACTGGACCGTAGAAAAAGGGCAGATTGTCGTTCGGCCCGTTCAGGGGTTTGACACTCTTTTGGTATGGAAGGATGAGCCGCCCGATAACTACGTGCTGAAATTTGAGTTTGAATTGGCCAAAACCATCGGTCCGCCGTCTGATGCCAGGCTGGCCCTGATAACTAACACATTCCCGGAAGATGCAACCCGATTAACAACCCTGGAGATTAAACTGGCAAACGCCAATCCGAAGGTCAATACGGCTAAATATGTCCGGGAAAACGCCCAGTATAAATTATTTGTAAATAATATGTTGGTATACCAGGGCAAATGCAAGGACGAAGGTATTTCCTCGATAGGATTGAGGGTGCGCAATCTGAACCTCTCTTTCAAGGTAATAACACTTCAGCGCAGTGACACGACAAATAAAAACAACGAATAGCCAGTAGAGTGTAAAGCCCGATAAAATAAATCAGATGACGAACACCGATACGCCCCGTCCTTTGTTCCCGATTGCCCTGGCTTTTATCAGCGGCATTGTGGTGTTTGATTATATATTCCCCTCTATCAAGAGGGGCGAGGGGTGTGTCATACCTATATTTATAATCATCGCCCTGTTCTTTATAATTACGCTGATTATAAAATCCCTGCGTCATTCAGTTATTTCGGATATCCTGCTGATTGGATTGTGTTTTCTGACCGGCGCGGTCCGGCTGCTGGTTGCTAATCAAATTCCGGCAAACCATATTACCAATTTCCCGCACGATGATGTACCAATCTATCTGGAAGGTGTGGTCACGGACGAGCCGTTTTATTACCAGCCCAAGAACGAATTCCTGTCAGGCGGTAAGTCCGAGCTGTCCGGCAGTTTCACTATCCAGTCCGAAGCTATATCCTGGTCCGGGCAGAGTGATATTGTGTCAGGTCTGGTCCGGGTGAGTTTCTACGGTTTGGATAAGAGAGAACAGTTGCCGCAGGTCAAATATGGTAATCGTCTGCGAATGTTGGGTAAAATCTACTCTCCGCGCAACCCGACCAATCCGGGTGAATTTGATTACGGACAATTCCTCAAGCGCCAGGGCATCTATAAAACCCTGCGCATAAAAAGCCCGAACAATATCACGCTCCTGGCAACCGGGCAGGGCAATTGGTTTTGGGGCGGGTTACAGCGGTTCCGGAATTTCCTGGCTGACAAGACCGATGAATATTTTAATGAAGAGCAGGCGTCGCTTTTAAAAGCCCTGATTCTGGGCGAACGGCCGGCCGTGCCGGACACCATCGAAACTGATTTTATGCGCACCGGCACGATTCATATCCTCTCGGTTAGCGGCCTGCACCTGGCCATGGTGGCCGGATTCCTGTTCCTGCTCCTGGGCGGGTTGGGCGTGACCGGACGGAACCGGGCCATTCTATTGATTATCAGCGCCGGACTGTATGCGGTCTTAACCGGGCTGTCCACGCCGGTGACCCGGTCTTTGGTGATGATAGCGGTTTACTTCGGCTCGGAGATATTCATCCGCAAGTCCAATCCCTTGAATTCCATAGCCCTGGCCGGGTTGATTATCACGGCCTATAATCCCAATGAGGTATTCAGCGGGGGCTTCCAACTCTCATTCCTCTCGGTCATTTCTATTGTCAGTTTCACTACGCCCATACTGGCGCTGATGAGATATAAAACCATCGGAACAGACATCCCGGCATTTATTCCGCTGACCTTGCCGGAACGGCTGGGTATTATCCTTAAGAAATATTTGGTTAACGCCGTGGCGGTTTCTTGTGCCGCCACGCTGGGCGTGTTCCCGCTGGTGCTGATGTATTTCCATCTGATTACGCCGGTGTCCATCCTGGCCAATATCGTGCTGTCACCGCTGGTATTCCTGATAATGCTGTTCGGATTCATAAATATGCCGCTGGCTGGGCTGGGTATATATTCCTGGTTTGTTCCGCTGGTGGCGTTCCTGACCCGGGCCATGATCTGGGTGGTGGACCTATTCAGTCGGATTCCTTTTGCCTATTTCTATCTGCCGGATATCCCGCAGGCGTTTGTCTGGGTGTTTTACGGACTGTTCTTGTTGTGGCTGGTTAGGGGCCGGTTGTATTCACTATTCTCTCAAAGTGTCATTACGAGAATGGCGTCAACGGCGTCAGACGAAGTAGCCTCAGGAAAAGGCACCTCTCACCTATCCTCTCCCCTTAGGGGAGAGGGAAGGGTGAGGGGGAATCTTATTTGGGGTGGCGCATTAATAATTATGCTCGGTTGGTTTCTTATCTGGGCATTTAGCGTTGGGATGCCGCGCCAGCAGGATGGGCTGACCCTGACTATGCTGGATGTCCGGCAGGGCGCCAGTTTCGTGCTCCGGACGCCGAATGGCAAGACCATCCTTTATGACTGCGGCACCTTTGGCTCGCGCGATGTGGGCGAGCAGGTGGTATCACCCTTCCTGTGGAACAAGGGCATCACCAGGATAGACACCCTGATTCTGTCTCACGCGCATCTGGACCATATCAACGGAGTCCAGAGCATCCTGGAAAAATTCCCAATCAAAGAGGTCATGGTCAGTCCGCATTTTAGTAGAACTTACTGGGGTAAACTGGCCATGCAGTTATTCGGCCATTATGGTATTAGGGTATCGGCTATCAGTCAGGGGGATGTAGTGAATCTTGATTTAGATGTGATTGCCGAGGTCCTGGGTCCGCCCGGCGAAAAGATTTCAGAGAACGAAAACGACCTCTCGCTGGTGATTAAAATCCACTATGGCAACAAGACCGTACTCTTGTGCGGCGACATCCAGGCTGAAGGGCTTAAGGCGTTGTTCGATAGCAACAATGACCTGAGCGCGGACATACTCCAGATACCGCATCACGGATTTGCCATCAAGCCGGACAAGACCGGACGGAGTTACCTGGAGGAGCTGATAACCCGGGCCAATCCGTCAGAGATAGTCATAAATACGGACGGGGACGAGATTGACGAGGGTATCCTGGACATCTGCCGGGCCAGGGACATCATCATTCATTCCAGCGACCAAAGGGAGTCCCGTCAGAGGGGCGATAAAGACGGGGCTGTGACCATAAATCTGCGCTGAATGGCAGGTGTGCCATTAGTGCTTCATATTGCAGATGATTAATTTTGACATTACCTATTGATTTTACTGCAGTTATCTTATTTTTAGCATAAATTAACTGGGAGGGGGGGGTACCCCGGGTATACCCACCCCCTCCCCCCGGTATACCCGGCCTGGCTTTTGGGATAATATTATGTTAGTTTTGAGCTAACATAATATCAGTTTTGAGCTAACATAACATTAGCTTTGAGATAACATAATATCAGTTTTGAACTAACATAACATTAGTTTTGAGCTAACATAATATTAGCTTTGAACTAACATAACATTAGCTTTGAGCTAACATAACATTAGTTGTGAACTAACATAACATTAGCTTTGAACTAACATAATGTTAGTTTTGAACTAACATAACATCAGCTTTGAACTAACATAACATCAGTTTTGAGGTAATATAATCTTAGTCCATTCAGGCCGGGGTTTTTACACAAAATTCTATTTTTTGTCCGTTTTTGATTTTCGGTTATATACAATGCATCGAGAGGTATTAATAGTTTTAGTGAAATTGCTCTATGCTATTTTCCCAACACCTTAGCAATGGCCTCGTCCGTGGCCCGGCATCGGACCGGCTCTTTTTTGGCGCCCAGACACAGGTTACAGGAGATGCAATCGGATTGTTTACCGCCTTTTTTGAGTTCCAGGGCGAATCCCGGATTCCTTATGAACGGTCGGCTCATTGATACTAAATCCATCTTTTCCTCGCCCAATACCTTTTCCATCACGCCCCGGGTGCGCAGGCCGCCGACCAATATCAGCGGTAGATTAGGAAACTCCTTGCGGAATTGCTTGGCCTGAGGTAAGAAGTATGCCTCTTTTTCAGGCGAGAGGATATCCTTGCGGATGACCTCGGGAAAGGTGCACCCGCCGCTGATTTCAATAGCATCGGGTAGGGCATTGTTGGATTTTAGATTTTGGATTGTAGATATGGAGTCAGCCAGTGTCAGGCCGTTGGGAATGAAGTCTTCACAGTTTAATTTTAGCCAGATTGGATAGTCAGTCCCGACCTTTTGACGGATGCGCTGGATGACCTCTTTCAGGAACCGGGCTCTATTTTCAACATTTCCACCCCATTGGTCGGTCCGTTTGTTCATAGCCGGTGACAGGAACTGGGAGACCAGATAACCGTGGGCTCCGTGAATCTGGACGCCGTCAAACCCGGCCTCCCGGGCCCGATAGGCGCTTTGGGCAAAGGCATTAATCACCTCTTCGATTTCCTTGTCCGTGGCTTCCGATGGCGGTAGGTCGCCTTTCATATCCTCCGGGCTGACCGAGACGGCCAGCGGACGGGCGTTGATTAATATGGAAGGCGCATAGCGGCCGCTGTGGCAGAGCTGGACCAGGATGCGCGCCTCGTATTCGTGCACGGTCTTGGTGAGCCGTTGCAGGCCTTTGATAAAGTCGTCGTGGTCTATGGACATCATCTGCCAGCCGGACCGGCCCCGGGGATGAATCGAGGTGTAGCCGGTGATGATGGTGCCGACCTCTGATTCAGCCAGGCGCTTGTAGCAGGCGATTAGGCCGTCTGTTATGCCGCCTGACTTGTCCACCAGCCGCTCGGCCGTGGCCGAACGCATCAGGCGGTTCTTGGTTTCAAGATTACCAACACGTCTGGGTTCAAAGAGTAACATAAATGTTTATTTTACTTCGCTTCGGTGTCTCCCGGTGCGCTCCAGTGGGTGCTCCCGACCAGTCCCGATATATATCGGGACAGGGCTTGGCTTCTAATTGGCCGACTTTACGGGGTTCAAATAATAACATAAACGCTTAGATTCACTCCGCTCCGCAGGTGCTCGTGGTCACGCTCGGCAGTGCCGAGCTTAGTTCAAATAGCAACATAATTATTCACCACACATTCGCTGCGCTCAGTGTAAACTCCGACACAAAGGTCACAAAGAATTACTTCTTTTCTTCCGTATTTATAGTTTCTTTTGTTCTAATGAAATTTCGATATCTTATAATAGCTCCGCCTGCTAATATAAATAACACAAAGCCGATCCACATTGACGGCCATTCACTAATTATTTCTATGCCACCTAACTTGTATTTGCGTGAAACAATCTCGAGCATAACAAATAGGCCTATTATTACACCCAAGCCAATTGCTGTATCCTGTATCAGGAATCTAAAGGGTATTTTCTTTATGGCATACCACCAGGTGATTATGGCTAAAACCCAAACAATACCTGCAATGATTATTTTAGATTTAGTAACAGAGTCCATAAATCCTGTTTTCTCCGTGCTCTCTGTGTCTCTGTGGCTATCCTGTTATTTGCCCAGCACCAGATACAACAGCGCTTTTTGGGCGTGGAGCCGGTTCTCGGCCTGGTCCCAGACCACCGAGTTCTTGCCGTCCACCACCTCGTCCGTGATTTCCTCGCCCCGATGGGCCGGCAGGCAGTGCATGACGATGCAGTCCTTTTTGGCCCGGGCCAGCAGTTCGGAATTAATCTGGAAGCCCTGGAAATCGGCCAGGCGCTTTTTGTGCTCCTCTTCCTGGCCCATGCTGGTCCAGACATCGGCATATATCACATCAGCCTGGTCCGCCGTATCCTGGGCGTTTTTGGAGATGACCAGTTTGCCGCCGGTCTTGGCTGAGACGTGGTGCGCCAGATTGATGAGCGTATCCTGCATCTCGTAACCCTTGGGCGTGGCTACCTCGATATAGCCGCCTAATTGCACCACGGCCAGGACCAGCGAATGGGCGACATTGTTGCCGTCACCGATGTAGGTGATTTTCAGGCCTTGTAATGATGTCTTATGTTCGCTTCCGCGGCCACTGCGGCGTCCGCCGTCGCGGTCACTGCGGTGTTCCAGTATGGTCAGGACATCAGCCAGCGCCTGGCAGGGGTGTTCGTAGTCGGACAGGGCGTTGATGACCGGGATGGTGCCGTATTTGGCCAGGTCCAGGACATCGTTATGGGAATAGACCCGGGCGGTCATGGCGTCCAGGAAGCGCGATAAGACCCGGGCCGTGTCAGCTACGGTCTCGCCTCTCTTCAACTGGAGTTCGTTGGCGCTCAGGTTCAGGGCCTGGCCGCCCAACTGATACATGGCCACCTCGAATGAGACCCGGGTTCGGGTCGAGGGCTTTTGGAATATCATGCCCAGGTTTTTGCCTTTCAGAGCGGATGAGTATTTCTTGGGGTTCTTCTTGATGGTTCGGGCGGTCTTGAGGATGAGTTCGATTTCCGGGGTGGACAGGTCGCTCATGGCTAACAAGTCCCGGCCTTTTAGGGATAACTTCTTTGGCATAAAAACTCCTTTTCTAATAATAATTATTTGTACACGGATTAAGCTGATTTTGCGGATTGGCCCCGATAAATCGGGATAACTTGCTGTAACGACTAAAGTCTAACAGCAAGTAAACAGATTTTCCATCCGCTTAATCAGTCATATCCGCTTAATCTGCTTACGCAATTCTATTTATTAAAATCCAGTAATAAGTTACCCTCATCCTCTTTCTTCTTTATATCAGATATAATGGTCGTGCCGGAGCGGCCTTCCATGGCTTCCGCTAAATTCTCGGCTGAGGTGATGATGACCTTGCCGTCAATCTTGGCCAGATAATTGATGGCCGATTCCACCTTGGGTTTCATGCTGCCGGTGCCGAACTGGTTCTCGTCCAGATACTTTTTTGCCTGTGATACGGTCATCCGGACAATGCCCTGCTGATTGGCTTTGCCGAAGTTGATATAGACCTTAGGGACAGTGGTGAGAATAATGAACATGCCGGCCTTGATTTCCGCGGCCAGGATGCTCGAGGCCAGGTCCTTGTCAACCACCGCCTCGATGCCTTCGTAGTCATTATCGGCTTTCTTGTAGATGGGGATGCCGCCGCCGCCCACGGCAATGACGATATGGCCGGACTGGGCCAGTTCCTTTATCATGATGCGCTGGATAATCTTGACCGGGGTGGGCGAGGGCACGACCCGACGGAAGCCCCGGCCACTGTCCTCAATCATGGTCCATTTCTTTTCGGCTTTGAGCGCCTCGGCCTGGTTCTTGGTATAGAACGGGCCGATGGGTTTGGTGGGTTCCTTGAAGGCCTTGTCCTTGCTGTCTACCACCACCTGGGTAATCATGGTGACCACGTAGCGCTCGATTTTATTCCGGCGGAGTTCGTTCAGTATGCCCTGCTGGAAGATGTAACCGAGCGAGCCCTGGGTTTCGGACACGCAGACATCGAGCGGCATGGCCGGAACCAGGTCCTTGGCCGCCTCGTGCTGAATCAGGGTGGAGCCGACCTGGGGTCCGTTGCCGTGGGTCAGGACTATCTGCCAGTCGTGCTTGATTAAGGGCAGCAGGTACCGGCAGGTCTCGGCCGCGTTGTGTTCCAGTTCGCTGATGGTGCCCTTTTGGCCGGGTTTCAAGAGGGCGTTACCGCCTAAGGCAATCAGGGCTAATTTTTTCATAAGTCAATTGCGTAAGCGGATTAAGCGCATTCAGCCGATTAAACCGATTACCGGAAACTTAGGATTATAGAAAGGGTAGGGCGAAAGTCAAATAATTTCGCCACTAAGACACGAAGGCAGGAAGAAATACTTTTATAAGGAGGCTAGGAAATCAGGAGCTATTGTTTTAGGATACAGGCGCAGGGGTTCTTTTATTCGGAGCTGCTTTGAGCCTAGCCGGTTTCTCTTTTATCTTCTTGGCGTAATACCACAGGGCTTCTTCAATCATGGCCTGGTTGGCCTTGCAGGCCACGTCTTTGGTATATTTGACGATGTCCTTATCTGCCTTGGCGTTGCCTTTGACAATCAGCCGGCCGACCGGGCAGCCGCCGCCGCAGAGATACCGGAGTTTGCAGGCCCGGCATTCAGGCGCGTTGTCGATATTGATGACGTCCATCATCATATTAACCACGGACTGGCGCGGGTATTTTTCCCTGGAGAAGATGTTACCCAGCCGGTATTTCTTGATGCCGACCAGGTAGAGGCAGGCGTAGATGTCGCCGTTGACGTCCAGGACCGGGGTATTGCCCAGGGGCGCGCCGCAGCACCACATGTTGCGTTCCCGGCGCCGGATGCGTTCCAGATATTCGTTGAAGGGAAAGAGATTTTCCTTTTCCCATAGGTTGCTCCGGACCAGGTCCCTTAACCCTTTAGCCACGATGTTTGGATTAGGCAGTAACTTCTTTGGCAGGATGTCCTCATCCGAGGTGATGGCATTGACCGGCACAAAGGCCGAGCTGGAGCCGCCGATTTTCTTGTGGAGTCGGGAGATGCGCTTGATGGCATTCATATTGTGGACTGTGACGGTCGAGCGCAGTCCGACCTTGATGCCGCCTTTAGTGAGCGTTCGGATATTGTCCGTGATTTTGTCATACGAGCCGCGGCCGTCTTTGTAAGGCCGGGTGAGGTTGTGGATTTTCCGGTCGCCGTCAATGTCGCATAGGAAGGTGAACTGGTATTTCTTGCCCCATTTAATCAGGTCTGGAGGCAACATTGAGAGGTTGCTAGTCAGGTGGTAGCGGAGTTTCAGGTCCGGCCTGGCCTTTCTGACCTTGTCCTCGCAGTGCAGGACGACCTTTTTGGCTAGTGACCAGTTGAGGAGCGGTTCGCCGCCCAGGAAGACCACGCTGAATTCCTGGTCCTTAGGCACGGTTTGGGCCACCAGGTCAATGCCCTTGAAGGCCACCGCATCCGGCATCATAAGTTTTTTGGAGGTGCCGTAGGTTTCTTCGCCGTTGTAGCAATAGATGCAGCCCAGGTTGCAGCCCTGGGACAGGAGCAGGTAGAGGGTGACGCCGGACCGACCATGCGGCCGTTCGGGCGGACAGCTGGTATGGACGGCCTTGATGCCGTACTCCTCCGGGTCGTCATCCGGCACGATAATTCTGTGGAAAGCCAGGAAGTCCAGGATGTCCTTGTCTTTTATCCGGTTGACGTCCTTGAGGAGATTGAGGATGTAGTTCTTGCCTTTTTCGATGAGGATGGGGCTGACCGTGGCGCTGTTTAATAACAGGAGCGAATTGTTTCTCTCGAACTTAACCAGGTACTTTGTAAGTTTCATTATATTCCCGCGTCCGGCCCGGCCTGATTATCTCAGGGTGATGCAGCCGATGCAACCAGTGCAGGATGTGCAGGATGTGCAACCCGTGCAACTGTAGGTGCAACCGGTGCAATTGCTGGTGCAGCCGGTGCAGCTGCCGGTGCAACCGGTACAACTGTCCGTGCAGGAGGTGCAGCAATCCTTGCAAAGCAGGCCGCAACCCGGCGTGAATACCGAGGTGAAAATCGGCAGGAGTGATATCAAGGTGACCTTGCCGGCTTTCTTGAGGAAGTCGCGTCTGGTGCCTTTTGAAGAGAGAATGGATTCCCTTTCTTTAGAGGTGTCATTATTCTTTTTCATTAGGCGTTCCTCCTTTATTATGAATAAGATTAGCCCGTAAAAAACACCTTGTCAAGATAATTACTGTGGAATTTTATTTATTCTTCGCCCCGAAATTATCGGGACTCCGTATCGGCTTCGCCGGCCAGGATTTTGTAATAGCGGGATAGCCGGTCCTGGTATTCGGGCAGGAATTCCTCCTGGGCGGACTGGATGATTTCATCGCGCAGTTTGGGGGGTAGGTTACCCCATTTCTTGCCGTCGGATTTGCGCGGGGTATAGGGGTCAGGCAGGTCGGCCTTGGCATCATAGGCGCGCGGGGCCGGGTCCTGGTCGGACTTGTCCTTGGGTTGTGGCTGGGGCTTGGGCTTTGGTTTAGGCTTGGGTTTCTTGCCCGAACTACTGCCTTTGGGTTCCATAATCACGGCTGAGTCAATGACCTTTTTCAGGTTCTGGCTGGCCTCGGACTGGAGTTTCTTGATCTGGTCAAAGAGCTTGTTGAGTTCGTCCAACGCTTCCTGCTGTCTTTTCTCGGCCCCGAGATTATCGGGACTCCGCTGCGGCTCCGCCGTCGCGGTATCGGTTTTGGTGCTTGGCGTCCAGTTGCTGGCGGATGAAAGCCGGTCCTCGGCTGATTCCATCAGGTCGACCACCTTGGCAAGCGTGTCAATGATATCCGTTTTTTCCTCCACCGGCGCCGGCTTTAGTTTTTTGTCCAGGTTGTCTATGAGGTCGTCGATATTTTCGTCATCGGCCGGGTATAACGGATTTATCGCTGAGGCGCAGAGGACGCTGATAATAAATATAAAGTAAATTAGTTTTGTCATAATATCTAAGTAGATTCCCGCCTTCGCGGGAATGACACAGCGAGAGTATTACGGGTTTTGGTGCCGGGCTTTTTTCTCCTTGATTAGTTTAGTCAGCTCTTTAATCATTTCAGCCAGATGGCCCTGTTCGGATGACAGGCGCTGTAACAGGGCATTCAGGGCCGGGTCCGGGTTATCCGGGTCTTTGAGCAGTTCCTTTTTGAGCGCCTCGGTCCGGGAGATGATCTCTTCCTGTATGGTTTTGGTCATCTTCAATTCAGCCAGTTCGGAAATCAGTTTGTCTTCCTCATCCATCCCCTGTCCTTCGGCCTGGAGTGGTTTGCGGTTGTTCATTTCGGTCTTAAGGCCAGTCAGCAGTTCCCGGCCTTTTTTAATGATGTCGGCTTGGATTTCCCGGATATAGTTTGAGTCGTCCTTAGGCGACGGGCCGGCTAGCAACTTGGCAACGGTTTGCATCTCGTCGCGGATATTGTTGGTTTCATATGAGTAGGCCGTAGATTTTTCGGCATCAAGTTTCTTCTTGATTTCCATGGCGTTATCCGCCAGGTGGAGTTGCTCGGTCGATAGTTTCTTCAGGGCCAGGGCATCCTGGCGATTCAATTCGGCTTTATCAAGTATTTCTGATGTCCGGATATTAATATCGGCCTGTGGGTCAAGGATGTTCTTAAGCATCGTGGACAGTTTCTCGAGCTGGTCCTGTTTCTTGCGCTGTTCCAGTTCGTCTATTTTATTGGCCAGCGTTTCGTAGAGCCGTTCCAGTTCTTCCAGGGCGGCCTGTTCGTCCTCCTGGGCGTCCTGGGGTTTGGAGCCGGACAGGTTATTCTGGGCCTGGGACATCTTTTGGGCCGCGCCCTGGAGTGTTTCCCGGGAATCATTGTCTGATTCTTTAGCGGCCTTTTCGGTGGCCTCTTTTATCTCTTTCTGGCGCTTGGCCAGGCGTTCCAGCTTACGTTTTTCCTCTTCAGCCAGCTGGCGGTTAAGGAATTTCTTCAATGATTCCCTGGCTTGGCGCAGGTCCTGGAGCGCGTCTTTTTGTTTTTCGGTTGATTGTTGCTTGTTTTCGGCGGTCGGCTGCTGGGCGGATTTGGCCATGTCTTGGTTGGCCTGGGACATTTTATCCGATGATGCCTGCAGGGATTTACCCGCTTCCTGGACATCCGGGTTGGCTGGTTTGAGTTGTGAGTTTGCCTGGGTCAGTCGGTCAGCCATAGCTTTGGCCTGGTCTTTTAAGGATTGTTGTTCCTCAGCCAGTTTCTTGAGTATGTCGTCCAGTTTTTCGCCGGATGTTTCGGCCAGGGCTTTGGCAGTAACCTCTTTCAGTGCTTTCTGGTCGAGTAGGAGCGAATCTAGTTCCTGGGCCACGGCCGATATCCGGCCGGTCGGGTCCAATACCCCGGCGGTATCATTAAAGAGCTTCTCTTCTTCATTCTTTAATGCGCTGACTTGCTCCATCATTTTCTTCAGCTCGGCCAGTTTCTTCTGGATTTCTTCCGGGCTGACCCGATCTTCCAGGAAATCAAGCAGGGCGGAGAAGGAGTTTTGGATGTTTCCCGCATCATTTATGGCCTGGCCGGCCAGTGATGAGGCCAGATCGGAGAGCAGTGAAAGGAGATTGTTATTCAGGTTATTATCGGCCTGAAGTTTTTCCAGTCCGGTTTTGAGTTTGTCCGAGTAATAGGGATGCGAGTCCTTTAGCTTGTCCGCCACGCGGGCCATCTTTTTGGAGAGGTTATCTGATTCCTTGCGGAGGTTTTGGGCCTGTTCATTAAGTCGGTCTTTTTCCAGCTCCCGGGACGACGGTTCATCTGAGAGCGGCTTTTTTATCCGTTCGGAGAGATTGCGGGTTTCGGACAGGAGGTCGCGGACGTTATTGATCACCTCCTGGTAGTCCTCCCATTGCTCCAGTGTGTTGAGTGTGGTTTTGAGGTTGTCGGCGATTTCCGCCTGTTTTGGCTCGGCCTCGGCGCGGGCGATTTGGTCGTCCCCGGGGTCTTTTGTCGCCGATGCCTTTTCCAGCGATTGCTGGACGGCCGGAGATTTGGCATTGGCCAGTTTACTAAGGGTATCCTGGACCGAAGCGAGCTTGTCGGTCGTGTCAGCCGAGAAGAGCTTGTTTATACTGATATCCTTGAGGATATTGGCCAGCATGGCCGAGGCGTTATTGAGTTCCTGGGTGACCCGGCGCTGGTTGGTCAGGGACGGCTGGATGTCCGGCGCCTGCCGGGCGGCTTCCTGTATCTGGACGGTCTTCTTGAGGTCGTCCTTGAGCTGGATTATAGCTTCCTCTATTTTTTGGGCCATTTGTGGTTTGCTGATGATGATAAGGGAATAATCCGAAGAGGTGGTGGTTTGCGGTGAAGACAATCCGTCCCGAAATAATCGGGACTCCGTTGCGACTTCGCAATTATCAGTGGCGATAAAGTTCAAGGTTAGATACAAGCCGTCACTGAGGTTAAGGGGTTTTAAGTCCAAGGCGGTGGATAATTCTATTTTATTTGAGAAAGGGCCGGCGTAGCGGTAAAAGGTTTGGGACGCATTTGTAATGGCGCCGGAGTTATCTGATTCAGGCGCTGATGCGCTATCGCTGCGGATATAGATAATACGCGAGTCGGAGATTCCGTAATCATCGTTGACGATTGCCCTGAGGGGGACGGCTGCGTCCGGCGTGACATATTGAATCTCGTTGGACGGCTCGACTACTTTTATAGCCGGATGGCTGTCCGGAATTGATTTTATGGAGTATTCGATGGGATCAAGGTTCTTGAGGCTGTTGGTTCCCACAAAATTGAGCGAATATTTGGAGTCTTTGGCTACGGTGATGGTTGTGGATATGGAAGTATTGTTGTCCACTGCCAGAGGTAATGGGTTGGAATCCAGCAATAATGAAGCGGACTTCAATAGGGTATTAGATACGGCGTTAATGGTGGCTTTTGTGCCGGCCGGCGCCTTGATATTGCCGCCGGTTTCGGTCTTGTTTTCCATGCCGGTATAATGAGGATAATCATAACTGACGGAGATTTTTTCCAACGAGGGAGCGTCGAGCACCTTAATTTCAATCCAATCGGTCTGGTCGTCGCCGCCTTTGAGCATAAAACGAAATGGAGATTGCACCTTTGAGAAGTCGTATCTGAACACCGCAGTGACCGCGCTAGCGAATTCCGCCTTTCGGTCTTTGGCCTGGGTCAGGAGCATGCGCTCCCATTTGCTATTGGGCATTCCGGCTGTTTCAGTCATTATATATGCAGCGCTCAGGCGTGGCCCTTTGGCAGGCCAGGCAATAACGGAGAGGTTCTGGCCTTTGGCAATGGTATAATCAGGCGCCACCTTTACGGCCAGAAGTGTGCGCTTGGGCCAGCTGACGTTGCCGCCCAGAAGACGTTTGCCCCAGATGCCTAATTCAGACGGATAAAAAGTGACAGCTATAATAGAAAGCAGTAATAATGCGAGGGCGCCTAAGAGTAATTTGCGCGCCGGGTGAGGGAACAGGATTTTGGTAAAATCAAATGACCGGGAAAGTGGCGTTACTTCTTGAGCCAATTGCGGCGCTATGGTCTTTTCTGATAACTGCCAGAGGTTAATCAGGCGCTCCTTTAGGGCGGGGAATTGTTTCTCTATCAGGAATATCAAGGCGTCATTCGGCATTTTATTCAGCCGGATAACAGGAATAATGGTTTTATTTATCAATGTCCAAACGGTTATAATAACGGTTAGGGCAAGGAAGCATAGCCGCAACGGGGCGGGCAGGTTGCGGATAAGGTAATCAACCCAGAAAGTAAAGGCAAGATATAGCAAGAGAAAGATAATCAGGCGGCTCAGTCCGTCGACCAGGAACCAAAGTCGCACTTTTCGCCTCAGTGATTTTATCCGTGATTCTATATATTGGCGAGGCATCTCTTTCATGGTATTAATATAGCATTATTTAATGGAAAGTCAAGGATAATTTCGTGCTTGATAAAATGCAACTTTTCCCGTAAATAGGGGTATGATTAACCGGAAAGAAGGGAGTGCTCTCTCAGGAGGATAATATTAATTTTTAGTATAATTTATCTTGACTTATTGGTTATTTGGGATAGAAAAAGAATCTTTAATTAGCGTCAGCGATAATAATTACAGTGAGGAGGAATATATGGTAAGGCATAATAAATTAGTATGGTTTATGTTATTGATGTTGGTAGCCTCGTTTGGCATAGGCGGATTCGGCCAGGGGGGCGGATGCCTGGGTACGCAAAGCCAGGTAAGAATGATAGGAGGCAGCAGCGGGCAATTTCTTCTGATAGATCCGACTACCGGTAGCACGACAGGGTTACAACCGACATTTCGATGGACCGCATTCCCGGTTGACTTGACTTCATATACCTTACAGATTTTCACGCAGAGCGCATATCCTTCCGGCACACCGGTTTTTCAGAACACCAATATTCGCCGCGATGCAACTGCGTTCCAGATAGGCGCCAGCACATTACAGCCAAACACCACCTATTACTGGCGGGTAATTGCGGTGGATAGAGACACCGGAACGTCAACTGTGGCTTCCAATGCGCCATTTACTTTTAATACCGGTATTACACCAGGACAATTTAATTTGCTGTCTCCGATTCCTCCGAGTGAAACAATATACAGCACTACGCCGACGCTAATCTGGTCTGAGTCAGCCCAGGCAGGCGGGTACACTGTCGAGATAGATACGGAAAACTCTTTTAATCCTCCCGTGGTATATTCAACTATATTACCCGTAACAACCACCTATTCGATGGCATCCGCATTGCCCGGCACATTATCCAATGGGGTAACCTATTATTGGCGGGTCAGCGCTTTTAATACGGGTGGAACTACATATGCTTCAAACGCCCCGGCCGCATTCTATGTAGTTGGCGCTCCGGGTTCTTTCCTTCTTTCCGCCCCGGCGATAAGTAGCACCCAGCAAACTATAACGCCGACTCTTTCATGGACCGGAGCTACCCAGGCGACTACGTATCGAGTGGATATATCATTGAATACTTCTTATACGCCAACTATTTTGAGTTATAGCGGCATAACAGACACGTCTTTTAGCGTTCCCCCAGGCGTTCTACAAAACGGTTCTACCTATTATTGGAAAGCGACAGCTGTTAATAACGTAGGCGAGACAACAGCGACCAATACTAATCCGCCTTATTCATTTACGATTGATGTCACTCCGCAGTCGTTCAATCAGTCGTCACCGATAAGCGCCAGCGTGATTTCCACCCTGACACCGGATTTTTCCTGGTCCATATCCAACTTGGCTACTGAATATACCCTGGAGGTATCGCCGGTGATGACCTTTACCACGACAATGGTTTTTCCGGCCATTACTTCCGCGGCATACACTCTGCCGGCTGGCCGGCTTTCTGATAATCAAACCTATTGGTGGCGGGTAATGGCTAATAATACCACCGGAGTAACCAGGACGGCTTCCAATGCGCCGTTGTCTTTCAGAACCGATGTAAAGCCCCGCGCCTTTACTTTGTCCACGGTTATTTCAGGGACAACGATTGATACCCTGGCCCCGACATTTACCTGGACGATATCAGACCTGGCAAACGAATATACCCTGCAGATAGCAACGGATATAGATTTTAATAGTCCGGCAACTATTCTTGGGATTACCACCACGTCGTATACAATAAGCGGCGGATTAGTTAACCAGCAATGGTATTGGTGGCGGGTGATAGCGATATCTAATGACACACCAATAACCACTACGGCAGCCAACGCCCCTTATAGATTTTTCGTTGATGTCGGACCGCGTAGTTTTACTTTGGCTACGCCGGTAACCGGAACTGTTTTTACGGTTGTTACGCCTACTTTTACCTGGAGCGTTTCAGAGCGGGCCACTACCTACGCATTACAAATTACCTCTACCAGCACTTCCTCGCTGGTGTATGAAAACGTTAATATCGCGACGACTTCCTTTACCCTGCCCAGCGGTGTTCTGTCCAGCGGGCAGAATTATTTATGGAGCGTATCTGCCGCAAACGAATTTACCACTGATGCGACCAGACGCGTGGCATACAACGCCCCATTAATTTTCTCTGTTAATGTAACGCCGGCGGCTTTTAGTTTATCAATGCCGATTTCCGGGAGTGTAATGGGTTCGCTGACACCAACACTTCAGTGGGGTCCGTCTAATCTGGCCACCACATACTATCTGCAGATTGATGATGACATGACCTTTGTGGAGCCGTATCGCTATGAAAACCGGGGTATCACCACAACATCATTTACGGTTCCGTCAAATGCCCTGGAAATGGGGATTACTTATTGGTGGCGGGTAACCGCGGTGAATGACTATGGCCAGCGACTCGCTTCAAATCAGCCGTATGCCTTTACGCCAACTACGGCTCCGTTAAGTTTTTATCTTGTCTCGCCCAGCAGTGACAGCATCATTCAGGATTCTCTGGCGCCGACCTTCACCTGGACTAGTTCTGTTTATGTGGTTACCTATACGTTGCAGATAAGCAACTCCCTTTCTTTTGCCTCTCTTGTGACCACGACTCCTTTGGTTACTTCGGCCACGTCATTCCAGATACCAAACGGGATATTAGAAACAGCCCGGACATATTACTGGCGCGTGATTGCCTCCAACGACCAGGGGCAGGGACAGACCATTGCCAGTAACGGACCGTTTAACTTTACCACCCAGGTTCTTCCCACTGCTTTTAATTTATCACAACCATTAAATGGCCAGACTATTTATACGCTGACACCGGTGTTTATGTGGTCAGTATCTACGATATTAGACGGTTATACATTGCAGGTGTCTACCGCAGCCACGTTTACTCCGACAACGATAGTCTATGAGAATGCGACAATTTCATCCAGCACTACCGCGGTTACTATTCCCGGCGGGACATTGATTGGCACTACCTTATATTATTGGCGGGTGATAGCCCGGAATGCTTCAGGAAACACCACGGCAACAAATACGCCGTTCCAATTCACGGCTGGAGCGCCTCCGGGAGCATTCCAATTAGGCACGCCGGTTAGCGGGACCGTAGAGGTGAATTTAACACCGACATTAACCTGGACGTATGCAGCTAATGCGACTGGTTATATAGTGGAGATATACTTGGATTCAATTACCGGGACGGTTGTGCGTAATGAACCGGTTGGGGTAACGAATACTTATAATGTGCAACCGAGCGTTCTTAACACCAGGCGGACTTATTACTGGCGGGTAATCGCGGTTAATGATTACGGAACCACTACGGCCAATAATATCGAACCTTATGAGACGATTTTTTACAGCGTATTTGATACCTTTGTGCCCAGCACACCGCCAGACCCGTTTAATATTGCCTCGCCGGTAAACGGCTCGACGATTCTTTCGTATACCCCAATGCTTACATGGAATGATAGCGTGGGTGAAACCGGCTACACCATAGAGGTGGCGACAAATACGGCCTTTACATCCGGTTTACTAGTTTATACCGCAACTGGTATTGCCAGAAATAGCACGTCTTTCACATTGACCATAGACGCCCTGCCGGATATCGGCACGTATTATTGGCGGGTGAAAGCGTCAAATGCTTTCGGTGATACAACTGCCACCAATGCGCCGTTCGCTATGGTGGTTGATTCCACCACCTCGCCCTGGAAGCCAAACTCAAACGCGAGTTTCAGTATGTTTGAAGGAAGGGTGGGGCATACCGCGGTTTGGACCGGGACAGAGATGCTTCTCTGGGGCGGACATGTTATCTCGGGAGCCGATGTCACCTATTTTGGAGATGGGGTTCGTTATAACCCGACGATGGATGAGTGGGACTACATAAACGATATCGGTTCGCCTTCCACCAGGACCGGGCATGCCGCTATCTGGACCGGCAGCGAAATGATAATATGGGGCGGCAGAAATTCTGATATGGATTTCCTTAATGACGGGGCAAGATACAGCCCGGCTAATGATACCTGGACGCCGCTTCTTGACCCTGATAACGCGCCTATCTCAAGAAGTAACCATATTGCGGTTTGGTCTCCGGGATTAGGTGTATCGGGCCAGATGATTGTCTGGGGTGGTTATACCTGGCGGAGCGATTATTTCCCGGCTCAATATGAGCGTCTTAATTCTGGCGGACGATATGATATTTGGAGTGACACCTGGACTTCTCTTCCTCTGCAGAGTTCAAATCAGTATTATACCTTGCAGAATGTTTGGAATAACTATCAATATGTGTTAACAGCTGTTCCATTTAGCAGAACAATTGATGCGCCTATTGCGAGGACCGGCGAGGTTATTGCTTTGCCTTTGCAAATCATAGGTGGTCATACAGGCGTTTGGGATGAGCAAAACCGGAGATTACTTATCTGGGGCGGCATAAATACTGCTGGGGATACACTTGATACCGGCGGTATTTGGTACGCTTCTGATAATGCCTGGTATGAATTTACTTATCCAGCGTCTTCCACGCCTGCAGCCAGAAACGGACATACCGCAGTCTGGACCGGAAGCCAGATGTGTATTTTTGGCGGAAATACCGGCAGTATATTTTATCCGATTAATACCGGTACTATCCTTACCAGCTCTGACGGCAGATATACGCCGGCTTCTCCACGGGATTATGTCGTACAGTTGGAACCGCCGACGTACAGGTCTATTTATAATGATGCCTGGACGACCTTACCGGCAGTTAATTGTCCTACTTCCCGTACCGGGCATACGGCGCTTTGGACCGGTACCCAGATGCTTACCTGGGGAGGGTATAATGGCAGTTACTTAAATACTGGTGGTCTTTATAGGCCGACAGGCAATTATTGGCTGGTTATGACTACAACGGCTGAAACCCCGGTTGGCCGCGAAGGGCATACGGCGGTCTGGACCGGTACGGAAATGATTGTCTGGGGCGGCGAGGGTGTTGATGGCTATCTTGACGACGGCGGAAGATACAATCCGGCAACTGATTCCTGGATAGAGGTACCTGCGCCTATGATTGGACCGCCGGTCAGCCGCGAATTCCATACCATGGTCTTCACTAACTTTAATTGGCAGAAACCGGTTTTAGATAAAGATTTAGCAACCCCTCCCCCGGCACCTGTCCTAAATGACAGGTATTTGATATCTTCCACAGGGGCGGCTGGCGCTTGGGCAGGGTATGGGAATTATCTTACGGTTTGTATTGACGACAGTCCGCCCACCTGGGATTTTACGACGCCTGTTGCAGGCATGTATGTAATGGTAAAGGATGAAAATAGCGTTTATAGGTATGACGGAACTAGCTGGATTATTACCACAGCCAGCCCGCAGGTAATTATCTGGGGCGGCTGGAATGGCGCCAAGGCATTCCGTAATGGCTCCAGATATAATCCGGTTACGGATAATTGGTCATTACTCAAAAACTCCGGAGCTCCGACAGCACGATACGGGCAAACGGCTGTTTGGACCGGCCCTATTACCACTACGATTACACCGACAATGATTGTTTGGGGCGGTTTTAATGGGACATCGTATACAAATACCGGCGGCAGGTATGACCCGGCTGTCGGGCGGGGCGGCCTTTGGTCTTCTTTAACACCCACCGCATTAGCGCCTCGGGCATGGCATTCAGCCATCTGGGCTTATGACGGACCTAATGACAGTAACGAAATGATAGTCTGGGGCGGTTATAATGGGTCGAATTATTACAATGATGGCGCTATTTATGAACTTGAATCAGAGGACTGGTATCCGATAACCAGCACTAACCGTCCGGATGTAAGGATGAATCATGTTGCGGTCTGGGCTAATACCATTACGCCTATGCAGATGGTTGTCTGGGGCGGGCAATCCGTCAGTAATAACCGCCTTAACACCGGCGGCAGGTATATACCGATTTCCGATACCTGGCAAAGCACATCAACACCGCCTCTGGGGTTTGTCGGGCGGGAAGGCCATACCGCGGCCTGGACCGGAGCCGGTTCGGAAGAGGGCTGGACTACGTATAATACAGTTACTACTAATGATATCGGAATGTATTCTTCTATTGTGTTGTCTCCGTCAGGCCGGGCCCATGTGGCTTATTATGACTACACTTCGAGCGACTTGAAATATACCACAAATGAAAGCGGCGCCTGGGATTCGGTTGGCGTAAATGTAGACCCGGCTGGGAATAGAGTAGGCGAATACACCAGTATTGCCATTGATTCTACCGGTCGTCTCCATGTAAGTTATTATGACCGGACTAATGGCAACCTTAAATATGCCATTAGCAGCACTGCTTTTGCAACCTGGCAGACAGATACGCTTGATAGTGGTGGTGATGTCGGATTGTTCACCGATATTGCTATCGGGACCGGTAATTTAGTCCATATCAGTTACTACGATGCGACTAATAGCGCCCTTAAATATATTAGCGGCGTGACCGGCTCGTGGAATGCGCCGGTTACCGTTGACAACACCGCTACGGTCGGGAAATACACCTCTATTGCCGCTGATAACCTTAATAAGGCGTATATCAGTTATTACGATGAGACCTCTGGCGACCTTAAATATGCGATTATGAGTACGACCGGGACATATTTAGCGCCGGTTATCGTTGAGAGCGCCGGAGATGTCGGGTTGTATTCTTCTATAGGTATTGATTCTATTAATAATATCTATATCAGCTACTATGATATAACCAATGGCCGGCTTAAGTTTGCCTCTAATGTGACCGGCGCATTTGTTATAGAAAACCAGCCGGATTCCACTCCTGCAGACCACGGGCAATATTGCTCTCTGGCTGTAGATTCCAAGATTACTCCTACGCCTACCACCGTCCATATCAGTTACTATGATACTACTAATGGGCGACTCAAGTATATCAGTAAGTCATCTGTATATACGACTACCTGGGATGCCCCGGTAATTATTGATGAGTCCGGTGACGTGGGGCAATATAGTAATATAGCTGTTGACCAGTCTAAGAAGAGTTATATCAGTTACTATGACAATGGAAATGGCGACCTTAAATATGCCACGAATTCCTGGACCTGGCGTAACAAGGTGCTTATTTGGGGCGGATACGATGGGGTTAATTACCTGAATAACGGTGCAATATATGACCCGGTAACCGACTCGTGGAGAGATATTACTACGCTCAATGCGCCGGCCAGCCGGGCCTATCATAATGCGGTTTGGTCCGAATGGACCGATTGGCAGGGACGCAGTCGCGCTGAATTGGTTGTCTGGGGCGGCTGGAACGGCAGTAACTATCTTAACGACGGCGCTCATTATGACCCGGCACTTGACCGCTGGACCACCATTAACTCTTTAGGCGCCCCAACCGCCCGTACCTATCATAAGGGGTTATGGATGGATTTCATCAGACCTGATAACGATCGCACTATCAGGGAGATGATGATCTGGGGCGGTGCTGTTAACGGCGGATTTACTCAGAGCGGCAGCAGATATAAACCATAATAGGATATCCTAATAAAACTCTTTCCCCTCCCTTGATGGGAGGGGATTAAGGGGAGGGTGTCCCCCTCACCCTGCCCGCTCCCACAAGGGGAGAGGGTTTTAGTCCACTATATAGTAACTATATCAATTCAATGTTCCCTCTTATCCTTTCCGTATTCTTCCCCGGTCTCGGCCAAATCTTATTAAGCAGGTATCTCAAGGGGTTGCTCATATTTTTTTCTGCCGTAATTCTGCTTGATACGTCTTTAATTGTCATCTCCTTCTTATTCCCGGCGTTCCATGTTTTGCGTTCTGTGCTTCTCGCTTCATGCTTTATTATATACGTATATAATCTTGTGGATATTTTTAACACTGTTTATTATCGAAAACGCAAATCACTCAGGGAGAAAAAGAAAACCCTTTTGAAGCTGGGGATTAAGTATTACTTGCAGAATGATTTATACGCTGCGCAGAAAGAATTAAAGAGAGCATTAAAACTTGATAAAGATGACATAGATATAATATACTATTTATTCCGGATAGAAAAAAATCTCGGAGCGGCAGGGACGGAAAAGCAACTGTTCAATAAATTATCGTTATTGGATTTTGATAAAAAATGGATACAATAACCAAGATGTTAACCTATAAGTCCGCGGGTGTTGATACAACCAAGAAGGATGGTGTGATAGACGAAATTATCCGCCTAAGCCGGAAAACCTATGACCCCAGGGTGATTGACCATCCCTGGGGTTTTGCCGGTCTGTTTTCTTTATTCCCCAAAACAGGCGTATCACGCCGGGACAAAAGCCACACTGCACCGTTATTTGCCAGGAGTTACAAATCGCCGACGCTGGTGGCCTGTTCTGATGGGGTTGGGACGAAATTAAAGATTGCCTTTCTTCTGAATAAACACGACACAATTGGCATAGACCTTGTAGCAATGAGCATCAACGACCTGATTGTTACCGGCGCCGAACCGCTTTTCTTCCTTGATTATATTTCCTGTGGCCGGGTGAACGAGAAAATAATCGTTGATATTATCAAGGGGATTGTCGCCGGTTGTGAGCAATCCGGTTGTGCTCTTCTGGGCGGCGAGACCGCTGAAATGCCGGATTTCTATCCGCCATCAGAATACGACTTGGCCGGTTTTGCCGTGGGCCTGGTGGATAAACATAAGGTTATTACAGGCAAATACATCAAGCCCGGCGATGTGGTGATTGGGTTATCGTCTTCGGGGCTGCATTCCAATGGTTATTCCCTGGTACGGCGGGTTTTTCTGGAGGGTCTTTCGCATAAAGAGGAGGTAAATAAACTGCAATCACATAGTCCTGAACTTGGCTGCACCCTTGGCGAAGAACTCCTGAAGCCCACCATAATTTATGCAAAAGCAGTCAAACATATTTTGCGGAATTACAGCTGTAAAAAGGCAGTTAAGGGAATAGCCCATATTACCGGCGGCGGGCTGGTGGAAAACATTCCCCGGGTATTGCCCAAGAATGTCTGCGTAGAGATTAATGCCGATGCCTTCCCGCTTCCGCCTATTTTCTCGTTGATTCAAAAGACCGGCAATATTGCACCGGAAGAGATGCAACGGGTTTTTAATATGGGTATAGGCCTGGTTATTATAGTCGATAAATTCTATGCTTCAGCCATTATTCGCCGGTTGAAAAAGGTGAAATATAACGCCTATAATATCGGAAAAGTTACCGGAAAGTTACCGGGACAGGTAAATCAGGTTGTTATTAAATGAACAGCAAGCCTTTTATAGCAGTAATATTGGCACTCTCAACGCTTCTGGCCTCCTGCTCTTACAGTAATCAGCTTAAGCAGCGGGATGACAGAACAATGGAATTGGAACAGAAAATAGCCGTTCTCGCCAAAGAGGCATATGATTTAAACCAGCGTTTTAATAAACAGCAAAAAGATATGGAGTCGCTCAGATTTGAGATGGGGGTCTTGCGAAAGGAATTAATGGAGATGCGTTCCCCGTCTCTTTCACCCGAACAATCGCAGACCGAACGGCTCACTAAATTACTCCAGGAATTAGCCAATCCGTCTTGCGATACCAATAAGCTTGCTTTTGAACTGCGTAAATTCGGCAAAAGGTCGGTTTTGGCCCTTATCGAGGCGCTGAAAAAACCGGACCCTGATTATCATACCCGGGTAGAATTGGTCTTCAGCGGACTTTTAGTGGATGATGCCACGCCCCTGTTGCTTCCTTCTCTAAAGGACCTTTCCTTGAGGATTTCTGCCGCCCGCATCCTGGGCAATCTTAAAAACTATTCAGTAGTGGATGAATTAAGCGGCTATCTCTCGGGGGATGACGATGATTTTATATTTGCCGTGGCTGAAGCGCTGGTTAAGCTGAAAGATAAAAGAGGCGTGCCGGTTTTGATTGACTTTCTCAAGAAATCAGATCCCAATAAAAGAGCTATTGCCTTTAGTCTTTTAAGTAAGATTGCCGGCGTAACACTGGATTATAAATATTATAGTAATGAGTCCGAACTTTCAAGCGGTACCAAGCGATGGGAGGAATGGTGGCTTAAAAACTCGCCAACCTTCATGTTTCCTCCTGACGATTAAAGCCAGTTTGAACGCAGTGAATTACTGGCTTTTATCCAGTAGTAAAACGAAGGGGATAATAAGATGAGAATAAAAATAAGTGATGCCATAATCGGAGATTCCCGGTTATTTCTTATTGCCGGGCCCTGTATAATCGAGAATGAAAAACTCACCTTCCAGATAGCCGAGGCGCTTAAAAACATCGCTTCAGAAACCAGGATACCTTTTATCTTTAAGGCGTCCTATGATAAAGCCAATCGGTTAAGCCACCGCTCATATCGCGGAGTTGGTTTAAAAAAGGGTTTAGAGATACTTGCTAAAGTAAAAAAACAGTTAGATATTCCGGTGCTTTCTGATGTCCATTGCAAGGAAGATGTAAAACAGGCCGCCGGGGTTCTGGATATAATCCAGATACCGGCGCTTTTGTGCAGGCAGACCGATTTGCTGATTGCCGCCGGTAAAACCGGTAAGCCGGTAAATATCAAAAAAGGCCAGTTTCTGGCTCCCGAAGACATAATCTATCTGATAGAAAAGGTAAAAAGCACTGGTAATAATAAGATTATCATTACGGAACGGGGCACCTCATTCGGTTATCATAACCTGGTCAATGATATGCGGGCCATACCGGTAATGAAGGCGTTTGGTTATCCGGTGATTTATGATGCCACGCACAGCGCCCAAATACCCGGTGGGGCAAAGGGTAAATCCGGCGGTAACCGGCAGATGATACCGTATTTGGCGCGGGCTGCGGTAGCATCCGGGGCAGATGGCGTGTTCTTTGAGGTCTATCCTCAACCCGATAGAGCGCTCTGCGACGGCCCGAATTCCCTGGCCCTCAAAGACCTTCCCGGGCTTCTTAGCACACTTATTCAGATTAAACGGACTGTTTCTTAGAGGCCGTTTTTCGTGATTTCCCGCCTTTTATAAGTCAATAAATCAGTTTATGATTTATACCAGCTCCTAAAGTAGCCGCTGAAACATCCATAAAAATTACCAAGGTGTGCTACTGGTTAAACCATGTATGCAGGATGTTTACTCAGGGTATGCAGGATGTTTAATCAGGGTAGGCAGGAGGTTTAATCAGGGTAGGCAGGAGGTTTAACCAGGGTAGGCAGGAGGTTAAACCGGGGTAGGCAGGAGGCTTAACCAGGGTAGGCAGTAGGCTCAACCATGGTAGGCAGGAGGCTTAACTAGGGTAGGCAGGAGGTTAAACCAGGGTAGGCAAGAGGTTAAACCGGGGTAGGCAGGAGGCTTAACCAGGGTAGGCAGTAGGCTTAACCATGGTAAGCAGGAGGTTTAATCAGGGTAGGCAGGAGGTTTAACCAGGGTAGGCAGGAGGTTAAACCATGGTAGGCAGGAGGTTTAACCAGGGTATGCAGGATGCTCAAACACTGGATGCTGGAGGTTCAAATAGTAGCCACTGGAGGGGGGTACCCGGGGGGAGGGGGTAGGGTATAGGGGGTATCTACCGTCTCCTGATACCTTGTATAATAGTGGTGGTGAGGAGTAATAATGGCATCCTTAATGCCCAAGAGCGCTACCTCAAACGGCTAATCCCGGTAATACGGCCGGTTGAATGAGAAATAGATTGACAGGATTGCTAAAGTTAGTATTATAAAATCCATATAGGAGTATTTATTTTGCCAGCAGAAATTATTAAGATAGACATTAAGAATTACCGAACAGGTATTTTATCCAATGTGGCAAGGGTTCTTTCAGGAGGCGGTCTGGTGGTGTTCCCGACCGAAACCGTTTATGGACTCGGCACGAATGCCAATATCCCTTCGGCCGTAAAACGGCTCTATGAAGCAAAAAACAGCCCTGAAACCAGGCCTTTTACCATTCATTTAGCGTCCGCCGATGATGTTTATTGCCATACCTCGACCGTGCCCCGACTGGCGCTTCGTCTGATGAAGGCGTTCTGGCCCGGACCGCTGACGCTGGTCCTGCCTGATTCCAAAGGCGGCTGGGTTGGTTTAAGGGTGCCTAACCATATTATTGCGCAAGACCTGATTAAACTCTCTAAAGTGGTGGTGATTGCTTCAAGCGCCAATCTTGCAGACCGGCCCGCGCCGGCTGATGCCCAAACAGTTATAAAAACATTAAATGAGCAAGTTGATGTTATTATTGACGCCGGTCCATCTAAAATAGGCGTCTCTTCCACGGTTGTCAAAGTTACAGCGGATAACAAATTTGAGATAATGCGTCAGGGTTCTATCACTGAAGATAATATCCGGCGCCTGACTTATAAGATGATTGTTTTTGTCTGTTCAGGTAATACCTGCCGCAGTCCGATGGCCATGGGATTATTCAGGAAGATGTTAGCAGCCCGTCTAAAAACACCCGTCTCAAAACTGGAAGAAAATGGTTATAAGATTATTTCAGCCGGCACATCGGCAATCTATAATAGCCCGGCTTCGGGCACGGCCATTGAATTGATGAAGGAGAATGACGTGGATATCAGGAATCACCTTTCCCAGCCGGTGACCTTGTCGATGCTTGAAGAGGCGGATGAGATTTACGTAATGACCAGGGGGCATTTTACCACATTGAGAGAGTGGGCGCCGCTTATTACGGAACGGATGAAGCTTCTTAACCAGGATGGGAATGACATTGAAGACCCGATTATGACCGGGAAAGAAGGCTACCGAAAATGTGCCGATAAAATACAAAATGCCTTGGAGAAGATTATATGTTAAATGAAATAAAAAACGCCGGGAAAATTGCTGTTGCCTCTGACCATGCCGGATATAAGACCAAGGAGATGGTTAAAGGAGTACTTAAGCAGTCGGGATATGATTTTACCGATTTCGGAACAAATAATGAAGATTCGGTTGACTACCCTGATTTCGCCTTTAAGGTGGCCGAATCTGTTTCAGGAGGCGAATATCAAAAAGGCATTTTGATATGCGGCACCGGGTTGGGAATGTGTATTGCCGCCAATAAGATTAAAGGTGTTAGAGCAGTTACGCCATATGATAAATTTACCGCCGAGATGTCCCGGCAGCATAACGATGCCAATATCTTATGCTTAGGCGCCCGGGCGCTTAAGGAAAATGATATCAGGGAAATAGTAAAGATATGGCTGGAAACTCCGTTTGATACCGGGAATCCACGCCACCAGCGGCGGATACAGAAAATTTCCGGTTATCAGGCAAAATAATCAGGCTCTATTTTTCCGCAATCAGTGCCGCGCCGATAGCCCCGACAAACTCCGTATCCGGTGTCGTGATGATTTCAGTCTGCAGATTGTCCTTGAGTGATTTGACAAACCCTTTATTCCTGGCCACACCGCCGATTAGCAGGACCTCTTTTTCCATGCCAATCCGCCTGGTCATAGAGGCGATTCGGCTGGCAATAGCATCATTGACGGCCCGGGCAATATCCGCTTTGGGTGTCTTGGCGTGGACTAATGAGACGACTTCTGATTCGGCAAATACCGCGCATTGGGCATTCATTGGGATGACCTGTTGAGAGGTAAGGGATATTTCACCGATTTGTTCCAGAGGGAGTTCCAGGGCCCGGCTCATGGCCTCGGTAAAAGAGCCGGCGCCGGCGGCGCATTTCTCGTTCACCGCGAAGTCAATTACCTTGCCGGCTGAATCACAGCGGATGGCCCGGCCTTCTTCAGCGCCGACATCAATTACGGTTCTGACCTGCGGGAATAAATAAGTACCGCCCTTTGCCGCGGCGGTAACCTCGGTTACTTCCCGGTCAGCCGAAATGGGCGGATGCATAATAATTTCCTTGCGCCCGATGCCGGTAACCGTGATATGCTCTATATCATTACGGGACAGTTTCGCCTGCGATAATGCCTCGTTGAAAACCTTTTCTGCCGAGGCGCGCTGGTCAAAACCGCCTAAGCCCAGGCTTTTGGCGATTATCTTGTTATCCTTGATTAAAACCGCTTTAATGGTTTTGGCGCCCATATCTATACCGGCTGTTATCATTTGAAATCTCCCTTCTGTAAATATAGGAAGTAATATATAATGCAAAACTTGTAGTTCAAGAAAATTCTGATATAATAATGATATGAACACCCAGAAACCCAAGCCAATTCCCCTGGCCATGGTTATTTGTGATGGCGTTATTGACGACCGCCTGACCGGTAAAAAGAGTGTTATTGGCATCTTTAACAACATTGCCGCGGCTGAATTGCCCTGCCGGCATCAAACTTTATATGTTTATTGCGTTCTTACCGAGGGTATCGGCCAATATGATGGGGCTCTAAAATGTACTCATCTGCAGTCAAATAAGGTCATCCTTAATCTAACCGGTCCGATTAAATTTCCTAATCCATTAGCCACCATAGAATTTATCTTTGACATGAAAAATATCGTTTTTGAAAGCGAAGGCATGTATGTTTTTGAGCTGCTTTGTGACAGCCAGCCCGTTATCAGCCGTAAGGTAAATGTTTCGCTGTTAAAACCTTCTCAGGGTTTAACCCCTACCCCGCCTGCAAAGTCATAACTTATTTCCAGCGGGAATGAATATGCGCTGGCTTCTTTGATAAACTCTTCCTTTACAAAAATGCGTTGTTCATCCGTGGTGTCAGCCATAAAAAGATTTCCTTCGCCGTCTGAGAAGATGTCATTGTGTAGATCTTCCGCTGATTGATAAGCGCAGGCAATACTGCTTTTCCATATGCGGACGTCACCAAAGCCGGTTTTATTAAGCATTTTCCTGAGGTTTCCGGTCGAATCCGGGAGGGCGGATTTAAATATTTTCAGCGGTAATTTCTTCCGGCGGATTATTCTCTTTATAACATCCAGTGGTAATTCAGGCGAGCCGTCAAGATAGGTAATAACGCTGACTTTGCCCCCTTTTTTCACTAAGCGATAAAGATTGTCCGTATAAAAGATGTTGCTTTGGCTTTGAGAGGGCAAATCCCACAAGGAAAACACCAGATCAAATATTTCCGCCGGAAAAGAGGATAGGCATTTATCCGATCCGCCCTTAAGGTAAACTAAATTATCAGGCGGAGTTTCTGAATTATCTGATGATATGCCTGTTTCGCGACAGCACGGGACACATCCGTCCTCGGCTTGGCTGATGAAGAGCTTCCATTCTGATTTGCCAAGGAATCTGTTTAAGTTGGGCAGTAACAATTCAATGCCTTTGCCAACCAGTAAAGCGCGTTTTGGAGTTGACTGATTGTTTACTTTTTCAAAGCGAGTGAATATTTCTTCGGGAAGCTTCTTTACTTTTTCTTGCCAACAGGTTTGATAACTCAATGTTTATTATAATCCTATTTTTTGCTTTTTGGGCGACGCTGGTTGAGCTCAATCAGGAAATTTAAGAGTAGGTTTTGCAGGGCAAACTCATCAATCTTAGATCTTTGATGCCCGAAATGGCTCATGACATGTAAAACCCGTCCGCCTCCCGAATAAGAGGTTTTATTGCCATCAGTTGATACGATATTTTCACCTGATACACCCCAGGTAACGGCTACCGCGCCTTCCGGGTGTGATTTATCAACCAGTTTAGGGCTCATTATTAAAACCGTGACGTTTTTGCCTAAGATTTTAATGTCGGGGCTGCCGTTATCGATTTTCCACTCGGAATCTATGCGAAATTCGCCTGGTTTAACAGACCTGGTTTCCCCTGATTTTTCTTCTGACGGCGGCATGCCAGGCATTCCGGGTGCATCGCTGGAACTTGAAGGGGGCGCTTCAAATACATATTTCAAGTACGGATGTAATACTGCTCCCGGCGCGGGCAGTATCTGCACCGTCCGGTCAGAATACTCCTTGGTGTCTGTAATTACCCCCTTAAATGAGCGGCCGGTTATTTCTCTGATATTCAAGTCTTCAGTAAAAAGATAGCCGCCGGATTCCACGAATTCTTTAATCTTTTGAATAGTCTTCTTGCTGAGTTCCGTATCATGGGTCATATGGTCATGCTTAGGATCGTCACTTTTGACGCATCTATTGACTCTCGCGCCCACAGCTTGACCGCTGTTGCCACACCCTTTACCACAGCATAAATCTTTATAGTAATTACAATTGAATACAAGCGCCCAGGCTTCTTTCCAGTTAAAAGAATCGCTTTCTAATTCTGATTTACCAAGCACTGTATGGTCCACTCCCATTTTGGTTAAAACATCCTGGATTTTATCATAATTGCGGTCACCTTGATAATGTTTGTCGCACCGGTCGTTCCGGACTACAAAAACCTTCTCTTTTGGTAAATCCTCTACGCCGGTCATATCGCGGTACTGTGACACGTTGTCAATATTGCCGCCGGCAGCGGTTTTGGGCTTAATAATATCGCTTATTTGCTTGTCTTTGTTTTCCTTCCACCAGGCCAGCCAGGAAGCCTGGTAATTGCCTTTGTCAAGACCGGTAATCCTTTTTACCGCGCCGATAGTTTCTTTTGTTAACAGCTTGTCATTTTTCTCGTCCAATGTTTCGAGAAAGTTAAACAGCACCTCTAACGCCTCTTTGGTTTGGATGCCGCCTAATTGATGGAGGCACTCGGTCTTTAAATCCTCAGGGGCTTTTTCCATAACCTCTTTGAGCAGGGGTAAGATATTAGGCGAACGGTTACTTTTCATGGCCCCTAATAAGTCGCGGCCGACGTCCTGATCCCTTTTACTCAGGATAAAATTCGTAATCTTGGAAATAGCCTCGCTATTACTAAAACGGGATATTCCTTCCAAAATCAGCCAATAGATATTGGTATCAGGCTGTGGTGTCAGGGCATCAAGCAGGGTGTTGCATGCCTTAACGTCATTCTGTAAAACCAATCCCTCGACAGCCTTTTTTACCTTTGAACTGTCTTTCTTCTGGACGCCGCTTTGCAGGTCCTGTGTCGGATTACCTGCCGACAGCGGGATGTTGAATATCATACAGAGAAAAATGACAGCTGATAGCAGAATTAAGAATTCTTTTCGCATCGTGGTGTTCTCCTTGTAGGGTAATCTACTTTTTTCCTTTTGGCCTGCGCTGGTTGAGTTCCATTATGAAATTAAGTATCAGATTTTGCAGGGCGAATTCGTCCACCTTGGATTTTTGATGGCCGAAATGGCTCATGACATGTAAAACCCGGCCGCCTCCCTGATAAGACGGTCCCTTTTCAGTGCCGGTTGTAACGATATTGCTGCCCGATACGCCGAAGGTAACCGCCACCGCGCCGTCGGTATTAGATTTAGTTACCAGTTTCGGGCTCATTATCAGGACGGTTACGTCCTTCTTCAGCACCTTTATATCGGGGCTGTCCTCGTCAATCTTCCATTCGGCATCTATACGGAATTCGCCCGGTTTGACTGACCGGGTTTCGCCCGATTTTTCTGCTTCCGATGTCTCAGGTGCATCGCTGGAACCTGAAGGCGCTGCCTCAAAGACGTATTTCAGATATGGATGTAATGCCGCCCCGGGCGCCGGCAATATCGGAACATCTTTGGCGGGGAGAAATCTCGGAGAGGCTATTATTCCCTTAAATGCCCGCACGATTATTTCGTTGATATTCATGTCTTCGGTAAACAGATATCCGCCGGTTTCTACGAATTTCTGTATTTTCTTTATTACTTTATCGCTCACTTCGGGTTTATGGTTTTGGTGCGCGCCCTCACCTTCGCAATTAACCAGCCGTTCGCTGGTCTTGGTTTTCCCGGCCCTGTGCTTGGGATTACAGCAATGCTCCTTATAAAGCATACAATTAAAGAGTATCACCCAGGCATTATCCCAATCAAATGAGTCCTTTTCCAATTCTGATTTGCCGACCACCGTATGTGCAATGCCGAGTCGGGTCAGGATATCCTGGATATGGTCGTAGTTACCGTCAAACCCGCTGACCTTGGCCTTTTCGTCGCACAAGTCATTTCTGATTACTATTACCTTGTCTTTGGGTAAATCCTCCACGCCGGTCATATCGCGATATACGCTTACATTATCAATACTGCCGCCCGCCGCGGTCTTGGGCTTAATAATGTCACCTAGCTGCTTATTTTTGTTTTCCTCCCACCATTGCAGCCAGGAGGCCGGATAATTTCCGCGGTCCACGCCGGTAATCCTCTTCAGCGAAGCAATAGCTTCCTTTACCAGTTCTTTATCATTCTTTTCGTCAAGTGTTTTAAGGAATCCGCATAACACCTCTAATGCTTCCCTGGTGGTAATGGCGCTGAGTTGATGAATGCATTCAATCCTCATCTCATAAGTGCCTTTTTCAATGACCTCCTTGAGCAGTGGGAGAATGCTGGATGAGCGGTTATTCTTCATCGCTCCGAGTAAGTCACGGCCGATTGATTTGGACTTGTTGGCTAATATGTAACCCGTTAACTTGGAAATGACCTCGGTATTGGTAAAGCGGGAAAGTCCTTCCAAGAGTATCCAGTAGATGCCGCTGTCTTCGGTAGAATTCGCGGAACTAATCAGGGTGTCGCAGGCCTTGGTGTCATTCTGTAACACCAGTTGTTCTACCGCTTTCTTTACTAGTTCACGGTCGGGTTTCTTAATGCCGTCCTGCAAATCGCTGGCCGGATTACCCGCCCAGAGAGTCAGGCCCAGGAAGAATGAAATAACTATCATTCCTGCAACGGGAATAAAGAATGTTTTTTTCATAAAAATCCTCTTTTCGTCTCTATAATATAGAATGTTTCAAAGCCGCTAATTACTGCATATAGTATAGAAAAAGCATATAAAAAATCAAGTATTTTCCGCTATAAAATCACTTGGGCTCAATATCAATAACCGTTATTTCCGGCGGGCATAAGAACCGGGCCGATGCCAGTATGCCCGGCTCCAATCCGATTCCGCGTGTTACGTAGGCGTCCATATTACCTTCCCGGTAATAGCCCATTTCATAACGTTTGCCCAAACGGGAAAATGTCATCAATGCGCCGTAAAGCGGCATCCTTATCTGCCCGCCGTGCGTATGCCCGCACAGATATAAATCCACTCCGGTCCGGCTTATTTCCGGTATAAAATCAGGGTAATGGCACAGGTATATCTTATAGCCCGTTTGCTTATTAATGTTGTAATGGGTTTCTGTAATAATTACTCGAGAACCCCGGATATCCAATGCCGCCGATTCTCCGTCCAGTAGTTTTATGCCAAGGTCCTTGAATACCTCATGGCTTGGGAACCATCTGTCAAAATTGCCTGCCACAGCATATACGCCAAACTTACTGGATGTTTTTAATTTCTCCAGAAACCGTCTTAATATTTCCTGGGAATTGTGGTTATTAAGATAATCGCCGGTCAGGAGTATCAGGTCCGGATTTTCCCGCTCCACCAGTTTCGGAACGGTCAATTCCCGGTAACCCTCCTCTTCTATATGTAAATCCGAGAGATGCACCAGGCGGATTGAATTCCCCATCATAATCTTATCGGACTTCAAAGTCAGATGTATGACCTCGATGCGGTTTGGTTCTATGAAATAGCCCCAGGTAAAGCAGAATACGCCGGCTATGGCCAGTCCGATAATGAGCCGGTCAATCCATCCCCAGTGTCTTATATCTCTCTTGAGGTAAAACTTCCTGAATACTATCCGGAATGCTCCAAAATAGACAAGCAAGACAATGACGCTAAATATGAAAGCCCTGGCCAGGTCTGCTTTATAAAAGGCACCCATTTATCCGCTCCAGAACCCGTTCCTTGCCCAGCAATTCCATCACCTCGAAGATGCCGGGCGAAACGGTCGTGCCGGTCAGCGCCACCCGGACCGGCTGGGCCACGCCCTGGAACTTCAGTCCCTTGCTCTCGGCCACCTGGCGCAGGATTGGTTCCAGCGAGGTATGCGAGAAATCAGCGGCGCTGGCCAGGCCATCACGGACCATCCCCAGGACCTGCGTGCCGTCCGCGGTCTTGACGAATTTATCCACCGCCTCGGCCTGGTAATTGATCTTGTCCTCGAAGAAGAATCTGGTCACCTCGGCAATCTCGGAAAGCAGTTTGATGCGCTCGCGGTACAGGTCGACCAGTTTCATTGCCTTGGTTTCAGTCGCTTTGGCCAAATCATATCCGGCCTTTTCCAGATAGGGCTTGGTTAACTGATAAAGCCGTTCTACCGGCAGGTGTCTCAGGTAATGGCTGTTCATCCAGGTCAGCTTCTTGAGATTGAACTGGGCCGGTTTGTCCTTGACCCGTTCAATGGTGAACAGTTTGATAATCTCGTCCTTGGTCATCAATTCCTTGTCGTCTCCGGGCGACCAGCCCATCAGCGCCAGGAAATTAAACATCGCCTCAGGCAGATAACCCAGTTCCTGGTATTCGCCGATTGAGGTATGCCCGTGCCGCTTGCTCAGGCGCGAGCCGTCCTCGCCCATAATCAGCGGAATATGCCCGAATTTTGGTATCGGCTGGCCCAGCGCCTCGTAAAGCGCAATCTGTTTGGGCGTGTTGGAGATATGGTCGTCGCCCCGGATGACGTGCGTGATATTCAAGAGTGAATCGTCAATCACGCAGGCAAAATTATAGGTCGGGAATCCGTCTGACTTTACCAGTACCTGGTCGCCCAACAGGTCGCTCTCAAACTTGATGGCGCCGTGTACCAGGTCGTCAAAGACGAAACTGCGCCCCAGCGGCATCTTAAAGACAATCGCCTTGCCCTTGCCCGGGTCCTCGCGGTAGACGGCCTTGCCCTCGTCCAGCAGTTTCTGGGCATACTGGTTATAGGTATCCCGGCGCTGGCTCTGGTAAAACGGGCCTTCGTCCCAGTCAATCCCCAGCCATTTGAGCGACTCGAATATGGCCTTGGTGGATTCATCGGTCGAGCGGACCTGGTCCGTATCCTCTATCCTCAGCACCAGAGTGCCGTTATAGTGCCGGGCCAGGAGATAATTGTATAGCGCGGTCCGGCCGCCGCCGATATGGAGATACCCGGTCGGGCTGGGCGCGAAACGGACTCGTATTTTGCTGGTCATAGAACTATCGGTCATAAAATCCTTTCCTTTGTCACACCTAAAAATCAGTAATTCAGTTTACTAATTTGACAATACAGCGCAACAAAAACCGCTGAATAAAATGGTTGACATACGAGTAAGCAAGCTGTTATGATACCGTAACCGTATGTAACTTTCTGTAACCTATTGTAACATTCTGTAACATTAACAATGGATAAACTTAAACAGACTAAAATGAGCCTGGTCATCGCCATTCCATTGGCCGCCTTCGGCGTCCTGCGCTTTATCAGCGATATGTTGACCGACGCCTCGTCTGGATGGTATCAGGCGCTGGAAGGTACCTTTCTGCGCTATCTCATCCGCGCCCCGTCCGACGGCACATTCTGGGGCGGCTTGTCGGTCCAGTGGGTTAAATTCTTGTCCATTCCCTGCGGCCTCTCGGTTTTATTCCTGCTCTATAGGTTCCTGTCACATAACCTGAAAGAGGCGGATTACCGCTGGAGGCAAACAGCAACCAGGATATTATATGTCGTTGGTTTATTGGTAATGGTCACGATAATGGAACTGGAAAAGAGCACCCATTTCCTGGGCCTGCGCATGGCCGGGCAGTTGGCCGGCGAGGCCGCCTGGCTTAATCATATCATTCATCTGGCCAGCGCCCTGATGGGCTGGTTCTATATGAAATGGCTTAGGTTAAAGATGCCGGATTCTGATTGACTTGGTTAGATATAAAATGTATACATAGGGAAGAATAAATCCCGACATTCGTCGGGATAACTCACTGTAACGCTCTTACGCCCATACGGGCGTGAGACCTAACAGTGAGTAAAAGGAAAACATATGTTTGAAACAAATATCCTGCTATTGATTTGCATTTCCCTGATTATCGGTTGTTCGCGTAACGATGTTGCCGACCCGGCCGTAAAAGGCAATGAGGCGGTTATCAAGCTCACCAGCCCGGCGTTCAGGGATGGGGGAGCGATTCCGGCCAAATACACGGCCGACGGCCAGGACATTTCTCCGGCCCTGGCCTGGGTTGATGTTCCGACCGGTACCAAGACGTTTGTCCTTGTCTGCGATGACCCGGATGCGCCCGGCGGCACTTGGGTTCACTGGTTGATGTATAATATTCCGGTTACGGTTTCCGGATTACCCGATGGCGTTCCTGTTCAGGAGGTTCTGGACAACGGCGCCCAGCAGGGAAAGAGTGACTTCAAGCGTCCGGCCTACGGCGGCCCGGCTCCGCCTTCAGGCACGCACCGTTACTTCTTCAAACTCTATGCCCTGGATAGCGCGCTTCAGTTGGAGCCCAAGACTACTACCAAGGATGTCTTGGTTAATGCCATGGCCGGGCACATTATCGGCAAGGGGCAATTGATGGGCACTTACCGGAGTAAATAGTAATCCTTTAAGGTGTTTACATTAAATAGCCCGTCCCGGTTCAGCCGGATGGTCTTTACTTTGGCCTTGTCAAAGAAATCTATAATCTTGTAATTGCCTTGCCTGATTTGTTCTTGTATGAAGGGGCTGCATTTCTTGGAATATACCGCGCAGAGCGGCTCCAACCCTTTCCTGGTTTCAGGTATGACTACATCGTATCCTTTGTAATTCCGCAGGAGACGCTTTATCAGTTTTGTTTCTATATTGGGCATATCGACGGCAATCACAAAGATGTATTCGGTGGGCGACTTCTTCAATGCCGAATAAATCCCGACCAGACTGCCTAGAATCTTGGAGCGGTCATTGACAATCACTACTTTAGCCGATTTTAGATACCGGTATGGGGCAGGTTGCTTGGCGGAAATAATTATCTTCTGAAATAATCCCTGCAGTTTATTGATGATGATTTCAATGAAGGGTTTGTTATCTATTTTAAGAAACGCTTTATTCCGGCCAATTCTTTTACTCTGCCCGCCGCAAAGTATCACGGCGGTTATTTTATTGTTAGTCATTAGTGTTTTATTCTGGCTTTACCCCGTTAGAGATAGGTCGCCAAGGGCGACCGTAATAAGGAGGTTATTTTACCGTTCTACACAAATAATATAGTGGATTTATATGTTTATTATATTAAGTATCTCTAACGGGGTGAACTTTAATCTTTACTTCCACTTCCTGCGGTTCCGGCACATCGTTCAAACTCTTGAGCATGCCGATGATTGCGAACCCGATGAAATCCTGGACAAAACCCTTGATGGGCACAACCTGGCCGTTGACCTTGACCTGTACTAAGCCGATCTTCTTTTCTTCTCCGGACATAAATAATCCTCTCTTAGTGGCTGTTAGCGACAAAGGAGCGTTACAGCCACTTAGACCCCGATGAACATCGGGGCTTTTTACCACAAGATCCAAAGGGGTTTCTTAGTGCCTTCGTGTCTTCGTGGCTATAAACTCTTTTTCTATAAAATCAGTTATCTTCTTAATTTCATTCAGTCCGAACTGGGGCACCGAATAACCCGTGATTTTTATATCGCTGGCTAAGGCGGCTAATTGGTCGCCTTTATTCCGGCAAATCGGCTCGGTTGATATTGCCTTACGGACTATCTCTATCTTGGGCTTGTTCTCCCGCTTGAACCCCTCGGTGATAATCAAGTCGAATTTATGGGGCTTAAAGAATATCCTGAGCGTCTCATCCAAAGCCAGCGGCTTGGCCAGCCGTTTGACTAACGCTATCTGGTCCGGGCCGGAAATCATGGTCATCTGGCTCCCGGCGTGGAAATGCCGGTAGGAATCCTTGCCCGGGTAATCAATCTCAAACCCGTGCGTATCGTGCTTGATGGTGCCGATATGATACCCGCGCCGGGCCAGTTCCCGGACTATCTTTTCTAATAGCGTGGTCTTGCCGCTGCCGGACTTGCCGACAATAGAAATAACCCTCATAAAGTACCGCCACCTTTCGTAACCATTAAGAAAAATACCCCCGGCAGGACTTGTCATGCCGAAGGCAGATCCGCCTCTGGCGGAAACCTGCTTTTACAATACCCCCGCCCCGACTCGAACGGGGAACCTTCTGGTTCGAAGCCAGCCACTCTATCCAATTGAGCTACGGGGGCAATAATCAGATATATCTGCTAAATCAATTTACTTTATAACTAAAAATATTGAGTTAAGCAATAGATTTTGGTAAATATATGAAATATGTCTTTATTAGTTGTCGGCTCTGTGGCTCTTGATACGATTGAAACCCCGCACGGCAAAGTGGAGAATATCCTGGGCGGCTCGGCCGTCTATTTCTCCTACGGCGCCGGATTCTTCTCGCCGGTCCGCCTGGTCGGCGTGGTCGGTAACGATTTCGCGCAGGATGAGGAACTGGAACTGCTCAAAAGCCGTAAGGTTGACCTGCGCGGGCTAAAGACCGAACCCGGCCAAACCTTCCGCTGGTCCGGCCAGTATGTCGGCGATATGGGCCGGGCCGAGACCCGGGCGGTCGCGCTCGGCGTCTTCGGCGATTTCCAGCCGGTCATTCCCCCTTATTACCAGGATTCCCGATACGTCTTCCTGGCTAACGGCTCTCCCAAACTCCAGAAAAATGTCCTTAAGCAAATTCGCCGTCCCAAATTCGTGGTCTGCGATACCATGAACTACTGGATTGCCAACGAGAAAAAGGCGTTGTTGTCACTGATTGAACACATTGACGGCCTGATTGTCAATAACGACGAGGTGCACCAGTTGACCGGGATGCATCACACGGTCAGCGCGGCCCGGGCCATCCTCAAATGGGGGCCCAAGATGCTCATCATCAAGAAGGGTGAGCACGGCGCCTTGCTGATTACCAAGAACGATTTCTTTGCCATACCCGGTTACCCGATAGAAGTGGTCCGCGACCCGACCGGCGCCGGGGATTCCTTTGCCGGCGGCATGATGGGTTACCTGGCCCGGATCGACAATCTGTCGGTCAAAAACTTGAAGCAGGCGCTGCTTTATGGTAATGTCGTGGCGTCTTTTACCATCGAGGAATTCGGCCTCGAAGGCCTTAAGGACACAAATCGTAAACAGGTTCAGGAGCGGTACAAAAAGCTTCTGTCTATGATTACGGTATAGAGCATATGATGTCTGACGTTAAACAGGGTTTTTGGGATAAAGTGAGATACGCCTTTGCCACCGAGGACGAATCCAAGACCGTGTTTTCGGAAGAGGAAACGGCACTGCTTAACAAGGTGGCTGACGCGGTGGTCAAAAGGCGGCTGGCCGCCCCGGCCCTGATGTTCCTGGAAAGCGTCCGGCCCCTGAATTTCCTGTCCAGCCAGGCCATGGTCTTCTTCCAGCCCATCGTGTCGCTGGCGATTTCCACCAAGGAGGTGGAACTGTTGGCCCAGATACTGGAGCGGCGGAAGAGCATCCCGTTTTTGATAGAATTGATAGAAAAGAGAGAAGATGAGCAAAGAACTTAATGTCATTATCGCCACTGATTGCGGCAGCACCACTACCAAGGCCATATTAATAGAAAAGATGCCGTCCGGCGAATACCGCCAGACCTTCCGGGGCGAGGCGCCCACCACGGTCGAAGCGCCCTTTGAGGATGTGACCAAAGGCGTGTTAAACGGCATTTCCGAAATAGAGGAATTGTCCGGCCGCAAAATCCTGGACGGCGAAAAGATTATCTATCCCAATAACGGCAATGTCGGGGTTGACCTTTATGTTTCCACCAGCAGCGCCGGCGGCGGACTGCAGATGATGGTGGCCGGCGCGGTCAAGAGCATGACCGGTGAAAGCGCGCAAAGAGCCGCGCTCGGCGCCGGCTCTATTGTTATGGATGTCCTGGCCTCCAATGACGGCCGGCTGGGTTATGAAAAGATAGAACGCATCCGCCAACTCCGGCCTGATATGGTCCTGTTATCCGGCGGCACAGACGGCGGCACCGTCACCCACGTGGTGGAACTGGCCGAATACCTGGCCGCGGCCGACCCCAAGCCGCGCTTCGGCATCGGCTATCAACTGCCGGTAATATTCGCCGGCAACAAAGAGGCGCGCACCCAGATTGACGGGATTCTCGGCAAGCGGACGGCTTTGTATATTACTGATAATATCAGGCCGACCCTGGAACGGGAAAACCTGATTCCGGCCCGGACCAAGATACACGATTTATTCCTGGAGCATGTCATGGCCCAGGCACCCGGTTATAAGAAACTCATGTCCTGGGCCGGCGCGCCCATTATGCCCACGCCGGCCGCGGTGGGTCTCATTATGGAGGCCATCTCCAAGAAGCAGGGCATCAACGTGGTCGGTGTTGATATCGGCGGCGCCACTACCGACACTTTTTCGGTCTTTGACGGTATTTTCAACCGCACGGTCAGCGCCAATCTGGGCATGAGTTACTCTATCTCCAACGTCCTGGCCGAGGCCGGACTGCCCAATATTATGCGCTGGGTGCCCTTTGACGTCCAGGAAGAGGATATCCGCAACCGCATCAAGAACAAGATGATTCGCCCGACCACTATCCCGCAGACCCGGGACGAACTGCAGATAGAACAGGCCATTGCCCGCGAGGCACTGCGCCTGGCATTTGAACACCACAAGCAGTTGGCCGTGGGACTAAAAGGCGTCCAGCAGGAACGTTCGATTTCCGATGCCTTTGACCAGTCGGCCAGCGGCCAGACCCTGATTGACATGAACCGCCTGCACCTGATTGTCGGCTCAGGCGGCATACTCTCGCACGCCCCCAGAAGGGTCCAGTCCATGGTCATGATGATTGACTCCTACCAGCCGGCCGGAATCACCCACCTGTCCGTGGACAGCATCTTTATGATGCCGCACCTGGGCGTCTTGTCCACGGTCAATGAAAAGGCGGCCACCGACGTCTTTGACCGGGACTGTATGGTTTACCTGGGCGCGGCCATCTGCCCGGTCGGACTGGCCAAACCCGGCGACCGGTGCGTGGAATACAAGATTACCTATCCGGACGGCAAGACCACCGTTGATTCTATGCCCTTCGGCGAGATAAAACTCTATCCGTTGAATGTCGGCCATGAAGCCACCATCGAGGTCCATCCCAGCAAGAACTTTGACATGGGTGAAGGCAAAGGCAAGGTGGTCAGGAAAAAGGTCAAAGGCGGCGTAGTCGGTATTATCATTGACACCAGAGGCCGTCCGCTGGCGCTGCCTGAAGAAAAGACCGCCCGGGTCAATGCCCTGCAGAAATGGGCCAAGGCCGTTAATCTTTATTCATAACCATCACCGAAAGCATTAAGGGAAATGTTTGGTAACCAGTTTCTAAAAAAAGTGCCTGATAATCTGTGTAAATAAAGGGATAGAAACCGAGGTGTGCCACCTAACTTGAATTAGTGTAAATTTTAGACCCCATAGATACGATAGCCAATACCCTCTCCATTATTACCGGATATCCATTCGTAGCAATACCGATACCCTCTGATACGACAACAGATACCCTCTCATACGTCAACCGATACCCACTGATACGACAACCAGTATCCACTGATACGACAACCAGTACCTACTGATACGACAATCAGTACCCATAGATACGTCAACTGGTACCCATGGATACGATAACCGGCACCCAGAGATACGACAAGAGACACCTATGGATACGACAACCGGTACCTATGGTTAATATATGAGGGGGGTAGGGGGTAGTATACCCCGGGGGGAGGAGTAGTAGGGGTAGTACCATTTTAGGGTATTACTATGTTGAATTTTTCAACACTTTCACTATAAAACCGTCAAATTTCTTCTATTTTGACCGTATTTTAGCCGGATTTCATTCTATAATTAGATGGAATCTGCAGATATGTGATTATAGGCATTTTATGCCTGATTTTGCAGTAAATATGACATTTAGAGTTGACAATTAAGCAATAATCACTACGTTTCAAGAATGCCTAATTCCGACGCTGCCCATGTCGGGATAAGGGACTGTAAAGGTCGTTTTACTCCTAACAGCCCCTATAACATATTGGGCGAGATTTCTATGGCGGTCATCCATTTGCTTTTGAAGGCCCAGTCCCCGGACACGCAGACCCGGTCCTGGTTGGTATAGGAGTCGTGGAAGACTTTGGCCTTGCCCTGGCGCTGGAGCCGGCCCAGGGTCAGTTTGATGCCCATCTGGGCCGCGGTTTCCGCCGGCAGCAGCTCCCTTAACTTCACGGTGATTATCTGGGCATAGTCGGCCTGGAGCGCCTTGACCGAGACGTTCTTGTTGGCCTGGAGATACTGCCATAACCTGATAGCCGATAAGTCCAGTTCCGTGTCCACCATTTCCGTATTGTCCGGCTGACCGCCTTTGGCGAGCCTCGCCTTGTCGGGCGGGGTGTTAGAGGATTTGGGCATAGGTAAGACCTTTCTTATGGCGTCGCATTTCTTAGGTTAAGGGTTAGTTACCTTTTATCGTATTTTCCGGAAAGATTCTTAACTGGAATAATTCAGATATTTTGGTTTTAGAGAACCCTCTATTTTTCCCCTCCCTTGATGGGAGGGGTTCCCCGATGGACATCGGGGCACCCTGCCCTCTCCCACCCCGAAATAATCGGGACTCCGCTGCCGCTCCGCAATGGGGGAGAGGGTTTTCAGCAGAGCTAAATATTTTTACGATTCTACTTGACATCTGATTAATGACGGGGTATAATAATATATAGATTCTTAGAGTCCACATCTGTGATTGAGGGCGCATTTACGGCGCCGCGCAAACAAACTAAATAGGAGGTGCATACTATGAAAAAGATTCTCATCCTTTCGTCGGTTCTGGCCCTGGCATTTCTTGTTTCTTCAGACTTGAGGTCGCAGGATAATACCAGCACCAGGTCGGTCGAGGTCAAGGACTATCCCATGGCCGTGACCAACAACACCAATAATAGGCCGTCTTCGTTCGCCAAGGTGCTCACCCCGCAGTTGATTCAGGAGGATAAGCACGTGCCGGATGATTTCCCGGTCTTCAGTTCCGGCAAGGTGGAAGGCGTGGAATTGATGCTGATTGACCAGAACAAGAACGGCTCGTATGATGAGATCGGTACCGACCTGATGGTCTTTGACAAGTCCCGCTACGGCGTGCCGGTCAGCAGCGTCATCAATCTCAAGAACAAGCTCTACGAGTGCAAGGTCGACCCCAAGGGCGTAAGTATCTCGCTCAAGCCCTACGAAGGCAAATGCAACGAGCTCGACCTGCTGGGCGGATTTAAGTGCCCGACCGGCGTGGACCTGCTCATCGTCAATTCCGGCGATATCTATATTAATGTGGCCGGCAACAAGAAAGCCCTGGTGCCGGTCGGTTCCTATAATCTCTGGCTGGGCTATATTGAGGAAGGCACCAGCCACGCGGCTATCAAGCAGAACCAGATGAAGCCCATAGAGGTGGCCGAGGCGGTTGACAAGGACGGTAAGATAGTCACGACCAGCGTCCAGTGGGGCGCGTCATTCAGGTTTGAGTTTAATTTTTCCGTGGACGACTACGACAAGGTCAAGGTGACCTATAAATCCATCCGGGTCTTTGGCAGCGCGGATGAGGAATACTATAATTTCAGCCCCAAGATTTTCCCCCAGGTCGAGGTGCTCGATGGCGCGAAAACCCAGGTCAGCAAAGGCGCCTTCTGTGTGGGCTGAGGGGGCTCGATTAATGATTACTCCGGTGGAGTAAAGAAAGGTGCCCAGCGCCCCTTTAGCGTGAAACTCTTCTGCAACCACAAACTGCTCGGCGAGGTGAAAGGAGAGAAAGGGGAATGATTGTGCACTTTACCCCGTTAGAAAGTTCTAAACGCGATATTCTTAGGCAGAAATGTAGGTTTATCTGCTCTTTAAGGGGCTTTCTAACGGGGCGAGTACTATGTCAAATATCCGGCTTACCAGCACGGTCCAGAGCGGCGGCTGCGCCGCTAAACTAAGCCCGGATATCCTTTCCAGCGCCCTGCGCAATCTGCCCATCAGCAGACACCCCAATCTCCTGGTCGGCCTGGCCCGGCCTGATGATGCCGGCGTATATAAATTATCACCTGAAATAGCCATCATCCAGACCGTGGATTTCTTCCCGCCTATCGTGGACCAGCCCTATCTCTTCGGCCAGATTGCCGCAACTAATGCCCTGAGCGATGTCTATGCCATGGGCGGTAAACCGATTACCGCCATGAATGTGGTCGGTTTCCCGGCCTCTAAATTCCCGCTTGATGTCCTGCGTGAAATGCTTAGGGGCGGGATGGACAAGATTCAGGAATCCGGCGCGGTCCTGGTGGGCGGGCATACCATCAATGACACGGAACTGAAATACGGACTGTCCGTGACCGGCACAGTCCATCCGGATGAGATTATCACCAATTCCCAGGCCCGGCCCGGCGATTGCCTGATACTTACCAAGCCGCTGGGCACCGGGGTATTTACCTCGGCGCTCAAGGCCGGCAGGGTTAAGCAGGACGGGATGAAACCGGTTATTAAATCCATGCTCACGCTTAACAGGATTGCATCAGAAATAGCGGTAAAGATGAAAGCCAATGCCTGCACGGATGTGACGGGTTTTTCGTTCATCGGGCATAGTTATCTGATGGCGTCAAACAGCAGGGTCAGCATGGTTATAGACCACCAGGCCGTGCCAATGTTTGACGGGGCGCTGGAGCTGTCTAAAGCCGGATTTGTGCCCTGCGGCACCCGCAATAACCGGCGGTCATATCAGCGTTATGTCAGCATGCCCAAAGGACTGCCTGAGGAAATGGTTAATCTGCTCTTTGACCCGCAGACCTCAGGCGGGTTGTTGATAAGCGTGCCTCAGAATAAGGCGCAATTATTGTTGCAAAAACTCAGGGCGAAAGGTATTAAAGAGGCAACCATTATTGGTAGGGTTATAAAACCGGGAAAGAAGCGAATTACCGTAATATAATGAAACCACAGATAGACACAGATAAACACAGTAAAGGCGTCTTGCTAAGAGGAATTCCGTCCATTGAAGAGATACTGCAATTCGATAAAACAGCGGCGCTTTTAGCGGCCTGCCCGCGTTCCCTGGTGGTCCAATCCGTGCGCAGTGTTTTAGATAAACTCCGGCAGTCAATCAAGGCGCTCCGATGCTCACGAACGGAGCGCCCCGCATCCTCGCAGGGCATCGGGACGTTGGATAGAGAAGAGATAGCCGGATTCCGGATGCCGGATACAGAAGGAATATTCTCGTTAGTGGAGAAAGAGGTGCGCCAGCGGACTATGCCTTTGTTCCGCCGGTCTATCAATGCCACGGGTATTGTGCTTCATACCGGTCTGGGCCGGGCTGTGCTGCCGGCTTCGGCTGTGGATGCGCTCAAGCATCATATCAGCGGTTATTCGCGCCTGGCGGTTGACCTCAAGACCGGATTGCGGAAAGACCGGGATAAGATTATTGAAGGGCTGATTTGCGAGATGACCGGCGCCCAGGCCGCGACCGTGGTCAATAACAATGCGGCGGCTACGATTCTTATTCTCAATACCCTGGCTAAGGGCAAGGAGGTTGTCTGCTCGCGCGGCCAGATGGTGGAAATCGGCGGCTCGTTCCGGATTCCGGATATCATGGAGACCAGCGGCGCACGCCTGAAGAGTATCGGCACGACCAACCGGACCCATCTCAAGGATTACCAAAAAGCGATTAACGCCAATACCGGAGCGCTGCTCAAGGTCCACGCCAGTAATTTCCGGATTGTCGGATTTACCTCCGAGGTGGATATCAAGGAGCTGGCCGTATTGGGGCATAAGCATAAACTACCGGTTATAGATGATATCGGTTCCGGCGCATTAATTGACCTGTCTTCTTTCGGGCTGACCGGCGAACCGCTGGTGTCTGAGAGCATCAAGGCCGGAGCTGATGTGATTTGCTTCAGCTCTGATAAACTCATGGGCGGTCCCCAGGCCGGCATTATTATCGGCAAGAAGAAATATATTGAGGTCATCAGGAAGAATCCGTTATATCGGGCGTTCCGGGCCGGTAAACTTACCTTGGTGGCACTGGAAGAGACCCTGAAATTATTCCGGGATAAGGATACGGTTATGCAGGCCAACCCGACCTTGAGGATGCTGACCACTGATAGAAAGACGCTGGGCCAAAGGGCTGAGGCGTTTAAGAACAGGTTGGCGGACGCAGTGGTGATTGACGACTATTCCCAGGCCGGCAGCGGTTCCCTGGCCGGATACAATATACCGACCAAGGCCGTGGCAATAAAACCCAAGGGCATTTCAGCCCAGAGATTATCCGACCAACTCAGGCAGCGCGAGATACCTATTTTAGCCCGGCTCAAGGATAACCGGGTGCTCTTTGATATGCGGACTATTTTGGATGGCGAAGATACTGAAATAATAAATGCGTTGAAAGAGATAATAAGATAAACACGAATGGCACGAATGAGGACGAATGACACGAATAATTCGCTATCGCGGCTACTGCGGTATTCGTACGATTCGCTATTATTCGTCTGATTCGTGTTAGAATTTATATGACAGAAAAAGTAAGATTGACCAAATTTGTCTCGTGCGTGGGCTGAGCCGGCAAGATGTCCCCCAAGGACCTGGCGCAGGTTCTGCGCCAATTGCCCAAATTTGAGGATGCCAATATGCTGGTCAGCGGTGATACGCTTGATGACGCCGGGGTCTATCGCATCAGCGACGAGATTGCCCTGGTCCAGACCGTGGATATCTTTACGCCGGTGGTGGACGACCCCTATGACTACGGCGCGATTGTGGCGGCCAATTCCCTGAGCGATGTCTATGCCATGGGCGGCCGGCCTTTGACCGTGCTGAATATCATTGGGTTTCCGCCCAAGAAGATGGACCACAATGTCATCGCTCAGATTCTCAAGGGTGGGGCGGATAAGGTCAAGGAATCCGGCGCGGTCATCGTGGGCGGGCACAGCATCATTGACCCGGAGGTTAAATACGGCATGGCTGTGACCGGCCTGATTCACCCGAAGAGGATAGTCACCAATGCCGGCGCCGGGGTCGGCGATGTGTTGATACTGACTAAGCCGCTGGGCATCGGGATTATTACCATGGCTAACACCATGGATAAGGTGGCTGATGACCTGATGAAACGGATAGTTAAATCAATGGCCACGCTCAACAAGACCGCGTCCGAGGTGATGCTTAAGATAGGAACGAATGCTTGTACTGATATAACCGGATTCGGGCTGATAGGCCACGCTTATAATATCGGGCTGATGAGCCAGGTGACACTGAGATTCAGCGCCGAGCAGATTCCGGTGTTTGAAGAGGCCAGGGCATTTGCCCGGGACAGTATTATGCCAGGCGGGTCGTTCAGCAATAAGGACTATTACGGCCAGTTTAGCCGGATAGAAGACGGGGTGGCTGAAGAGATGCAGAATATCGCGTTTGATGCTCAGACCTCAGGCGGGCTATTGATGTCCGTGCCCAAGGACAAGGCGGATGAGATGCTTAAAGAACTGCATAACCAGGGCGTCAGCGATGCGGTCGTGGTCGGCGAGGTGATTCCTAATCAGGAATCACATATTGTATTGGGTAAATAGGAATACGAACACGAATGACACGAATCGGAGCGAATGGTACGAATGTAATTACTTATTCGTCTTATTCGTTCTATTCGTGTGATTCGTGTTAAATATTATGGTTAGTAGTAAATCCTCTTGTTGTTCCGTTCAATCTGCTAAATCCTGTTGTCCAACCCAGAATCCTCTGGCGTATTTTGACCATATGATTGAGAACTGCCTCAAGTATGCCCGTCAGGCCAAGAAACAGGGCAAACCAATAGTCGGCATATTCTGCGAATACACGCCCCGGGAAATCATTATGGCCGCCAATGCCGTGCCGGTGTGCATGTGCGGGGGCAGTAACCAGACCATCTCGGCGGCTGAGCAGGACCTGCCGGCTAATCTCTGCCCGCTGATTAAGAGTTCCTACGGCTACGCCAAACTCAAATGCAATCCGTTTCTGGAAATGGCTGATTTGCTGGTCGGCGAGACCACCTGCGACGGCAAGAAGAAGATGTTTGAGATTCTCGGACAGACCAGGCCGATGTATATCCTGGAACTGCCCCAGAAGGTAGATGACAAGCAGGCGTTTGAGCACTGGAAACAGGAATTGGTTAAGTTCCGGAAGTATCTGGAAAAGGAATTCGGGACCAAGATAACCGACAAGCGATTGAAAGCTGCGATTAAGGTTATGAATCAGGAACGCCAACTCAGGCGGCAAATAGCCGAGCTGGCCAAATCGAATCCGCCTCTCCTGTCCGGCATGGATATCCTCAATGCCAAGAGTTTAATCTCCGGCATACCTGATGATTTCAAGGCCTATGATGCCATAGTCAGCTCGGCCAGAAGAAATGATTCTAAGAAAGACGGGCGCCCGCGCATCCTGGTCACCGGAGTGCCTATGCCGCACGAGGCGGAAAAGGTGATGAGGATTATAGAGGACGTGGGCGGCGCGGTAGTGGCCCAGGAAAACTGCACCGGCTTAAGGCCAATTGAAACAGATGTGCGCGAGGACATTGACCCGATTCAGGCGCTGGCTGAGAAATACTTCTACCTGCCTTGTTCGGTCATGACTCCGAACACCCGGCGCCTGAAGGCGCTGGACCGACTGATAAAGCAATATAAGCCCCAGGCCGTTATAGAACTTATCTGGCAGGGCTGTCTGACCTATGATGTGGAGTCATACTTTATCCGAAAGCACATCAAGCAGAAACACCGCTTGCCGTATCTGAAAATAGAAACCAACTATTCGCCGTCTGATTCCGGGCAGTTAAAATCGCGCATCCAGGCATTACTGGAAATGATTGACTGAAATATTTGCCTAACCGGCAATTAATGCTAATATAAGAGCGCTTATGAAATCAGTGATTAATGTTTTTACGGTAATTCTGCTTATGGCGGCGGTGGCCGGACTGGTTTACGGTTTCGGTTTCAGCAAGTATGACGTTCTCAAAGGGCCGGCCAAGGAAGGCGCGTTGCCTGAAACCGTTACAATGACCGAGCCGGATTTGATGGACCAGATGTGCTATGACGGCATTACCCGGGATAAGGATGGTAACCTGCTTATCAAAGAGCGCGAAAAGGCCTGCTCCACCTGAGGGAGCAAATAAGATACCCGCCGTGTGCGGGGTAATAATAGTTAATAATTATGAGTTATTAGTTATTAATTCTAACTGATAACTCATAGTTTATAATTCATAATTAACTGTAAATGTCTGCAAAGCAGAAATCAAGTATCAACCTCTGGCGCCGGATAACCCAAACCGTATTTGTCTTTCTGCTTAATCCTTATTTCTTTACTTATCGCCAGGTTTGTTTCCCGGTACTGAATTGCTGGGGCTGTCCGGTCTCGGCATTCGCCTGCCCGATTGGAGCTTTAGGCCAGTTCTTTGCCAACGGCGTTTTCCCCTTTATTGTTCTGGGCACGATTGTTCTTTTCGGCGCGCTCCTGGGCCGGATGCTCTGCGGCTGGGTCTGCCCTTTTGGGTTTATTCAGGATTTGCTCTATAAGATACCGGGCCGGAAATTCAATCTGCCGTCATTCCTGAAATACGGCAAATACGCGGCTCTGGTTATCATGGTCATTCTGATTCCGCTATTTTTCGGGATTGACCTGACTCCGGGTCAGACCACGCCCCAGGATTTCTTCTTCTGCCGGCTTTGCCCGGCCGGGACGCTTGAGGCCTTTATGCCGCTTTCTATAACACCGGCTGATGCCAAAACCACTGAAGTTGCTCCGGCGATAAACCAGCAGTTTACAGATGGACAGGGTGCGGATGGCCAGAAGAGTAGTTTCTGGATGATATGGCTGAAATCACCCAGGTTCTGGATACTGATTGCTTTTATAGTTCTTTTCGTGTTAATCAGCCGTCCGTTATGCCGGGCGGTGTGTCCGATTGGCGCCATGTTTGCGCTTCTCAACAAGTTCAGCCTCTACAAGCTGGCTATAGACAAGAATAAGTGCACGGAATGCGAGGCGTGTTACAATATTTGCCCGACGGCTGTGCATACTCACATTTCGCCCAATTCACCGGAATGCACCCGCTGCCTGGAATGCCAGAAAGAATGCCCGACCGAGGCGATAGAAAATAAGTACTTCTAACTGAAGAACGAAAGAACGGAAGGACGAAAGTACTGCAAGCGGTTGTTCTTTAGTTCTTAGGTTCTTCCGTCTTTTAGTTTGTATGGAATATGTTTTGATTGGCACAGCCGGTCACGTGGACCACGGCAAGAGCACGCTGATTAAGGCCTTAAGCGGGATTGACCCGGACCGGCTCAAAGAGGAAAAAGAGCGGGAGATGACTATAGACATCGGGTTCGCCAATTTCCTCCTGCCCGGCGGGCGGCTGGCCCAGATAATTGATGTCCCGGGTCATGAGCGCTTTATCAAGAATATGCTGGCCGGGGTTAATACCGTTGACCTGGTCCTGTTTGTGGTTGATGCCAACGAGGGCGTTAAGCCCCAGACCCGGGAGCATTTTGATATCCTGAATCTGCTGGCTATCAAGAGCGGAATTATTGTCCTAACCAAGGTGGATATAACCAGTCCGGAACGCCTGGAAGAAACTATGCTTGGGATTTCCGAATTGGTCAAAGGCAGTTTTCTGGAGAATGCGCCGGTGCTCAAAGTATCGTCAGTCACCGGCGCGGGATTGCCCGAATTAATCAACACCATAGACCGCCTGGCGCCCAATATTCCCCAGCGCAATAAAGACCTGCCGGTCCGTTTGCCGATAGACCGTATCTTTACCATGAGCGGTTCGGGTACGGTCATTACCGGCACATTGGTCAGCGGGGTATTGAAGGTTAATGATATCCTTGAGGTGTTGCCCCAGAAGATTCCGGCCCGGGTGCGCCAAATCCAGTCCTACGGCGGCAAGGTGGCCCAGATTACAGCCGGCCAGCGGGCCGGTATAAACCTGGCCGGCATCAAGAAGGAAGACCTGATTCGAGGCAATACCCTGGCTGCGCCGGGTTATATTGCCCCGACCTCCATATTTGACGCGGCTATAGAGATTCTGCCCGGTTGCCCGCGTCCGGTCAAGAACTTTACCCGGGTCCGGCTACATATCGGCACCGGTGAGTTCCTGGGACGGATTGTTCTGCTGGATAAGGATAAACTTGAGCCGGGACAGGACGGCCTCATCCAGTTTAAGTCTGAGTTGCCGCTGAGCGTGGCCAAGGACGACCGGTTTGTGATGCGTTTATATGCGCCGATGATTACCATCGGCGGCGGGCATATCATTGATGCCCATCCGGTAAAACACAAGCGCTTTCAGGCCGAGATTGTGGAGCAGCTTGAAGCGCTGGAGGTGTCTGATGACGGAGATTCGGTGGAGCAGGTGCTGATTAATTCAGGCATCGTTTCCGTTAATTCCAAAGATATTCTGGCCAAGGTCAATCTGCCCGAACCGGAGGTGGAACAGGCCATCAATAAATTATCAGACGCGGGGCGGGTAATTATTGCCGGAGCCAGAGCCCGGCGGATAATGCATGCCGATAATTTCAGGCTGCTCAAAGACCGGATAATCAAGGAGATGAACGACTTTTATCTTAAGAACCCAGCCATAATTAATATCCCGCTCAAGGAGATAAAATCAGTATTGGCTAAAAGCGCAATAACGGATGATTTTATTGAAAGCGCATTAACCGGGTTATCCGAAGAGGGTGCGGTGCAATTAACCGGTGAATCCGCCAAACTCAGCCGATATTCCATTAAACTGACCGATAAACAAGCGCAACTTAAGGAGCGGACGGAAAAGATTTTCCTTGATAACCTCTTCAGCCCGCCCGGGATTGATGGCCTGGAAAAGGCATTGAATGTAAAACCCAGGGCCTTGGAGGAGATGATTCATATATTAAAGGAGATGGATATTTTGGTGGGCCTGTCCGATGGTGTGGTCATGCACCGCCAGGCCGTAATCAAAGCGACCCAGGCGCTCAAGGAACACCTGAACCGGAATGCGAATATTAAAGCCGGCGAGTTTTCCAGATTGGTGAATACTTCTCGCAAATACGCGATTCCGTTATTAGAATACCTGGATACCATCAAGGTGACTAAAAGGGAAGGTGATGTAAGGGTGTTGGCGAACATGGAGCATAGGTAAGAGTGTATTGTCCCGATGATTATCGGGACATAAGAATCTGTAACGTCATTCCGCCACTGCGTGGCGGAATAACTAACAGATTCTAATGGAGGTGAAAGGGGTCTGGTGGCCCTCCTGGTCTTCAAAGCCAGCGTATTCCGCCACAAGCGGGATGGGTAGGTTCGATTCCTACACGCCTCCGCCATTTACTCGCTGTTAGCGACGAAGGATCGTTACAGCGAGTTATCCCGCACTCATCCAAATTATAGATGCGGGATAACTTTTAAAGCAGAAATGCTTGACCCGGTGCGAAGCGGCCGGTATAATATTTGATTATAATTTATAATTAGAAGGAATTATCTATGGGACATGCATATACACCGGGTTTGAGGGTGACCGAACGGACTCTTATCCGCAAGAAACGGATTCTGCCCATCCAGGGCAATGTCCAGGTCAAGGTCGGGCAAAAGGTGACTAACGATACCATTATTGCCCGGACCGAACTGCCCGGCAAGGTCCATACTGTTAATGTGGTCAATCTGCTCTCCATTGCGCCTGAAGACATCCAGCATTATATGCTTAAGAAGCCGGGCGACACGATAGTCAAGGACGAAACCATTGCCGAGAGCAAGCCGCTGATCAAGTGGTTCAAGACCTCGATAAAGTCGCCCATCAAGGGTACGGTGGAAAGCGTCTCGGCTGTGACCGGCCAGGTGCTGTTAAGGGAAGAGCCCCAGCCCTTGGAACTCAAGGCCTATATTGACGGCGAGGTGGTCGAGATTATGGACAAAGAGGGCGCTTATGTCGAATCCTATTGCAGTTTTATCCAGGGTATCTTCGGCATCGGCGGCGAAACCAACGGTGTCATTGAGGTCATCGTTAAAGACCCGGGCCAAGAACTGACCCCGGATTTAATCCTGCCCGTGCACCAGCATAAAATCATTGTCGGCGGATCCTATGTTTCGTCCTTGGCCCTGAAAAAGGCCATTGATACCGGCGTTCAGGGAATTGTGGTAGGCGGATTTGACGACAAAGACCTCAAGGCCCTGCTGGGCTATGACCTGGGCGTGGCTATTACCGGCACCGAGAAGATTGGTTTGACCTTGGTCCTGACTGAGGGATTCGGCCGGATTAACATGGCCCGCAAGACCTTTGAACTGCTGGTGGCCAAACAAGGCAAAAAGGCCTCGATCAGCGGAGCCACCCAGATTCGAGCTGGCGTCATCAGGCCGGAAATCATTATCCCCGATCCGTCATTGAAGGAAAAGGAAAAAGCCGTGGACCAGGGCTGGGAACGGGGCGCCATGAAAGAAGGCGACGTCATCCGGATTATCCGTGAACCCTATTTCGGCAAACTGGCCAAGGTCAAGGCCTTGCCTAACGAGCTGGTCAAGATAGAAACCGAAAGTCCGGCCCGGGTGTTGCAGGCCGAATTTCCGGACGGTAAGGTGGCGACTATCCCCAGGGCCAATGTGGAGCTTTTGGAAGAGTAGCCGCAGATTATGGATAAAATAAATCCTAAAACCATTCAGACCTTTCCTTACAAAGGCGAAAAGCAATTAATCCAGTATACCACCAGAGAATTTTCGGCGGTTTGTCCGGGTACCGGCCTGCCGGATATAGCCACGGTGGTGATTGAATACATTCCCGATAAATGCTGTCTGGAACTCAAATCTCTCAAGTATTACTTCTTGGCTTACCGGAATGTCGGGATATACCAGGAAGACGTCACCAACCGCCTTTTCAAAGACATTTACCGGATTCTCAAGCCCAGGTACTTATGCATCAAGACCGTCTATAATACACGTGGAGGTATAGATTCGGCTTGTTCTGTAAAAAAAGGCAGGATTAGATAGCGCTACTTCAGTTTTTCCTCAAAGACCCGGACGTTTTTCACGCTCAGCTGCCATTCCCTGCCCAGCGGCCCGTAACCGAAGATGCCGGTCAAATATGAGGTTTCTTGAGCCCGGCCAATGGGTATAATATTTCCTTTGAAGGGGATAATGCCGCACAAAGCATCATCAATGAAACACTGGATTTCCGTGGGGCGGTCACTGGGACCGATTATTTCTAATGATATTTTGGAGTCTTCGGCAATTACAATCATCTTTTTGAAAGATGACCATTCAAGAGGCGGCGCGTCCGGCTTGGCGGAAAACCCGTAAATGATTTCTTGTCCACCTGAACTGCCATCCGGCCGAGCGATTTTTCTGCGGGCGATGAAAAGAGTCCGTTCCTTTGACGGGCTGGTAAGATAAATACCAGCAACCACATCTGATTCCAGGTCGAGATTGAGTCTGGCTTCAAACCGGATAAAGGAAGCCCGGGCCACGGTCTTTTCCAGGGTGGTCAAGCCGTCCTTGTTCAATGACTGGATGCCTTTGAACAGGCATTGCTTGTTGGCGACGGATATTTCCACGCCATATTTTTCGGCCTCGCTCCAGCCGTGCCCAAGCACACTGCTGTCGGGTCTGGCAAAGTCATCAACCCAGATTGCCTGCGATGATGATTTGGTTATGATATCAAGGGTATTTCTGGCGTAGATGTTCGATGGGTCGAGTGACAAGGCCATCTGTAATTTCTTTATCGCCTCCGCGGCATTAAGTTCCTTGTAATCAAAATAAGCGGAGATATTAAGGGCTGGTACATACTTTTTTAGCCGCTCCGATTCGCTCAGTATTTTTTTTGCCTGCCTGATATTGTCTGATGCTATCAGGGCGAGAACGAAATTACACTCATCCACGGCTGGGGCAAGGTCGGAGGTGGTCTGATTGAAGTACGCCTTGTAGTATTTGAGCGCTTCTTTGGTGTTCTTTTGGCAGAGCGATAAGGTGGCCAGATAATACAGGGTTTCGGTAAAAGAGGGGTTATTGGATAAACACCACTGGAAATCCTGCTGGGCTTCGGGATATTGCTGGAGGTAAAAATATAACTGGCCGCGGGCATAGTGTGCGTTGAAACTATCCGGCGCCATCTTTAGGGCTTTCTGGAAGAATGATGACGCTTCATCGGTTTTGTTGCCGAGCCATTTGAGATAGCCCAGTCCGATATAGGGTGTTTCATCAATCGGATTGAGGACGGTATATTCCGTGAAGAGCATCTCGGCTTCGGCATAAAGGCCGGCGGACAGGTAAAGCAGACCCAAATTAGCCCAGCCGGACGAAAGGTCGGGTTTGGAGTTGATGGAATACAGGAATTTATCGCAGGCTTTACTATAATCTCCGTCCAGGACGTCCAGCATGCCCAGGAGATTGAATGATTCAGACGAGGCATCGGCGTTTTTCTGGGCTTCCTGGATGTTCAGCCGGGCTTCTTTTAGTTGGCCCATCTGGTATTGGAGAAGCGCCAGGCCTTCGAGATAGGCGCTGTCCGGGTTCCTGAGGTTTCTTATTTTTTCATAGGCCCTTGAAGCTGATTCGTAATCTTGTTTCTGGCGGTACAGGTAGGCCAGCCTGAATAATGCCTCGGTGTAATTAGGCGATAAAGACACGGCTTTTTCATAATACAGGCGGGCATCAGTTGAGAGTTTTAATTTTTCATAGGCCCTGCCCAGCCGATAATAAATTACCTCCTTGGCCAGCAGGGATGATTTCAGGGCGGTCTGGCAAATGGCAATCTCGCTGTCAAAATCATTTTTGCCCAGGTAGTAATCAGCCAGGGCCAGATAGAATTTGAGTTCGTGGTCGTTAATCTTGATGGCTTCTTTCAGGGCCGCCGCCGCTTTGTCGCTCAAACCGTTCTTGAAGCACCATTCCGACAGGCGATACCATGAATAAGCGTCATTGGTTGAGACCTTATTAAGTTCGGTTTCATATAATTCCTCGGAGGTGTAAACCCGCTGGATGTCCGCAATATCCTGTCTGTTGAACTTGGTTACTTTGTCCTGGCCTGATTTGACAAAATAAACCCAGTCTTTATCCTCGCCGACATATTTACCGGGAACATTGGGGCCGTTCTTCATTATGATGATGTCTTCCTTAACCTGTCCGGAGGATTTTTCCGGCAGTTTGGGCGGTTCGTGGATGGTGCTAATCAGTGAATTGAGGGTTTCTACCGGCGGCAGGGTCCGGCCCTGGGGCAGGGCTAATCTGGCGGAATCATCATAAGGATAGAGTCTACCGAACGGTACCTTCAGAACGCTTTTATTATTATAGAATCGCGAATCGGGAATTGGCCGGAAACCGATGAGGGTGTATTGCTTTTCCGCGATATCAGGCAGTGGTAATTCAATGCGGTTGTCTATGGTCTTAACCGAAGAGATAAATGGGTTGCGGTTGGAGATATCGAGCTTGTTTAAATCAGCGGATGAATCCTTGAGCGGTGTGGGATAATATGTTTTGGGTTTCTGGCTTAGAGCCCAATCATCTAACGTCTTACTTTGGTTGAAAGTAATCAGCCAGACAACCAGTCCCAGGAATACAACGGATAAGATAATCAGCAGTTTTTCTTTGGATACCTTGAGCATAGGATTATTTTACTTCCTCCAGTTTTATTCCGGCTACAATAAAGGTCGCCGTGATATTATCAAGGTCGGGATTAGTATTGCTGATGATTACTCTTTCGAGGGAAACGAATCTTTCGGCGTTACGGAGCAGGTTGATACACTGCATTATCGAGCCGAAAGATCCGTTTATCCTGATAAATACCATGTTCTTTGTTCCGGACGGGCCTTTGAACACGGTTTCTTTAATATCCTTGAATTCCCTGAAGTCATTTTCGCTGACGCCCCAATCAATAACCTTGAGGCAGTTGCTGTCCATGGCTAGATTCATCAGTTGTTCAACGATGTCAAGTCGCTCATAATAAAACCTGATGGTTTCCTCGGATGCCTTGCTGAGCGGGAATTCAAGTTTAGCCGGGATGGGAATGCCTTTTTGGGCGGAGTTTTTTTCCAGCCGTTTCTGGGTGTCCTTGAGCAAAGACTGGAAATTGACAATCAATTCGTCCTGCCGCTTGGTTACCGGAATCTCATAACCGGCCAAAGGTTTATAATTTATCCGGTTTTTGAGATATAAATGCTTTTTCGTCGCGTATTTTATTTCCTCCTCGACATTCGGAATGCTCTTCTCGGAAATAAACGGGCCTTTTTTAATCTTGGTTTCTATCTCAGAGCGCAGTTTATATTGCTGCTCCTGAAGGGCGCTGGTTTCGTTTTTAATCTCGGCGATAAAATAGTATTGTTCTATGAGCAGAAGAATTATTGTCGCCAGTACGAATACCACAAATCTTTTATGTTCAGCTATCCAATGCATAATTTATTTCCCGGCTGTTTCCTTGGCTTTTATATTGATTTCAAATTCCTTTTTAGCCCGCGGCATAACCGTCTTGGGAATATCCAACCGTTTCAAGGCGGCTTCTATAGGCAGGTAGTCATTGGGCTGGTTGAGCTGGTCCACGAACGTCTTGAGGTTCTCCAGATTGTACGGATTATCATCCTCCAGGTATCCGATTACCGTGATTTCCCTGGCCGAATCTATGTCGGCCGGCTTTTTCGGGTCACGGGTTGGAACGCCGGACATGGTTATTTGGGAAATCCATGCTTCCGTCGGCAGATGCCGGGATATCAGTTTTATGGTGATATACGACAAATCCGCCGCCTGGGTTATCTTGTTGAGTTTCTGATAGGTGTCGTCCAGTGATTTCACGCGTTCCTTGGCCTGGTTAAATTTATTCAGTACGTCGGTAAATTTCTTCTGCTCCGTTTTCAGCTGGGCGATATTATTCAGTTCCCGGGCCCGTTCCGAATAGACGCTGGTAAACCAGATGACCATACCGATGAATATGATAATGCCGGCCGCGATGAGCGGAATCGATTCTCGGTAAAAAACCTTTCTTTTGTTTATCTGGGGCGGCAGGAATGAAATATGGGTGTTCCGGTTATACGCCGCTCCGCTTAAGGCCAGACCCAATGCAACGCTGAAATCACAATCTGTTTCCACGACCTTGTCTTTGGTTTCCGCCGGCAGGTTAGCTTTGATATTCTTGAATGGCTTGAAGACCTCAACCGGTTTGTTGAGCGTTTCTCCGAGATATCCGGCCAGGCCCTTAAGTTTGGCCGTGCCGCCCGATATGAAGATCCGGTCCGGAGAAAGTTTTTCCACCTTCAGTTGCGCGATGGCAAATGAGATGGCGGATTCAATGGAAGACTGGATCTGGCCCACGCCGCTTCTCAGGGTTTCCTGGAGCGTACGGTCTTCGCCGCTGATTTCGGTCTCGCGCGGCACGATTTTACCGGCGTTTATCTTCAGGTTTTCTGCCTCGTGTTTTGGGATGCCCAGCCGGTTTTGAATGGTCTCGGTCAAATCCGCGCCGCCGCCCGAAATATTCCGGGCGAAAATCAGGTGTTTGCCCTGATGGATGACGATTTCCGTATTGACCGCGCCGATATCGGCCAGCAGCACCGTTTCCTCCGGCTTGATTATCTCAGTTTGCCTCAGGGCATAAGACAGGGCGATGGCATTTGGGCTGATATCCTCGACCGCCAGGCCGGCTTTCCGCATCCGTTTTATCTGTTCGTCGATGAAAGTGTTTTTGGCCATTCCCACCAGCACCGGTATTTCCGGATACGACTTGCTGGCCAGATTCAGACGGCAATAATCGGAATAAAGGGATTCGCCGCTTTTACCGGCTATCTGGATGAGTTCATATTCCATCATCTTCCTGAATTTTATGGCCGACGGAATGGGCGGCATCTGGACGATTCTTAAATTTATATCCTTGCCGGTTACGCCGATAATACATCTGGAGGGAACGATAGTGGTCTGGAAGATGCGCTGGAGCTGGGCCCGGGCAAAACTCCTGATAGTGGATGAGGTCTTGGAGTCATCCGCCGGTAGTTCATTCTTTACCTTGGCAATGCCGAACAGGCGGAATCCGCCCCAGGACGGAACTATCTGCGCTATCTTTATATACGAATGTCCAACATCAACACCGGTCCACATAATTATCTATTTCTTTATCTTTTCCAGGTTTTCTTTGGCCTGCTTGGCCGCCGGGCTTCCGGCATAGCGCTGGATAATTTCTTCGTAAAGCCAGCCGGCCAGGTTATTCTGGTTCTCTTTGGCAAAACCGTCCGCAATCGCCAGCATCTTTTCGGCATTCTGTTTGGTGTCAGAGCCTTTTAGCTGGTCGGTCTCGGTTTTTATTTCCTGGATAATGTCCTTGGCCCGCTCGCCGTATTCGGTCTTTTTATATGTCTTAGATGTTTCCCAGGCCAGTTTTGATACCCGCTCGTACAATCCGAAATCCTTAAGCAATCTGGCCGTGGACAGAAGGTCAATGATATTTTGAACCCGGTCCCGGGCGGCATTCTCCAGCGTATTTAATTTGGCCTCCACCGCCGGAGTCATTTCCGCTGTTTTACCTATTCCCATGATGATAGTCCGGTATAATTCTATGGCTTCGCCCAGATTATTGCTTTTTTCTGCTTCCTGGGCCTGAATTAGGAACCGTTCCCAATCCGTTTGGCTTTGGGTCAATGATTTCAGGTCAAACTCCAGCCCGAAAGACAGCCTGGGTTCGGCGGCGCTCCCGAAAGTCGCCGGTTGGAAGATCTGGGTAAAATATAGGACGTCAGAGTCACGGGTTATTGTTAGTTCAACTGGCTGCAGATACTTTATAGAAATGATATTGTTGGTCAGCCCGATATTTATGCTGGCCACCTTTTCCGTGGTTTTGTCATATAACGAGATTTCCTTTACGCCCGAGTCGCTTATCAGTTTTACGTATCTGATATTGCCGGCCGGAATAGCACTGACCAGCGAGAAATATTTATCGCGCAGGTAGGTGTATAATTCCGCCGGGAAATTGTAAGTCATTGTCATGGTCGGACTGATGGAACTCTCCACATTGACGTTAATCATTTCCAGCGAGAGCGGATTGATCATCTGGACGTTGGCCTGGATACGCTCGTTGTTTGCAGTCAGAATCTTGCTGTGGTTGTAAAAACTCTGGCGTGATTCCAGGTTCGACGGCTTAAAAACCAATTCGCCGTTCAGGTCCAAGCCTTCCGATGACTGGCTGTTTTCCAATTTCCAGATGCCTGAGTGCCAAACCGTCAATTTGAATAATTGGTTGTCCAGCGCCGCTCGTTCAATCTTGTTGGCTGATGAGGGAAGCGCGTTGGAGAGTGTTTGTAATACCGAAACATTATCAAAATATACCAATGATTCCGTTCCGAGGACTACGCAGGAAAACTTGCCGTAAGCTGCCTCCGCGGGAGGCTTGGTGCTGGAGGTGAGATTACGCCATTCCTTGGTCCCGCCGGTGAATTCGGTGTAATCATCCCTGATCAACTGGTGGCTATTGTCGAACCAGCTGATTCGGTAACCGGACAGTGATTTCTTGAAAGGGTCGGATTTGACCCAGCCGCTGAAAGTGTATATCTGCACGTACTGGCTTGATATGTCATAAGACGGCATCTTGATAACAGAACTGTGGTGGAGTTCGGTGCAGAATTCACCGTTGTTCGGCATTTTTTCCACCAACAGGGAATATTTGCCATCCTGGAATTCCCGGTCGCTGACGGTGACGCGCGCTTTGGTATCGGTCAGAGACAGCCAGCCATTGGGCAGATTGGCCGGCTGGGCCGGTTCTTCAAATGACGAATTTTTTGAGATGATATTCATCTTCAAGCCCGCGAGCTCTTTGAATTTAATATAACCGTAACCGAAGACAATGAAAACGATGGCCGCGATAATGAATACTTTAACCAGCATAGAAAATGCATTCTTGCGGCCCTGGGCGATGAATTCGTCAGCCGATAACCCGGCGGCCGGTCCGGGAACTGCCGGGGCAACGGGTTTGTCCTGCGCCGGCGGCTGGTCCGGCTTGGGTATTTCTTTTTCAAATATTATGCTGGCCTTGCCGATTTGTATCTCGTCCCCGGCCACCAGCTTCTTCTCCTTGACCCGATTGCCGTCAAAATAGATGCCGTTCCGGCTGTCCAGGTCAACGATGACATAGTCGTCCCCGGTCTTGCGGATCTGGCAGTGGAAACGCGACAGTTCGCCCTGGCGGATGACCACGTCGTTCTTGCTGCTTCGCCCGATGGTCGTGATATCCTTGGTGATATTAAAGGCTTGGGACGCGCCCTGATCTTTTAGGATTATCTGTGTCATAGGATAGTCAAATAATACCAAAAACCAATCCGGAATACCAAGAAAAATGAGTGATTTTACTATATAATAAATATTTCCGGCATTTTCTTGACAACCAGCGCTTTTTGTAGTAATATCGTTTTTAATAAAAGAGAGAATAAAAGTGTAGAGTAGGAGAAAATGAAAGTATGGCATTAACCTTAGAAGCCAAAACCAAGGTCATCAAGAAGCACCAGCTGAACAAGAAGGACACCGGTTCGGCCGATGTCCAGATCGCTATCCTGACCGAGCGGATCAATACCCTGGCCAGCCATTTCCAGCATTTTCCCAAGGACCATAACTCCCGCCGCGGTCTCTTGAAGATGATTGGAAACCGTTCCGCACTCCTTAAGTATCTGGCTAACCACGAGCCGGAGCGCTACCAGAAGATAATTAAGGATCTGAACATCAGGAAATAATATGCATCCTCCTGCAGGCAGTATAACCACCAAACTTTCATTCTTATACCATACCTGCTCGAGCACAGAAAAAGGAATATAGAGAAATATGAAACACACAGTAGAGACCGAAATCAGCGGACGCAAGTTTACTATTGAAACCGGGCAGTTGGCCCAGCTGGCGCACGGCGCGGCCGTGGTGTCATTCGGCGATTCCATGGTCCTGGCTACCATCGTGCACGGCGAGAAACGGGAATTCGAGAGCGACAACGACATGCTGCCGCTGACTGTCGATTACCGGGAAAAGACCTCGGCCGCCGGCAAGATTCCGGGCGGATTCTTCAAGCGCGAAGGCCGGCCGACCACCAAGGAAATCCTGACCATGCGTCTGATTGACCGGCCCTTGCGGCCGCTCTTTTCCGATACCTTCCGCAACGAACTTCAGCTGATGGTTATGGTTATCTCGGCTGACGACGAATACGATCCGGATGTTCTGGCCATCAACGGCGCCTCGGCCGCTTTGGCCGTGTCCGACATCCCATTTAACGGCCCGATCGCCGCGGTGAGGGTCGGCAAAATCGGCAATAACTTCATCATTAATCCGTCCTATGGTGAAATTGACACCGGCGAACTGGATATGATCGTAGCCGGCTCGGCGGACGCCGTGGTCATGGTCGAAGGCGGCTCCAAGGAACTGCCCGAGGACGTCATTGTCTCGGCTATCGCATTCGCCCACAAGGAAATCAAGAAACTGGTCGAACTCCAGGTCCAGCTTCAGGCCAAGGTCAAACCGGTCAAGATGGTCATCGCGGAGAAAAAGGACGACGGCATATACGATGAAGTAAAGAAATCGGTTTACAAGGATATCCAGGCCAAAATCCAGACCAAGGTCAAGTCCGAGCGCAAAGAGGCGCTCAATAAGATAAAGGAAGCGGTCATCAAGGACAAGACCGCCAAACTCACCGACAAGGACGAAATCGCCGCGGTGACCAAGTCAATCGGCGCGGCTATGAACACGTTGGAAGGCGAGGCGCTGCGCGCTTTGGTCCTGAGCAACAAGCGCATCGACGGCCGGTCATTGAAGGAAATCCGGCCGATTTCCGGTATGGTCAGCTTCCTGCCCCGGAACCACGGCTCGGCCCTGTTTATGCGGGGCGAGACCCAGGCGCTGGTCTCGGCCACGCTCGGCTCGTCCATGGACGAACAGAGAATCGACGGCCTGGCTGAGGAATACACCAAGCACTTCATGCTCCATTATAATTTCCCGCCGTTTTCGGTGGGTGAAATCAAGCGCCTGGGCGGCCCGGGCCGCCGGGAAATCGGGCACGGCTATCTGGCCGAACGCGGCATCGAGGCCGTCCTGCCTCCCAAGGATGATTTCCCTTACACCATCCGCATTGTTTCTGATATCCTCCAGTCCAACGGCTCGTCCTCAATGGCCACGGTTTGCGGCGGCATACTGGCGTTAATGGATGCCGGAGTGCCGGTGAAAAAACCCGTGTCCGGCATTGCCATGGGCCTGGTCCAGGAAGGCAAGGAAGTCAGAATCCTTTCCGATATCCTGGGCGCTGAAGACCACTTAGGCGACATGGATTTCAAGGTGGTCGGCACAGCCGAAGGCATCACGGCCGTCCAGATGGATATCAAGATCGGCGGCATCTCCGAAGACACCATCCGCCAGGCATTGGCCCAGGCCAAGGAAGGCCGGATTCACATCCTGGCTGAGATGAAAAAGATCCTGGCTGCTCCGCGCGCCGAGATTTCACAGTATGCCCCGCGCTTTGTCAAGGTGCGCATCCCAACCGACAAAATCGGAGCGCTCATCGGTCCGGGTGGCAAGAACATCAAGAAAATCCAGGCCGATACCGGAGCTACTATTGAAATTGAAGAAGACGGCACGGTTATGATTTACGCGGCCGATGCCGAAGCCACTGAAAAGACCAAGAAGATGGTCGAGGAATGCACCGCCACGGCTGAAATCGGCAAGACCTACAAAGGCACGGTTACTGGTATCAAGGATTTCGGCGCATTCGTTGAGATCATGCCCGGCACCGAAGGCATGGTCCATATCTCCGAGCTATCGGATGGCTTTGTCGGCCAGGTCACCGACGTGGTCAAGATGGGCGATTCCATTGAGGTCAAGGTTATTTCCATAGACCCGATGGGCAAGGTCAAACTCAGCCGCAAGGCGCTGTTGGTACCTGAAGGCACCTATGTGCCCAGCACCCCGAGCAGCGGCGGCGGCGGCAGAGGCCGGCCCTTTGGCCGGGATGACCGCGACCGTCGGCCCAGGAGATAAGAATACTCACCACAAAGGGCACAAAGAATTCTTTGTGGTGAATAAATTCCGTAGTCCCCTCTAATAAGAGGGGATTCAGGGGTGTGTCGGAGGGAACTTCTGCCCAACCGACCTAGCCATCTAAACAGCCTAACCGGCATAACCGAACTTATCTTCTTTCTTGCCTCCCAACTCGAATTCTGGTATTAGGCCATTAGTTAGAGGTAAATATGATCGAAGAAAACACTAAGAAAAAACATGAGCGGCCTATTTTTCGTATAAGCATACCAATACTGTTTATTGTAGGTTTTTTCGTAGCATCAATAACATTAGTGCTGCTGGAAACGTTATTATATCCAGACAGGCCACATAAATTTCATAATATAACTGATCCGTTATTTCTGTGGATTCTTAATGTGGTGTCGTCAACAGTTTTAGGATGCATACTCGGATCCTTTTTTACAGGTTGGTTTTATTTAAGAGGGTACAGAGTTGAATTAATGGCTTCGAAAAAAGTGCTTTATACGATATTTTTTACCGGAGGTATTATTTCTGCTTTAGGGTTGTTATTTTTTCCTATGGGGCCTTATATTGATGCGTTAGAATGGTGGGGTGTAAATTCGGAAATTATTAGCTTTCTTTGTCTTCTGCCAATGTTTATACCTCCAATTTTATGGGCTGAAATAGGGTTTAGGGTGGCTAAAAAGTTATCCACTTACCCGGTAACTCGCCAGCTTTAACTTGCGGTAATCTGTGTAATCTGTGGTTGCATTTCTTTGTGTCCTTTGTGCTCTTTGTGGTGAATACGAGTTTAATTATTCTTGACTTTTATGTCCGTGGTTCTTAATATTAGTTCATGGCTACTTCAATCGGACACAAATTCGTCAAGGACCTGGCCGCTTATGAACCCATAGACCAGGTGTTCCAGTTGGTCACCAAGCAGCAGCGCAAGACCAAGACCGGCTCCATCTATTTCCGGCTGGAACTGCGCGACAAGACCGGCAAGGTGGCGACTAACATCTGGGACAACATCGCCCAGTTGGATTCTATCTCCGAATATTCCTTCGTCCGCATCAAGGGCCAGGTGGATTTATACCAGGGCGAGCTCCAGCTCAAGACCTCATCCATTGCCCCGGCCTCGGATAAGGACATCAATCCGGACTTCTTTGCCGTGCACACGGCGCTGGACATCGAGGCGCTCTATAACCGGCTGACCAATGTCCTGGCCCGCGTCAAAGACCCGCATCTGGTCAAACTCCTAGAGGCATTTGTCAAGGACGAGGATTTTATAGAGCGGTTCAAGAAATCGCCGGCCGCGGTGGAAAAACACCAGCCATATACCGGCGGCCTGATGGAGCATACCCTAAATATGGCCAATCTGGCGCTTAGCGTGGGCCAGCAATACCAGACGCTCAATCTGGACCTGCTTCTCGTCGGCATATTCCTGCACGACATCGGCAAAATCCGGGAGTATGAGACCAAGGTCACGCCGCAAATCACGGACGAAGGCCGTCTGGTCGGCCACACGGTTTTTGGTATCCTGATGCTCAATGAGAAGGTTAACAAAATCAAGGGCTTCCCGACTGAATACACGACATTATTAGAACATCTCATAGCCAGCCATCACGGGGAGCGGGAATACGGCGCGCCGGTCCTGCCCATGACTCAGGAGGCGATTGTCCTGCACTATCTGGACAACCTCGATGCCCGGCTGGGCGAATACCAGTTGCTGATTCAGAACGCGCCCAAGAATTCTAATTGGACCGAATGGTCTAAGGGCCTGGAACGGAAGTTTTTTATTCCTCATTAGTCCGTGTAGGAATAACCTGGGGTAAAGAAATAAGTGTCATGTCATTACAGGGGCTGATCTGAGTTTATACCGGTTGGTCATAATTTCTTGACTTTGGATGATTTATCTATCATATACATAATATATGGCATATGCAAAATACTGCATCATTTCCATTACTATAATTCTTGTCTGTTTTTTAGCCGTCAGTTCCTTATTCCCGGACGATGCGATTGCCCGGGAATTTATAGCCAAGGGCGATGAGTCGCTGAAAAAAGGCGAGTTTCCACGCGCCCTGGAGTTCTACCAGAAAGCCCTCAAGGAAAGCCCGGAAATGCCGGAGGTCCACTTCAAAATCGGGGAAGCGCACTTAAAAATGGATGAAAAGCCCCGGTGCCGCCAGGCATTCAAAAAATGTATTTCACTTATCGACGGGCTGGCCAAGCCGAGCTTGGTCCTGATTCAGCTCAAGAAGAAAGCCGAGGAAATCCTGAATAAACTGAAAGCGGAAGACCCCAGCAGCAAGTTAATAGAAACCGAGGGCCGGGCGATTGAGCAGGAATATATCAAACAGTTACTGGGTTTCACCAGGAAAAACCGGGCCAAGGATAATTTTTTCTCCGAACAGGCGCTCAAACGGATCCTTAAGCTGGACCCCAAAAACTCCGAGGCGAAAAAGATGTACGACGAGATAGTTCAGGGCGTCTTCCTGCCGCGCTGGAAGCCGCTGCCGATGGGTGAGCTGGCCGCGGACTGGCTGCCCGAAAACCCGAATGACTGGGACATAGAAGACGGCAATATTTTGGTGGCCAAACTGCTTAATAAAGGCTCCGGCAATCGCCGGAAAGATTTATGGTTGGAAGGTGATTTTACCGTCGCTTTGGACTTCCGAGTTGACGAAACCCTGGAAAGCCGGCCCGGGCCGTATTCGGCCGGTATTATGCTGGGTGATCGGACCGGCATGAATACCCGGGGTATATCCGTGGTGGACGAAAAAGTGGTTAAATTAGTTGGTGTCGTTAATAAGGAGCGCAAGGAATTCAGCACCAAACCCCTGCCTGATAATTACAAGAAAGGCGAGTGGAACCAGTTGAAGGTGGAAATCTCGCAAGGTGATTTATACCGCATATATATCAATAATAACCTGGTGATTGAATATCGGACCGAGGTCTGCGGCGGCGTCCTGGCCATTTGGGCCCAGCTTTGCCAGGTGCGGTTTAAGGATATCAAGCTCCTGAAGTGAACTGGATTATGAGACAGATACCAGATAGAATGTTTTTGCGCTGGCTCAGCCCGCTGGCCATCGGGTTATTTTTTATTCTGAACGTCTTCCCGGACGAGGAATCGGCCCAGATTTATTTCAAAAAAGCCAAAGAACAGGTCCAGAAAAAGAACTATCCGGCCGCGCTGGGATTATTCCAGAAAGCCATCGACGAGGCGCCTGACTTCCCGGACGCTTATTTTGAGCGGGGTGTATTCTTCTGGCAGATGAAAGAAATGGCCGAGGCCGCCAAGGATTTTACCAAGGCCAGCGAACTGCTGGAAAAAATGGAAAAACGCAGCGATGCCCAAGCCAAACTTTCAGCTAAAATCATAACTTATCTGAATGAATACGGCAAAATCAGTTCCGAATTCGACGAGATGAACGCTAAATACATGACCAAATTCCTGGACCTGGCCGGCAAATACCCGCAGAGCGCCAATGAATACCTGCTTGGTCTTATGGAACGCCTATCCGCTATGGAACCAGACCGAAAAGAAATCACCGAACAGTTAAACCTGTTCCGGATGAACCTTATGAACGAGGAAAAAAACCTTATGGATCCCTTATTTAACGGCGATAACCTGGACGGATGGGATATCTCCAAGAAGGCCTGGTGGAAAGTAGAAAATGGCGCCATCACCGGCGGTAATTTGGAGCCGGGAATGATCCAGCTTCAGCACACCCGAGTGCTGGAGGGGAATTATGTGATTTCCCTGGATGTCCGGCTGGAAGAAACGCCGGGCGACCAGTTTTTCGGTATTGCCTTTGCTGTGATTGATTACGACCATACGTTTTATTGGTATGCTATCCGGGAAAACAGCATCTGTCTGTTTAGGTATTCATCCAGGGGTGAAGCGGTTCCAAACCTAAGCCGGCTGGCCGACCGGGCGTTGCCCGATACATTCAAAGCCGGTGATTGGAATAACTTGAGGTTTATGATAAAAGGAGAAAAGGTTTCATGTTATTTAAACGGCGAATTACAATTTGAGGCTAACATCCCCGAAGGAAAGCAGACCCGATTCAAAGGATTGCCGGCCTTAAGCGCTGAAAAATGCAAGGCATCATTCCGCAATATTCTTTATCTGTCAGAATAACATTGGGCTGGCAATACCATCTTGTGGCCCTCCATCGGCAAGGTAGTCCCTGCCTACTCCGTCCCGACCTGCCCGAATGGCACGGTCAGACGGGCGTAACGGGGCTGGTAGGTAGGCGTCCCTAACGGGAAAGTAGCAACGAATCCCGTGAGGGACTCCCGGAGTTTACCCCGTCGTATGACGGTGGGTCGTAGCCATAAGAATATAACCCATAACCTCAAGGTTATAAGCCGTAACCTCCCCGATGGTCATCGGGACTCCGCTGCGGCTCCGCAAGATTATAACCTGTAATCTCAAGATTATAACTTGTAATCTCAAGATTATAACCCATAATCTCAAGATTATAACTCGTAATCTCAAGATTATAACCTGTAATCTTAAGATTATAACCCATAATCTCAAGATTATAACTCGTAATCTCAAGATTATAACCTGTAATCTTAAGATTATAACTCGTAACCTTAAGGTTATACCGGCTGAAAACGGCCATTTCCCTCGATTTTTAGCCAGTTTTGCCCAAAACATCCGTATTTTTCCGAAAGTACCCCCACTCCCCACCCCCTCCCCACTACCCCCCTAACCGTATATCCCCTACCCCCTATCTGTAAAGGGTGTAGAATATGACCCTTATTCCACAGGCATAAGGGTATTAATTCACAGGCATACGGGTATTAGTCCGCAGGGATACGGGTGTTAATCCACAGGGATACGAACCTGACTCCGCAGGACTAAGGGTGTTAATCCACAGGGATACGAATCTGACTCCGCAGGGTTAAGGGTGTTAGTCCACAGGGATACGAATCTGACTCCGCAGGGCTAAGGGTGTTAGTCCACAGGGATACGGGTGTCAGTCCGCAGGGATACGAATGTTAGTCCTGTGGATTAAGGGTGTCAATCTGCACGGATGTGGGGACTAAATCGGCTTTGAATCAGTTATAGATGGTTATTTTACCTTGTTTTCACTGCACAGTTATTTATTTTCTTTTAATCTTTGTATGATTTCCTTTATGACCTGCTCGGACTTTTCCACAGGCACCTGGCAGGTGCCGGCGCCGGTATGGCCGCCGCCCCCGTATTCGGCCAGCATCCGGCCGACATTGGCCTTACAGGTCCGGTTGAAGATGCTGTGCCCGCAGGCAATGACCACGTTCTGCTTGGCCTTGCCCCAGAATATCCGCACCTCGGCATTGGCCTCAGGGAACATGGTGTAGACCAGGAACCGGTTGCCGGTCGGGACATTGTTCAGATGGCGCAGGTCGGTCAGGACCACATTGCCGTCCTGCTTGGCGTGTTCCTTTAATATCTGGGTGAACTCGGCCTGTTCAGCCCGGAGTTTGTCAATCCGTTTCTTGACCTCGCGGTGCTCCAGCACCTTATCGAGCGGCACCTCCTTGACATATTCCACCAGCCAGCGGAAGTATTTCTGGAATTCCGGGCCCAGGCCTGAGCGCGGGTCCAGGGTATAACCCAGCAGAATCCAGCCCTTGGGGTTAACCACGTCTTCGGTAGTCAACTGTCCGCTGTCAAACCGGTCGATGTCGTGGAGCATTTCTTTGTAGGCGTCGAGTTTAGGCGAGCGATAATAGTTGTAAACCACCCGGGCCGCGCTGGGGGCCACGGCATAGGCGCCTTTAAAGCCCTTCATATCCTTGAGTTTCTTTTCTTCGGAGATGTGATGGTCGAACCACAGGCCGCAGCCCTTGACATAGGGCAGGTTGACCAGGATATCCTCGCTGGTCGCCTCGAACCGGCCGTCCTGGGCGTCCTTGGGATGGACAAACATTATCTCCTTGACGCTTTCCATGGTGGTGACCAGGACCGAACAGGCAAAACCGTCCAAATCTCCGCGTGTAAATATGCGCATAATGACCTCCTTAATTAACCACAGATTACACAGATTTCGCAGATTAATCCGGTGAACACCGTAGTGACCGCGATAGCGAAATCAGAGTAATCTGTGGTTCTATTTTCTTTCTTTCGCCTTTTCTTTTGCCTCGTTGATTCTGGGTCTTAATGGTTTTTCAAGCGACGGGTTTAATTGAATAGCTTTGTTGAATGACGTAATCGCTTCGTTAAAACGGTTTAGTTTTAACAAAGCAGACCCTCTGTTGGACCAAGCCATAGCGAATTTGGGGTTGATTTTAATTGCTCTGTCAAAAGCATTGAGAGCTTCTTCATAACGCTCTAACATTCCTAAAGAAGTGCCCTTGCCTATCCATGCCCCGAAATCGTTAGGGTTGATTTTAAGGGCTGTATTAAAGGCCTCGAGCGCTTCTTCAAAACGACTTGATTGCCCCAAGGTATCTCCTTTATTATACCATGCATCAGCATTTTTAGGGTCAATTTCAATGGCTTTATCAAATGCCTTAAGCGCTTCGTCACTGTTATTTAACATGCAAAAGGCATTTCCTTTATTAACCCAAACCTTGGAATTATTCGGATTAAGTTCAAGGGCTTTATTGGTGGCTTCAAGTGATTCTTTAGGACGGTTTAACTTTAAAAGCACGCCTCCTTTATTAACCCAGGCAAGAGAATAATTCGGGTTAGATTGGATGGCCATATTATAGTGCCTTAGAGCTTTCTCGTATTTGCCTTGTGTTTCAAAGGAAGCGCCAATGTTTGTCACCAACTCAGGATTATTGACACGAACATCGCAGCCATTTTGAAATGCGAATAATAATAAGGCGAGGCAAGTAATAATATAATGTTTGAGAAGAATGCTGCCCATATTGTGACTATCTATCAAATTCAGTCTGAGATGTCAAGCATTGCCACAACAGATTACACCGATTAATCTGCGGAATCTGAGTAATCTGCTTGCACTGATGGCGCCTTGGCGCCAGAATGTGTGGTTCTATTTTCCTTAGTTATTCGCCCAGGGCTTCGATATCAGCCAGGTCTTTCTTCCGGCCTACGGCGCGTTTACATATTATGCCCTTTTCTGGGTGGGTACAGATTCTTGTGACTCGTAGTAACTCGGACAGTTTTCTGGATTGGGCCGGAATCACCATATTTTTGCTTCCTTAATAATTCCATCGCCGAGATGCGTTCGGACGGTGATTTGCTGAGCCAGTAAGCGAGGTTCTTCTTCACCACCTTTTTAATCATAGAGGTATTATAGCAGTTTAGGTCTGGGATGTCAAGAGAAGCCACAGATTACACAGATTAAATCATGATAATCCGTCAAAGTACCCGGTGCGTTTCAGCCACTGGCTGAATACTGCCGACCATTGCTGCGCAAAGGGCTGCGTTTATCTGCGTACGCTTGGTTCATTTTCCTTGCCATTAATGATTCTGTTTTATAGATTAGAGCAAACCTTATTACTTTATAGGAGATTTGTATATGTTACAGAATAGATTTATTTCCCTGCTCGGTATCGGCATCATTCTGATAGTTAGCGCAGTCGGTCTGGCCCAGATAAAGGAACCCGTACCGGCACCAATCCAGCCCAAGCCCGAAACAGTTGTCAAGCCAGAGGGCATTGTCAGCGATACGGATATCGTTGCCTATCTGCTCAATACCAAGGGCCTGACCCGGGAAACAGCCCGGCTTGACCCCCAGACCCTGGATACCCTGGCCAGCCAGCAGGTCATGGTCCAGCCCCATTTCGTGCGCTATTGGAAGAATCCCTACGAGTTCCCCAAGTTCTGTTTTGACCTGATTAAGGCCCAGGAAAAAAACATATCTGATACGGCCAAGGGCGTGTTCGAGCAGTGCGGGATTTCCCAAATCCGGACCGGGCATCGGGCGGCATACAGATATGAATACGTGCCGGAGCTGGAACCTAAAAAGGAAATGCCGGTGCTGAACGCCCTGATAGAACTGGCCAAGAAGTGCGATGCCATTATCACAGAAGAAAACCGGATGGCTATGGAGAAGGCATTGAAGGATGTGCCGCCTGAATTGCAGGCCTATATTGCCAAACTAATCCTGGGCGCCAAAGATGCCAAATACTATCGCGACCGGGCGGTGCGGAATTATCCTAAGGAACGGCTCCAGCACGCTTTTGATTGCGCGGTTCTTGGTTTTGCCGCGAAGGAGGATATAGATGAGGAATTTAATGATATGGATGTGGTCAACTGGGATTTAGGCCAGGCCCTGGATTATGATGACCTCTATACCGGCGCCGGGTTGAATCTCAAGGCCATCTGTGAATTCGAGGCGTTCCTGGATAAGCCGGCCAGGGCAGTCACCACCGAAGGCGTGGCAACGCCGACTATGGTCGCGGTCAACATCTCAAACCTGGCCTTTGAGATAGATACGCCGCTGGGCAAGATTGCCTTTAACAGCAAGGACGAGGAAAATGTTTACCAATGCGAGAACTATCTGGCCATTATCGACCTCTATGGCAACGACACCTACACAGGCCCGGCCGCGGCTTCATATAAACTGGAGCATCCGATTTCCACCATCATAGATTGGAGCGGCAATGATACCTATACAGCGGACAAGTCCACGCCCTGCGCCCAGGGCGCCGGGATTCTCGGTTACGGATTCCTGCTGGATAACAGCGGTGATGACACCTTTACGGCGGTGAACAATGCCCAGGGCATGTGTTATTTTGGCGTGGGCCTGCTCTGGGCCCGGGGCGGCGATGATTCATTCAAGGCGCACACCTCAGCCCAGGGTTCGGCATCGTTCGGCGTGGCCAATCTGGTCAAGCTGGGCGGCAATGATTCCTATTACGCCTATTACACCAGCCAGGGATTTGGGTTTGTGGGCGGTTACGGCGCCTTGATTGACACCGGCGGCAATGATAAATATGTAGCTGAACCGTATGATTTGGTGCATCCGGGAGTGCGCGGGCACGATAACCTGCGCAATTATAATTTCTGCCAGGGCGCGGGTTGGGGCCAGCGGGGCGACATCTTCGGCGGGCATTCCATGGCCGGCGGCACCGGCATTCTGCAGGATTTCAGCGGCGATGATACCTACGAATGCGGGGTCTACGGGCAGGCCACGTCTTACTGGTACGGCACCGGCATCCTCTATGATAAATCCGGTAACGATAAATATGAGGGCTCGTTCTGGGTCCAGGGCTCGACGCCGCATATGGGGCTGTCCATGTTCATTGATGATGCGGGCAGCGATAGCTATCACGTCTGGCACGCCATCTCGCAGGGCGGGGCGCATGATTTTGCCGTGGCATTTTTCCTGGACCGGGGCGGTGATAATAAGTTCTCGGCCTGGGAATGGAAGGATGCGGACAACAAGCAGACCCTGACCAATACCGGGGTCAAAGGCGCGGGCGGCGGGGTCCTGCTCGGCTCGGCCATCAATAATTCCATCGGCGTATTTATGAGCATCGGCGGCAACAACACCTACGAATATTACACCAACAGCTCGTTCGGATTTTCCAACCAGGGTATGTCTCCGGATTCCTGGCGCTATGGGTGTAACAACATCGGGATGTTCATAGAAATCGGCGGTAAGCCAACCTACCATACCACGGTGGAAAAGGATACGCCGGCAACATACGGAACGCCGGGGATAAATTCCATCTGGAGCCGGATGCCGGAAAAGCCCGGCAACCCGGCCAAGAATTTCAGTTTTGCCATAAATACGCCGGTCGGCCGGGTGCCTGAAGCGGAGAGACAATAATACTTGCCGGGTATTACATATACGGAATGAGCCGTTGGCCTTTTTTATAGCGGCTGGTCAGTTGGACCGTGCGTTGGATGCGTTTTAATCTGGTCAATTCGGTCTTGGCTCCATGAATCCACCAGAAGAACATCTTTTTGGTTGAAGGCGGCATCAGGGCGAAGTTCTTTCTGGCCCTGGGATTGGCGGCTATGGCGCCTGCCAGGCCGGGTGGGATTCTGTTAACATCCTCTATAACATCAAGCCGGTTCCAGGCGCCGCTCTTTTTGGCGTCTCTCACCCTGATTAAGCCGGTCTGGGTCATCAATCCTTGCTTTATCATCCGGCTGACCCGCTGTTTGTTGAGTTTGGACCAGATGCTGTTCGGCTTGCGGGGCGTATAACGCTGGATGTAGCGCTCCTCGTCGAGCTTACGGACCGTGCTGTCAATCCAGCCGAAGCACAGCGCCTCTTCCACCGCATCGTTGTAAGGGATAGACGGCTTGCCGGTGTGTTTTTTGTAATAGACCAGCCAGATTTCCTTTACGCGTTGATGGTTATTCTCCAGCCACCGGCGCCATTTCCGCCGGTCGGGCAGGTAGAGGGTTTTAACAGGTTTCTTTTCCATATTAAGACGCCTGATTTAGGAACCGGATTTCTTTAATCGCACATAAATCGTCCTGACAATATCCGTATCCAGCGCAATGTCGGTCTCGCCCACCCGGACCACATACGAAGGTGTTATCTGGTGCAGATGGAGTGTGGCGCCCGGGACAATGCCAAAGGCGGTGAGCTGGTCCAGCCGCTGGTGCTGTTTGGTTACCACATAGGCAATCCGGGCATCGGAGCCGATTTTGAGTTCGGTCAGCGGCACCACGATAGACGATAATTCTTTGAGTTTATTTTTGCAGCACTCGCCGGGCGGAATCTGGTGCCCGTGCGGGCATTCGGTCGGATGCCCCAGCATGGTGCAGATGGAGTCAACCACCTCGTCATTGAGGAAGTGCTCGAAGGTGCAGGCGTGTTTTTCCATATTCTGCGGTTTGATGTCCAGGACATCGGTGAACAGCCGCTCGCTCAGGCGATGGGCCCGAATCAACCGGCGCGCATCGTTCTCGCCCTCCGCGGTCATGGACACCTGCCTACCGGATTCCTTCAGATATCCTTCTTTTATCAACTCATCCAAAAGCCCGGGAGAGATTCTATCATCAGCGCTTTTTTCCACGTCTTCCCTGGTGAAACTGCCTTTTTCCTTGCCCACCCAGGCCAGTTCCAGGATTTCTTCTTTACGCTTCTTCATAAGACACCTCCAAAATTATAACCACGGATACACACAGATAGACACGGATTTATATTATCTGTGTCTATCTTACATCACTAATCTTTTATATTCCAGCTTTGTCTTGGCAAAGTTTAATATGAGACCAACCTTGTAACCTGATGCTTTTAGGTAGTTTAATAATTGTGCTTGGTGTATTTTAGTGATCTCTTCAACCGCCTTAAGTTCTACGATTATTTTTTCTCCTACTATTAAATCCGCCACATAAACACCGACTTCTGCGCCTTTATAGGAAACTTTTATTTCTTTCTGGTTTTCTACTTTCAACCCCAGATGCTTTAGTTCATAAGCCATTGCATTTTCATATACTTTTTCCAGAAATCCACAACCCAATATATTATGAACCTCAAAGCCGGAACGGAGTATCAGTCCGGTTATTTCTTTGTGGAATAGTTTCTTTTCCATCGATATCTCCTTTCACTAAGATGAACACGGTTTAATATCTGTGTTTATCCGTGTGCATCTGTGGTTTCATATTATAATCCACCGATTAAATTAAGTATCAGGTTCACCGCACTCCCCACCAGTATGGCCAGCGGGAATATGAATGCGATGATAAGCAGCGCCACTTTCCAGCCCCGTTCCTTGACCATCATCAGGAACTGGGCAAAGCAGGGCACGAATAGGGTTATGGTAATGAGCGAAACCACTATCTGTTGCGGATTGAGCAGTCCCTTTTGTGCCAGGTCATACAACCCGGCCGCGCCGTAATCACGCCGGAAGAATCCGATGAGGAACGCGGCCGTGACGTCCTTGGGCAGACCCATCAACCCGGTCACCACCGGCGTAAATAGTTTTTCGATATACGCCAGCGCGCCGGTCTGGTCCAGCCCAAACAGGACCGCGGTGCCCAGGATAAATATCGGAATGACCTCCTTGAGATACCATTTTACCCTGGCAAAGGTCTTGGACAGGATATTCCCGATTTCCGGCATCCTCATCGGCGGTATTTCCATCATAAAGTCAGAGCAGACCCCGCTGATTACCTTATTGGCAAAATAGGCCACGATGAACATTATAACGAGCAGGCATCCCAGCCACCATAATACGGCAGATAAAGAAACGCCTGATAACAATCCCATAATCACGCCCAATTGGGCCGAGCAGGGTACACCCAGGGCCAGCAGCAGTGTGGTGAGAATCCGTTCTTTATTGGTGGGCAGGATTCTGGTGACCATGGTGGCCATGGTATCGCATCCCAGTCCGAGCACCAGCGGCAGGACGGCCTTGCCGTTCAACCCGACCAGCCGGAAGAGGCGGTTGACTATCACAGCCAGGCGGGGCAGGTAGCCGGAATCCTCCATAATCCCGAAGGCCAGGAAGAAGGTGGCCACGATGGGTAGGATAATGGCAAACCCGTAAGCCAGGGCCATGCTAATCAGTCCGTATTGTCCGGTGAAGAAATCCCTGAGCCATACGATTGGAATAAATCTTTCGGAGAGTTGGGTGGCAAAGGGATTGATGTATTGGCCAAACACCGTATTTTCCAGGAAGCCGACTAGGGTGGTGGCGCCTAAGACGCCGACAAATTCATAGAGCAGGAAAAGAATTACCAGGAGTATGGGTATGCCCCAGAACGGATGCATGGTAATCCGGCCCAGAAAGTCGCTCAACGAGGTTCTTCTTCCGCCTTCATATATCTGGACTTTAGCCACAATCTCCTGCGCCTTGTTTAACCGCTTTTGGTTGATAATATTACTCAGCGGCTGGGAGAATGATTGTTTTGCCTTCTCGCGGACCGAATGTATCGTGTTGATTTCGCATCCTTCTGACTGCGCTAAATCATCGGTCAGTAACATCAGGGCCTGAAATCTCAGGGTGGTCTTTGGTGAATACTGCCGTGGAGGAGCGCTTTGTAATAACAAGCTTAATTCCTTAATGGCATCTTCAACCTTCGGCTCATAAGATACCAGATTTATTCCCGGCTGAACGAACGGATTAGCTTGCAGGGTATCTTTGATTGTTTTTATCAGGGCGCCGATACCTTCGCGTTGGACTGCTATGGTTGGTATGACCGGCACACCCAATATCTGGCTAAGTTTGGCAATATTTATTTTAATGCCCAAACTCTTCGCCTCATCGCTCATGTTGAGAACCAGGCTGTGCGGGATTCCGGTTTCAGCCAGTTGGATGCTCAGGAATAATGCCCTGGAGAGATTCTTGGCGTCCGCCACCTGCACGATGTAATTTATATCCTCGTTGACAAGGATATCCCTGGTTACCTTCTCATCTTCTGAGTTGGGAATCAGGCCGTTGATACCGGGTGTGTCAATGATGACGGTTTCTCTTTTATCATAGAGGAACTGGCCGCGGGTGACCTCCACGGTTGTGCCCGGATAGTTGGAAACCGTGACATACTGTCCGGTCAGTAACCCAAAGATGACGCTCTTGCCCACGTTGGGATTACCGACCAATGCAATCTTGTGCCTGCCGCGTAGGTTGAGTTCGGTTTTTACTGCCATGCGGATTATAATACATCATTTTGTTGCATTGTCAACTTTGGTTTCGCAATTAGAGCGGTTTTTATTGACCCGGCCAGAGATGTTTGATAGTATAATAAGCTGTTGATTAAGCGAAGACGAGAGGGATATGAGCCACGCCAGTAATTCAGATAAGAAAATAGGCGCCGTATTAGTGGTCGGCGGCGGTATTGCCGGAATGCAGTCCGCCCTTGACCTGGCCAACGCCGGGTTTAAGGTCTATCTGGCCGAAGAGTCGCCGGCTATCGGCGGCCGGATGGCTCAATTAGACAAGACCTTTCCGACCAATGACTGCGCCATGTGCACCATCTCACCGCGCCTGGTTGAGGTGGAAAAGCATCCCAATATCGAGATTTTGACCTATTCACAGGTTCAAGCCGTATCAGGTCAGCCCGGTAATTTCACGGCCCAGATTCTGCAGCAGCCCCGCTATGTATATTTAGATAAATGCAATGCCTGCGGCGACTGCGCCGCGGTCTGCCCGGTCCGCTTGCCTAATCCCTTTGACGAGGAACTGGGCCAGATGACCGCTATCCACAAGCACTATCCTCAGGCCATCCCGAATAAGTATGTCATCAGCAAGGACGGCACCAGCCCGTGCCGAATCGGCTGCCCGGCCGGAGTCAATGCCCACGCATATGTATCGTTGCTGTCCCAGAAGAAATATCCCGAGGCGCTTGAGGTCATCCGGCGCGTCCTGCCTTTTGCGGCTATCTGCGGCCGGCTCTGTCATCATCCCTGCGAGACCGAATGCAACCGTCAGGATGTGGATGAATCAGTTTCCATCAGATACCTCAAGCGGTTCATTGCCGATACGGTCCGGGCCAAGGGCGAGAAGCCGGTTGAGCCAATGCCCGTTACCAAGACGGAAAAGATAGCCGTTATCGGAGCCGGGCCGGCCGGATTGACCTGCGCCCAGCGACTCAGGGAAAAGGGTTTTGCCGTGACCATATTCGAGGCGTCGGACAAGCCGGGCGGAATGCTCACCTCCTGCATCCCGGATTACCGCGTGCCTAAGGAGATTGCGGAGTACGAAATAAGCCGCATCCTGGCCACCGGCATAGAACTAAAAACTAATACCAGAATCGGCCGAGACATTTCGCTGGCTAAGATTCGTGAACAATATAGCGTGGTGTTTATGGCGGTGGGTTATCAGGAGCCGTCCAAGATTCCGCTGGAGAACAGCGAGACCAAGGGCGTGATTTACGGCGTGCCGTTCCTACGCGAGGCGAAGAAGGAGCCGCTGGCAACACGGTTTAGCGGCCAGCGGGTGCTGGTCATCGGCGGCGGTAATGTGTCTATGGACTGCGCCAAGACCGCCCTGCGCCTGGGCGCCAAGGAGGTTAGCATCGTCTGTCTCGAGACCCGGGACCTGGAACATAAGGACCGGATGCCGGCCCACGAATGGGAAATAGAAGAAGCCGAGGAAGAGGGCATTAAATTCAATTGCCTATTAGGTCCGGCCAAGGTGGTGGTTAGAGACGGTAAGGTTGCCGGACTGGCCACGACCATTTGCGAATCGGTCTATGATTTCTCGTCTGGCTTCAAGAAGTTTGCCCCGAAATTTACCTGCAATCCGGGCCCGACCATAGAAGCGGATACAATTATTATTGCTACCGGGCAGCGGACTGACCTGGCCGGGTTTGAGGAATTGGAAAAAGGACCGGCCAATAGCGTCAAGGCCAATCCGATTACCTTAGAGACCAATATCAAAGGCGTATTTGCCGGCGGCGACGTGGCGCGCGGGCCGGCATCGGTAATTGAAGCGGTGGCGCACGGTAACGAAGCGGCTATTTCCATTGAACGCTATCTGGCCGGACAAGATATCAAAGAGGGCAGAGGCGGGAAACAGATTGGCGTGGAATTACCCCAGGGCCGGATAGAAAAAGAGATTATAAAACAGCGCCTGGCTATTCCCAAGGAGTCGGCTGAGAAGCGCAAGAAATCATTCATAGAAGTAGAGAAATTGGTGGATGAGGAAAAGGCAGTGGCTGAATCAGCCCGTTGTTTATCCTGCGCGCTGTGCTGCGAATGTCTGCAGTGCGTTACGGCCTGCCAGCCCAAGGCTATAGAGCATAATATGAAACCGCAGGTGCGGGAACTGGCGGTCGGCGCCGTAGTTCTGGCCACTGGCGGCGATATGTTTAATGCCGAACTCAAGGGCGAATACGGATTCGGCCGGCTGCCCAATGTGGTTACCTCCATCCAGTATGAACGTCTGCTTTCGGCTTCCGGCCCCTGCGTTGGGCAGGTGCTCAGGCCATCCGACAAGAAACATCCGCATAAGATTGCCTGGGTTCAGTGCGTCGGCTCGCGTGACCACGCCATCGGCAATGATTACTGCTCAGCCGTCTGCTGTATGTATGCCACCAAACAGGCTATCATTACCAGGGAACACGAACCGGGCGTTGAGGTATCTATATTTTATAATGACCTGCGCTCGTTTGGCAAGGGCTACGAGTATTATACCACCTCCGCTAAGCAAAAAGGCATTAAGTATATCAAGAGCATCATCTCATCGGTTAAGGAGATTCCCGAGACCAGGAGTTTGCTGATTACCTATTCTGATGAAGCCACCAATACCATAAAAGAAGAAGTGGTGGATATGCTGGTGCTGTCGGTCGGCTTTACGCCGTCCGAGACCGGACGTCAGTTGTGCAAGAATCTGAGTTTGACCCTGAATCCGTATGGGTTCAACAATGAGGGCGAATTTAGTTACGGCGCGACTAATAAGCCGGGCATATATGCGGCCGGAGTATTTACCGGGCCGATGGATATTCCGGAATCGGTTATGGGCGCCAGCGGCGCCTCGGCACTGGCCGGAGAATTACTTTCATCAGCTCGCAATACCATGGTTCGGCAAAAGGACTATCCGCCGGAACGGGATATCAAAGGCGAGGAAGCCCGGATCGGCGTATTTGTCTGCCGTTGCGGCACCAATATTGCCCGGGTGGTGGATGTCCAGTCATTGGTGGACTTTGCCAAGAAGTTACCCAATGTGGCGTTTGCCGAGGAGAACCTTTATACCTGTTCCACCGATACCCAGCAGCATATCATCCAGATGATTCAGGAGCATAAACTCAACCGGGTAATTGTCTCGTCCTGCACCCCGCGCACGCACGAGCCACTGTTCCAGGAGATGATGTGCGACGCCGGTCTGAATAAATATCTTTTTGAGATGGCCAATATCCGCGACCAGTGCTCGTGGGTGCATATGGATTTGCCGCTCGAGGCAACGGTCAAGGCCAAGGACTTGGTCAAGATGGCTGTGGGTCGGGCCCGGTATCTGGAGCCGCTCAAGGAACAGACATTCGTGGTGGTGCCGAACGCCCTGGTGATTGGCGGCGGGTTATCCGGCATTACCTCGGCCCTGTCCATGGCCCGGCAGGGATTTATGACCTACCTGGTGGAGAAGACCGATCGGCTGGGCGGGAATCTCTGGAATATCACCCAGACCGCAAACGGCCAGAATCCTAAAGAGCATCTTAAACAATTATTGGCCGAGGTGGAAAATGAGCCGTTACTCAAGGTTTATAAGAACGCGACGCTAAAAGAGATTACCGGCTCTATCGGGAATTATAAATCACTGATTCAATGTGGCGACAAGACCGAAGAGATTCAGCATGGGGTGGTGATTGTGGCTATCGGCGGGGTGGAAGCCAAGCCGGGTTCATATCTGTATGGCCAGAATCCCAATGTGATTACCCAATTGCAACTGGAGCAACAGATTGCGCAGGTTAATCCTCTGAAATCTGTAAAATCAGTCGTTATGATTCAATGCGTTGAAGCCCGTGACACTGAGCATCCGTATTGTTCCCGGATCTGCTGCACCCAGGCTATCAAGAATGCCCTGCGTATCAAGAAACAAAATCCGGAGACCAATGTCTACATCCTTTACCGCGACATAATGACCTATGGAATGTGGGAAATATATTACCGCCAGGCGCGCGAGGCCGGGGTGATATTCATCAGGTATGATGTGGATAAGAAGCCACAGATTACACAGATTAAAGACGGAAGATTATCTGTCCAGTTATTCGACGGGTTAATCCAGAAAGATATAAATATTCCAACAGATTTGGTGGTTTTATCAATGCCGGTGCGTCCGCAACCTGATGCCCAGGTGTTGGGTACGGCTCTGAAGGTGCCGCTTAATACCGAAGGATTCTTCCTGGAGGCGCACCTGAAACTCAGGCCGCTGGATTTTGCCAATGAAGGTATGTTTCTGGCCGGGCTGGCCCATTTCCCCAAGCATATTAATGAATCCATTGCCCAGGGAAAAGGCACCGCGGCCCGGGCCGCGGCTATTCTCTCCAAAAAGGAGATGACCATCAGCGGCATTATCGCCCAAGTCAATCCGGATGAATGTATTGCCTGCCTGACCTGCGTGCGCGAGTGCCCGTTCAATGTGCCCAAGATAGTCAAGAACGCTAAGATGAAGGATGGTGTGATAACCGATTCCGGCGTGGCCTTTATCGAGCCGTCGCTCTGCCATGGTTGCGGAGTCTGCGTCTCGGCCTGTCCGAGAAAGGCCATCAACCTGGCTCATTATAAGGACAGCCAGATCGTGGCCAAGTGCGAGATATATGAGTAACGAACAAACAACTCCCGGCAGCAATTTTGAGCCGAAGATACTGGCATTTTGCTGCCAGTTCTGCGCCTATTCGGCGGCTGACCTGGCCGGCTCCATGCGCCTGCAGTATCCGCCTAATGTCCGAATTATTCGCCTGCTTTGCACCGGCAAGGTTGACCCGCTGCATTTATTAAGGGCGTTTCAGGAGGGCTGGGACGGCGTATTCGTGGCCGGCTGTTTGGAAGGCGAGTGCCATTTTATGCAGGGCAATCTGCACGCCAAGCAGTGGGTCAATTACGTCAAGAAACTGCTCAAGGAAATCTGGATAGAACCCGAACGCCTGGAGATGTTCAATATGTCCGCGGCCATGGGCACCAGATTTGCCGATACGGTCCGGGAAATGACCGAGCGGATTAAAAAACTGGGGCCATCGCCGTTTAATAAGTTAAAGGTTTCAAGTTAAAGGTATATCCCGACATTCGTCGGGATCTAACTCGCTGTAACGACCATAGGTCTAACAGCGAGTAAGAGGAGCTTAATATGATAGTCGCTAAACGTAAACCGATTGATGAAATTAAAGAGATGCTCAAGCCATACAATAAAGTTTTGGTTTTAGGGTGCGGGTCTTGCGTGGCTATCTGCATGGCCGGTGGGGAAAAGGAAGCCGGGTTGCTCCAGACAGAACTGCAGATGGCTTTTGATATGGATAAGGTCCAGAAGCAAATAGATACCATCACCATTCTGCGTCAGTGCGACCGCGAGTATATCGAAGAAGTAAAAGATAAGTTAACCCAATATGATGCGATTCTTTCCATTGCCTGCGGTGTGGGGGTCCAGTTTACGGCCGAGGTGCTGGGCGGGGAAAAGGTTTTATTACCGGGCCTTAATACTAATTTTATGGGCGCGACTATCCAACCCGGAATCTGGATGGAGCGTTGCCTGGGCTGCGGGGATTGCGTGTTGGATGAGACCGGCGGGGTCTGCCCGGTGACCATGTGCTCCAAGAGTTTGATGAACGGCCCATGCGGTGGCCACGAAAAGGGCAAGTGTGAGGTGGAACGCACCCGTGACTGCGGTTGGGTATTGATATATAAACGCCTGGAGAAATTAGGTAAGCTGGATTTGTTGAAGGAGATTAAATTGCCCAAGAATTACGGCGCGGTCAAGCGCCCGGCAACGATAATCCACGAAGCGTACCAAACAGTAACAACTGAAAAACAGAAGGACGAAGAAACGAAAGAACTAAAGAAATAAATCTGTTCTTTAGTCCTTCAGTTCTTGCGTTCTTTCGTATACCGGAGGTATTTAGATGAGCAAATTAAGCGAGGCATTAAAATCAGGTAAATTCATTATTACTTCGGAGGTTGGTCCGCCTAAGGGCATTAATATGGATGCCTGCCTGGACGAGGCCAAGCATTTCGGCGAGAAGGTGACTGCGGTTAATGTGACCGATATCCAGTCAGCCGTGATGCGGGTGGGCAGTTTGGCTACCTGTATCAAACTCAAGGAGCGCGGATACGAGCCGATAATGCAGGTGGTCTGCCGGGACCGTAATCGCCTGTCGCTCCAATCCGAGTTTCTTAACGCCGCCATATTCGGCATAGAAAATATCCTGTGCTTGACCGGCGACCATCAGAGCTTGGGCGACCATCCCCAGTGCAAGGGTGTCTTTGACCTGGATTCGGTCCAGCTCATTGCCGCGGCCAAGGGACTGATGGAAGGCAAGGACATTGCCGGCAATAAACTGGACGGCAGTCCGAATTTTCTGCTGGGCGGCGTGGTCTCGCCCTGCCTGGAGCCGGTGGAATTGCAGATAATGAAGATGGAAAAGAAGATTAGGGCCGGGGCGCAGTTCATCCAGACCCAATCCATATTTGAGGTGGACAAATTCCGCGCCTTCGTGGATAAGGTCCGGGGACAGGGCATCACCACCCCGATTCTGGCCGGGATTATTATATTGAAGTCGGTCGGCATGGCGCGGTTTATGAACGAGAACGTGGCCGGTGTGTTTGTACCGGAGGATATGATAAAAGAGGTAAAAGAGACCAAGGATAAATTATCCAAAGGCGTGGAGATAGCGGCCCGGATTATCAGGGACATCAAGCCTCACTGCCAGGGCATCCACATTATGCCGCTGGGTCTGGGGCACCTGGTGCCGGAAATAATCAAGCAGGCCGGATTATAAAATAGTATTTATTTATTGACTTTGGTCAGATAATAGTTAGTTTAGTTCATAAGATAGGCGACCCGATACATAATCCCACTGGGATTATGTCCGGGATATAGGGAATCCGAATGTGGTGATAACGAATGCCATAAAATCGGTGCGGTCCCGCCGCTGTATACGGGGACGAAAATCTCACGATGCCACTGTTCTTAGGAATGGGAAGGCGAGATGAGTAGGATGAGCCGTGAGCCAGAAGACCTGCCGTCTTACTCGCTGTTAATCCGTTAGGATGTTACAGCGAGTTATCCCGCTGAATAGCGGGATTTGCTATATTGTAAATATCTTCGTGGAAAAGGGTATTTACTGATATAACCGGGATGAAGTAAATCAGGGTGCAATCCCGCACGTAATCTATTTCTTTGATAGTTCAGGGAAGTAGGTTGTGTGCGGGATTTTTTTATTTAGTGCGACTTTGAGCGTAAGCGAATTAGTCGCACTTATCCCGTAGTCCCGCAGGGACGGAGGGATTACATTGAGAGATTATATATTATGAAACTGATTCTTATCCGCCACGGCGAGACCGACTATACCATCGAAAAACGTTATTGCGGCGGCGCGATTGACGCGCCATTAAACAGTAAAGGCATCAGGCAGGCCCAGCGGCTCAGGCGCTCGCTTAGTAAACACAAGATTGATGTGATTTATGCCAGTCCGATGACTCGGACGCTCCAGACGGCTGATATTGCTTTGGGTAAACGCCGGATAAAATTGATTAAGGATTCTTTACTCCGAGAATCCAATCTGGGCAAATGGGAGGGGCATACGCTGGAAGAAATCAAGGTAAAGTTTCCGGCTGATGTTAAGAAATGGTATAAAGACCCGCTCAAATACGGCGCCACAAACGGCGAGACGCCGATTATGCTCCATAAACGTGTAACCAGATTCCTGAGGAAATTAGACCGGAGCAATCATAACGGCCGGATGGTTGCCATTGTCACGCACAGCGGTCCTTTCAGAATCATTGTCGGCGAGATGAACGGTAATGGCCTGAATGACTTCTGGAAATTAGAGCCCAAGACCTGCGAACATAAAATAATAAAGTTATGAGTAAGAAACTGATTCTTATTACCGGCGGATGCCGGAGCGGTAAGAGCCATTATGCCGTTGAATTGGCCAGGCAACTGCACAAGACCACCACGGTTTATATTGCCACGTCCACATTCAAGGATGCTGAGATGGAGGAGCGAATCAAGCATCACCAGAAATCCAGGCCGGCCGAATGGCAGACCGTGGAAGAAGGCAAGAATATCGATACGGTCCTGATGAACTTGAAAGGCCTGTCCGAGGTGGTGCTGATTGATTGCCTGACCATGTTGACCTCTAATCTTCTTATTGAGCTGAATGATCACGATAAGATAATTCACCGGATTGAAAGCATGCTCAAGGTTATTAATGATTCTGAATTGACCGTGATTATAGTGACTAACGAGGTCGGGGCCGGGATTGTGCCGGAGGGTAAATTAGGCCGGGATTTTCGGGATTTGTCCGGCATTGTCAACCAGATAACCGCCCGGGCCGCCGATGAGGTTTATATGATGATGGCCGGGATAGCGTTGAAGATAAAGTAGCATAGAGCGTGGAGCGTAGAGCACGTTCGCTGCGCTCAGTGTAAACTCCGAGCGAGGAGGATTGTATGAATTTACTTGATGAGACCGTATCTGGAATCGGACGGCTTGATACTGTTGTGATGGCCAAGGTCCAGAAACGGTTGGATAATCTGACCAAGCCACAGGGCAGTTTAGGACGGCTGGAAGAATTGGCTAAACACATTGCCGGTATCACCGGCAAGGAATTGCCGATGCTTAAACATAAGGTTATATTTACTTTAGCGGCTGATCATGGCGTCACCGAGGAAGGGGTGAGCGCCTATCCCAAAGAGGTGACGCCTCAGATGGTCTATAATTTCCTGCGGGGCGGAGCCGGGATTAATGTCCTGGCCAAACAGGTCAACGCCCGGGTGGTTATAGTTGATATGGGCGTGGACGGACAGTTGTCAGGCAACGGATTTAAGGATTGCAAGATAAGCCAAGGGACCAGGAATTTTACCAAATGCCCGGCAATGAGCAGTGAAGAGGCGATCAAATCCATAGAGACCGGAATTAGGTTGGTGGAAGAGGAAATATCAAAAGGCATAGACATCATCGGCACGGGCGATATGGGTATTGGTAATACCACGCCGAGTAGCGCGATTACGTCAGTATTTACCGGCTGCCAGGTAGAAGATGTGACCGGCTACGGCACCGGCATCAACGAAGCGACTTGGTCAAAGAAGGTGGCCAGCATCAAGAAAGGCATTGCGCTGAATAAGCCGGATGCTTCTGATTCGATAGATGTCTTGGCCAAGGTGGGCGGTTATGAGATAGGCGGGATTGCCGGCCTGATTTTAGGCGCGGCCCGGCACCGGATTCCAGTGGTGATTGACGGATTTATCTCCGGCGCCGGAGCATTGATTGCTACCAGATTGGCGCCGCAGGCCAAGGATTTTATTATCGCCAGCCACTGTTCCCAGGAGCGCGGGCATAAATACGCCCTGGCTCATATGGGCTTGAAACCGTTCCTGGATTTGAATCTGAGATTAGGCGAAGGCACCGGCGCGGCCCTGGCCATGTCACTGTGCGAATCGGCTGTACGTATTCTTAACGAAATGGCCACCTTTGCCGAAGCGAGTGTGGCTGAGAAAATAAAGGAGGAATAAAATGAAAGCATTACTTATGGCATTGCAATTCCTGACCCCGATACCGATTAAGTTAGGTTCGGTGGAGCCCAAAGACCTGTCCCGGTCCATGCGCTATTTTCCGCTAATCGGGTTGCTTATCGGATTGTTTCTAATTCTTCTTAAGATATTATCATTCGGTCCGCTGAACTTCTCTGCCACGGTTACGGCCACGCTGGTGCTTTTGGCATTGACCGCTTTAAGCGGAGGTCTGCACCTGGACGGCCTGAGCGATATGTGCGACGGGTTTTATGCCGGGCGGAGCAGGGAGGAAATTGTCAAGGTCATGCGCGACCCGCACGTCGGCGTAATGGGGGTTATCGGCATATTTTTTATCCTGCTGCTAAAATGGTCGGTACTGGCCAGTTTGCCGTTGGCCATGCCGTATTATTCTAATATAACATTAATTATGATACCGCTGCTGAGTCGGTGGTCAATGGTCATTGCGGCGTTTGCCAGTTCCTATGCCCCGGCGGCATCTGAGGGAACAGCCAAGCCGTTTGTGGATAATCTCACCCGTACGGACGCCATTATATCCACCGCCGTTATGCTGCTGGTTACCTTGGCGCTCTGTATTATTTCAGATAATTTTATCTGGCTGGCAGCGGTTATTATTCCGGTTATCGTGGCAATGGTTATGGCGATGATTTCCAAGCGCATTTTAGGCGGAATAACCGGCGATATCCTCGGCGCGGTTAACGAGATTACCGAGGTGGCCGTACTATTCGGGGCGTATATTATTTATTTAGGGAGGTAAAATATGAGTGACACTAAAGAACTGAAGAATCCTTCGAAGGACCTCAGGATAAACTCCAGAACGCAAGAACAAATATTTCTTGGGATGGCGTTTCTTGTGTTATGTTTAACGCTTATCGGCTGTCCGCAGGGAAATGAGAAAAATGCCCATGTGCAAAAGGCGGATTTGTCACTCAACGTAATTACTGACGCAACCGGGATTCCATTTATATTGCCCATAACCACTCAAAGGATTATTTCCCTGGCGCCGGCTGTTACCGAGAATGTCAAGATACTCAATGCCCAGGATAGAATCGTCGGCCGGACGGATTTCTGTGTTGGCATCAGCGCCACCAGTATCGGTAACCTTTTAGAACCATCCATTGAAAAGATAGTGGAATTAAATCCGGATTTAATCCTGGCCAGCAAGGACGGCAACCGGCCTCAGATAGTGGAGAAATTGAGATCGCTCAATATCAGGGTGTTTGTGTTCGGCGAGACCAATTCCTGGGCGGACATGGAATCCAATTTCCGGCTCTACGGCAAACTGCTGGATAAGATCAATGAAGTAGAAGGATTCCTTAATCAGATACAAGCTGAGTTAAAGTCGATCACCACAGTAAGTGTTTCACCGATTAAGGTATTTATCCAGTTGAATGTAACTCCCCTGATGACCGCGGGCCGGAATACCTTTATTAACGACATAATAAACAATGCCGGCGGACGTAACATCGCGGCTGACTCCATCCTGCCCTGGCCGACTTTAAGCGTTGAGGAGATTATCCGGAGAAATCCTGATGTTATTATTATCAGCGATATGGGTCAGATAACCGAACAAGCCAAACAGATGTGGCAACAAGAGCGGTTTGCCAACATCTCGGCTGTGAATAATAAAAAGGTTTACGTGATGAATGCGGACCTGCTCTGCCAACCCACGCCGATTAATTTTATCAAGGCAGTCAGGCAGATGCGGGAATACCTGAAATAAATGAACAAGATATTGATAATCGGTTTATTATTGGCTGTTCTGGCCAGCGTAGTTGTTATCTGTTTAGGCATTGGGCCGACAGGGGTTTCATATAAATACTTAAGAGGTTTTTGTAGCACGACGGAAGAAACAGAGGCAAAGATTGTCTATGAGGTGCGCCTGCCCAGGATATTAGGGGCAGTGTTGGTCGGCCTGGGCCTGGCTGTGGCCGGCGCGGTGCTTCAGGCCATCCTGCGCAATCCGCTGGCCGAGCCCTATACGCTCGGGATTTCAGGCGGCGCGGTTCTGGGCGTGGCTCTATGCATGATAGTGCCGTTTTTATCCGCGGCCAGTTTCTCGTGGCCTATCATGGCATTCATCGGCGCGCTGGTTTCGGTCATTATTGTTTATGTCATTACCAGCCGTCACCATTTCTCGGTCAGTAGTTTGATTCTCTCGGGCGTGGTGCTTTCATTTATATGCTCGTCGCTGGTCCTGCTTATATTTTCCGTGTCCAAGCCGACCGAGATTCAATCCGTGCTCTTCTTCCTGATGGGCAGTTTTGCCACCATAGATTATCCGATTATAAAAGTGATAACCACCCCTCTTATAGCCGGTGTTTTGATTCTGGTCTTTTTCAGCCGTGATATAGACGTTTTAACACTGGGTGATGAGAAGGCCAGCCATTTGGGGATTTCACCGCATCGAATCAGGGCATTTTTATTTGTTATTACTTCTCTAATTACCGGCTGTTGTGTGGCGGTTTCAGGGATGGTCGGGTTTGTGGGCCTGATGATACCGCATATTATGCGGTCGATAGTGGGGCCCCAAAGCCGCGGCCTTTTTATAGCCAGCGCCTTGAGCGGCGCGATATTCCTGGTGGTCAGCGACACCCTGGCCCGGACCGTTATCGCGCCGGCTGAATTGCCGGTCGGCGTCATTACCGGTATCGTGGGCGGCGTGTTTTTTATAGGGATGCTTATAAATGCTAAAAATATCTAATCTGGCCAGTGGTTATCAAACTAAGGAGGTCATAAAAAACATCTCCTTGGCGGTAAATCAGGGGGAGTTTGTCGGCATCATCGGCCCTAACGGCTCTGGCAAGACCACGCTTTTCCGGACCATTACCAAGATTATTCCCGGATACACCGGTAGTTTGTCATATAAGGAAAAGGAAATCAGCGCCTGGTCGGTCAGGGCGCTGGCCCGGGAGATAGCCGTCGTGCCGCAGTTTCTTATGATGGCATTTCCGTTTAAGGTCTATGACTTTGTGGCCTTGGGCCGAACGCCTTATTTAGGACGGTTTGAGATGATTACGGAACGGGATGAAGAAATAATCAAAGGGGCAATGGAATTGTCAGGATGTTCCGGACTGCGGGAGCGGATGGTGACCGAACTTTCCGGAGGCGAATTACAGCGGGTGTTCCTGGCTCAGGCATTGGCACAGGAGCCGAAACTGCTTTTGCTGGATGAGCCGACCTCGCACCTGGATATCGGGCATCAGGTGGAGATATTGCACCTGCTTAAGCAGCTTAATAAGGAAAAGGGACTGACGATTGTGGTTATCCTGCACGACCTTAATACGGCCGGCGAATATTGCCACCGGCTGATACTCATGGAAGAAGGCAAGATATATAAGTCCGGCAGCCCGGCTGAGGTGCTGACTTATCAGAATATTGAGGCGGTTTATAAGACCGTGGTGGTGGTAAAAGAAAATCCTATCTCAGGCAAGCCGTATGTGATACCGGTGCCTAAAGATAGGATAAAATGAGAGGTTATAATAAAACTTTTCCCCTCCCTTTGGCGCCGAAGCGCCATGGCGCCCTTATGGCGCTCAGATGGGAGGGGATTAAGGGGAGGGTGTCCCCCTCACCCTGCCCTCTCCCACCAGGGGAGAGGGAATACTTTAGGAGTTTAAAATATTAATAACCAGTGATGGCGCCTGCCTGTCCCGAACTAACGGGTCGGGATGGTGCTATCTAATCCCGCACATAAGTTACCCGTTCCGGGTTCTTGCTCAGAGAACCCGTCAGGGTTCGTGGAGTGTGCTGGATAAGAGCCAGTAACATCCATACGGATTAACTGGCTCTAAGACCGGATAGATAAAGGAAGTTTCCGTGTGATTCGGAACGCTGCCCCGCAACGGTAATGTCTTGATGTAATATTGAGACAAGCCCGGACTATTATCTATCTTGGGAAGTATTCTCGAAAGGAGAAGAAGATGGAAAGATTAGGTAAGATAACAGGTATTGGGTTAGTGACCATCGGTTGTATGATGGCCAACAGTGTTTTTGCGGATGAGCCGTCCGCGCCAATAACAAAGACCAGCGAAATCATCGTCACGGCGACCCGCTCGGAAAAGGAACTCCTCAAAATCCCGGCTAATGTCACGGTCATCAGCGAGGCCGACATCAAGAAATCCAATGCCCGGTGTATCTCCGAGATACTGAAGACCGAAAACGGTTTGATGGTTAATGACTGGACCGGCACCGGCAAAACCGTCACCCTGGATATGCGCGGGTTTGGCGAAGGCGGGCCGTTGAATACCCTGGTGCTGGTAGACGGACGGCGGGTGACCCAGGTTGATTTGGCCGGCACGGACTGGTCCCAGATACCGATTGAGGACGTCAGCAAGATAGAAATCGTGCGCGGGGCCGGAAGTATTCTCTACGGCGACAATGCCACGGCCGGCACCATCAATATCATCACCAAAAAGGGTAGCCAGGGCGTTAACAGCAAACTGAGCACATTTTCCGGCAGTTACAATACCAACAACTTCGCCTTCTTTGCCAACGGCGGTAATCAGGATTTGACTTTCTCTGTCAACCAGTCCTATCGCAATACCGACGGCTATCGGCAGAATTCGTATTTCAACTCCGATGACAAGAATATCAGTTTGGGGCTGATTTTCGGTAACGAGTTTAATGCCGAGATGAGTTTGGGCATCCATAACGACGAATACGGCCTGCCCGGCTACCTGACGCCGGCCCAGATTGCAACATCGGGACGCCGGTCAACCACCACGCCCAATGACCTGGCCACCACCGAGGATTACTATTATAAACTCAAGGTCAATAACTCATTTGATGACATCGGCGATTTCACCACTGATTTATCCCTGCGCAACAAGACCTCTTCGGCAACTTATATGCCTTGGGGGACTTTTGATAACAAGATTGACTCAATGCATCTGGCCCCGCGCTATATCAGGGAGTTCGGCATCACCGGCCAGACCGCTAAGATAACCACCGGGGTTGACTGGCTCAAGGACCAGGGCAATCTTTCCGGCACCGGCGCTGATAAGGATTCGCTGGGCCTGTATCTTCTGGGCGAGATTGAGGTCAGCAAGAAATACGGGTTTTCAACCGGCTATCGGCATGAAAAGGCGTTTTACTCCTTTAATGGCGGAGGCCTGTCGGCCCGCAAGACACTCAATGAAGATGTGTTCCACGCGGGCTTGACCTATTTGTATCAGGACAACAATTCGGTCTATCTTAATTACAATCAGAGTTTCAGGTTCCCGGCTATTGATGAATACTTTTCATCCTGGAGCGGATTGAACTCCGCTCTCAAGCCTCAGAGCGGCCAACAGGTGGAAATCGGCGTAAAGCATAACCCGTCTGAATACCTGATGACCAATCTGTCGCTCTTCAGCATTGATGTTGATAACGAGATTTTCTACAATCCTTATACCCCGCCGTTTGGCCAGAACGAGAACTACGACCGGATAAGCCGCCAGGGAGTCGAAGCCAAGATGGAATACAAGCCGGGCGAGGAATTACCGCGCATCACCCTGAATTACACCTATACCAGCGCCGAATTCCAGCAGGGGGCGTTCAGGGGTAACGAGGTTCCGGGCGTGCCTCATAATAAAGCCGGCATAATCATTACCACGCCGCCTCTGGCAGTGGAGAATCTCAATGTCAATCTCTACTATAATTATGTGGGAAGCCGTTATCTGATTTCCGACCAGCCCAACCAGCAAAGGCCGCTGGACGCCTACAATACCGTGGATGCAAAATTCATCTACCAGTATAAGAAGGTCAAGGCATCGCTGGGGGTGAATAATTTATTCAACCAGCGGTATGAGGAATACGGGGCAACCAATTCCGGCGGGACGATTGCGCTCTATCCCTCGCCGGAACGGAATTATATGCTTGGGTTGGCGGTGGAGTTTTAACCGAGGAGTTTATAATGCATGTAGTTCATAGGGTCTGTTGGTGTGAAAAAAACAGTTCTCTTTTCTTGACATTACGCGATGTAGAATTATAATGTAGTTAATTGATTGTTAATAAATAGGCTCGAATCTGTAGAGTAAGACATCATTGATTTAAGCATCATCCAGACTCGCCAATATCTGTCCTTATATCAGGGGCAGAAAGGAGTGTGTTATGTCAAATCGTTATTTTGGAATTGTTGGTCTGGTTTTATTAGTCCTATTGGTATCTGCTTCAGGACTTTATGCCCAGGCGCCTAATTTTACCGCGGTGGCGCTGGATGAATTCGGTCAGCCGGTCGATGTTCTCAAGGCAAATCCGGGCGATGTGGTCTATATAGAAATCCAGGGCGTTGTCTCGCCGGTTGCCTACTTGTGGGGCGCGGTTATGGTGGAAGTATCCTCGGCCCGGATTCTTTCTGTTGAGGAAAGTTATGACTACTGGCATAGCGGCATTGGCTCGTGGTGGACGGAGGCCGCGGCAGACCCAACCCGGGGGGGGGCCGGTTATCTTTACTATTACAATCATATTCATTCTGAGGATAACGATGTATACAAAAGTGAAGGGTCATCCTTTGCAACGGCTTATGCTCAAAATAACCCTGAACCATTCTTAGCCGGCCCGTCCGGCAGTATCTACAATCCAACCGATTCAACCCTGCCTTCATCAGCCAGGTTCTATTACAGCGGCTATCTGGGGGACCATTCTATAACCAGGCCGGGCATCAGGATAGGGGTACGGATTCAGGACACCAATCAGCTGGCCGTAAGAATCTCCAACCACACCAGGTTTGCCCTTGAGTGGACTGGTTTTGAGAGGACCAACGAGGTAGCGATACCGGTTGCGCCCAGGGAGAATTACCAATCAGTCCACACCGAAGGCAACAATGTCTGGGTTCAGGTTTCAGGGCCGGCCAGCGCCAAGGTTGGCGATACGGTAGCCATCAGTACCTATGGCGAATTGCTGAATGACAGCGGGCTATATAATGCTTCATTAGAACGAACCGAATCAGATGGTATTACCAGCACCCTGATAAGCGCGGCTGCTGTAGCGGGCAATGAATGGGGCCCGGTCAGCGTATCATATCCGATAACCCACGCCTCAGAAGAAACCTTAGACGGCACGACGCAGGATATTGGCAATATTCCCGAACTTGCACCACAGAGATGCGGGATGACATTTCCCGTGATACCGGAAGTAGTTAACCTCCCGCCAATAATTAGCGCCGAGGTTATTCCTTCTGCGCCTAATGCCAATGGCTGGTATAATGGTCCGGTAACAGTGATTTTCAGGGCGAGCGACCCCGGAGGCGCGCCACTTGCTACTCCAGAAATAGAAATCGTAGTAATATCAGAAGAAGGGGCTGGAATTCAACGAAGCCGGAGAGCACGCGATACTTTGGGTTTGGAATCTGAAGAGGTAGTTGTTACAGTTAATATTGATTGGACACCGCCGGCAATTGATTATGTAATCGCGCCGGGGCCGAATACCAATGGATGGAATAATACCGATGTAACGGTAACGTTTAACGCCACGGACAATCTTTCCGGCATTGACGGAGAACCTACTTACACGGAAGTGCTTTCAGATGAAGGCGCTGGGCAAAGCACATTCTGGTTTTTCTTTGACAAGGCAGGTAATATGGCATTAAAGGAAACCGAGCAGCCGATTAATATTGATAAAATTAAGCCAAAGATTACTCATGAAATTGCCCCTAATAAGAATGGCTGGAATAATACAGATGTAACCATAACATTCAAGGCAACCGACAATCTTTCCGGGATTGACGGGCAAGCTACAAAGGTGGAAGTTGTATCAGAAGAAGGCCGTGATATCAGAAAAGAATGGCAGGTAATTGATAAAGCCGGCAATAAAAGTAACTATGAAGTCGTGAAAGTAAGTATAGATAAGACCTCGCCTACTCTTACAGTAGTTCGCGATCCGCAACCCAACGCCGGCATTTGGTACAATAATAAAATAAAAACCGTAACTGTGACCTTTACTGCTGAAGATCCTGACCCAAGTTCAGGAATTAAACTGCCTGTCCCAAATCCACTTAATAAACATTATAGTACCGATGGTAGATATGATCCCACCTGCACTGCAATAGATAAGGCAGGTAATGCAAGTGGTGAGGCAACAATAAATGTGTCTATAGATAAAACGCCGCCAGAAATTGATTCTGGAAAAGGGGGTTTTATTGTAATATATATAACGGGGCAGAACGGCGAGACGGCGCCCGGGAGTTCACTTACTGCTGGATTAAATAGCAGTATAACTGTGAGGGATAATCTAAGCCTCGTGAAATCGAAGGAATATATTTTACCTGCCACATTCACTATTGGACGCCAAACCAGCGCGACTGTTATCGCCACTGATAACGCTGATAATAAGACAGAAAAAACTATTAATATACGGACATATGCTAAAGAGTAATAGTGAAGAGACGGATAAAAATGAATAGAAATATTAAATGGTTGGTTATTGGGTTGTTATCAGGGGTTGTTTTATCATCCGTCATTGGCCTGCTTATTGTCCAGACGTGGTTTGAAAATTCTGATACCAACGGCAGTATTAAAACGAGTATGACTTGGTTGCAGGTGGGTGCTGGCATATCGCACAGTATAGCCATAGCCGAGGATAAATACGGAACCGGACTCTGGGCCTGGGGCGATGATTATTGCGGTAAATTAGGTGTCAGGAAAGACGATTTCTTACCCGTTGGTGCACTAACTAAATTGAATATAGCCGGCGGTGATTGGCAAGTAGTTGCCTGCGGACAGAATTACACTATGGCGATTGATAGCGCTGGTTTACTCTGGGCTTGGGGAGAGAATTACTATGGCCAATTAGGATTGGGTGATATCACTAAAAACGAATCCTTATATAAATTTATCCCAGTGTCTAATTCTGAACGTAAAGTGCCATACGTTAACTCACCAATTAAGGTAGGTGCTGATAATGACTACTGGAAAACCGTTTCCTGTGGATTGGGCCATACAGTCGCCATCAAATCCGATGGCACAATCTGGGCTTGGGGCGATAATAGTAATGGTGAATTGGGAATAGGTAATGCAATTAGACAATTCTCGCCGGTTCAGGTTAGCGCCGAGACCACATGGGAAAAAATCAGGTGTTCTGATTGGCATACCTTTGCTATTAAAACCGATGGTACGCTCTGGGCTTGGGGAAATAATAATAACGGTCAGTTGGGATTGGGAGATCTGATTTCAAGAACTACACCAACCAAAATAGGAACAGAAAGCGATTGGAAGACGGTTGATAGCAGGAACGGCCATATTTTAGCCATTCGGGCCGATGGTACGCTCTGGGCGTGGGGGAAAAATGATTATGGCCAATTAGGATTGGGTGATACAGTGGTCCACATCTCACCAGTCCAGATAGGTAAAGCAAACAATTGGAAGATGGTTGCCTGTGGAGATGATTATACCCTTGCTATTAAGACTGATGGTACACTTTGGGCGTGGGGGAAAAATGATTATGGCCAATTAGGACTGAATAATATAGTGAATCATATCTCACCTGTTCAGGTAGGTAATGCAACTAACTGGAAACATATTTCTTGTGGTGGTTTACATACACTAGCTCTTAAGACCGATAACACACTTTGGGTTTGGGGTAATAACTCTGACGGTCAGTTGGGTTTGCAAAGTGTAATAGTTATTCCTACCCAAGTTATAATTAAAGGTTCCAACTAAATTCAGTGGAATTCGGGGGACGCTCTCCTACCCTTTGTTTCTCAGGGTAAACTCTGGGTAGGCCACATCTAATAATCCTTCACCCCGTTAGCCCCGATTAGAAGCGTCCACTATTGGGTGATTAGACACACTTATTATTTTATCGCGCCACTATATTCGCTTCTAACGTGGTTATAAGCAACCTAAAGTGTCATGCCGTTCCAGGACATCCCCGACCGGAATGGGGACCTCTCCAGCCGGAATGGAGACCTCTCCCACGGTTCAGAGACGTATCCAACTGGGTTAGAGACCTCTCCAAGCGAGATAGGGACGTCTCCAACTGAGATGGGGACACCCGCCAGAGGCGGAAAGAAAACAGTAGATAAGTAAATAAGGTGATAAGGAAAGGAGGGTGTCCGGGGCAGAATCCGGGGACACCCAGCACATAAGGAATGGGCTGGGCAGGTTTGCTGGATGACTGAGCAGGTTTGCAGAATGATTTTACAGGTTTGCAGAATGATTTTGCAGGTTTACAGAATGATTTTGCAGGTTTGCAGAATGATTTTGCAGGTTTGCAGAATGATTTTTCAGGTTTGCTGAATGATTTTACAGGTTTGCAGAATGACTGAGCAGGCTTGCCGGACGGCTGAGCAGGCTTGCTTAGGAGTTGAACAAGCTTGCTTAAGGGCTATGTTAGTCACATAAGTGCTATGTGACCCATAATCTGGGTAAAATCACCTGCTTTTAGGAACGGAATCACCATAAATCCTCTTTTTATACCCCCCTATGAGGGTTTGTAGACGCCACTACTCCATAGCGCCAGAAGATTACCTCCGTAGCGCCAAGAGGTTACCTCCGTAGCGCCTGGAGCTTACCTCTATAACGCCTGGAGCTTACCTCCACAGCGCCTGGAACTCACCTCTATAACGTTTGGAATATACCTCTATAACGTATGGAATACACCTATGCAGTGCCTGGAATGCACCTATGTAGCACCTGGAATATACCTATATAAGGCCTGGAATACACCTATGCAGGGCCTGGAATGCACCTCCGTAGCGCCGGTGACGTACCTCCGTAGCGCCAAGGGTACTACCCCCCACCATACCCCCTCCCCCCTTGTTTTGGCGAGGTGATATTTATACAATATTCTATAATATAATGAGTTATATAAAAAGATCGTATAATTATGCTTAAATTATGACAGGTGGTAACGTTGGTTTTATCTGGGTTAACGTCTGCCAATTATATAGAAGTGGGTATAGAAACTTTTCAGTGGCACGATGCGGGCGGATGCCTTGAGCATCAACAGGCCGAGACGTGCTAACAGCGGCAGGGACGGGTTGCTGGTGTGGCGATAATTAATCTGCACATCCCGGAAACCGTTGTTGAGCAATTTTGCTTTCAGCGATTCGGGGTTGATTCCGCCGGTCTTGGTATTGTGGAATTCAGCCGTTTCCTCGTTTTCCGTGTCAAATCCCGGCTGGCCGCGGTATCTGAGCCGATAGTAAAAACGATAGAACCGGCCGAAGAAATAATTCGGGTCATGGTCGGTATAAAGATAACCGCCCGGTTTTACCAACGGGGATACTCCGCCCATGGTTTTTACCGGGTTGAATAAATGGTGCAGGGCGGCGTATAAAGTGACGCAGTCAAAGGTATTATTCTTAAACGGCGGGTAATCGGCATCGGCGACGACGAGATTTATTTCCGGGTTGGCTTTTTTCACGTGTTTCAGGAGATTAACCGCCATATCCATTCCAATCGCGGTTGGGAAATAACCGCTTCCTTTTTTGACCAGGTTGCCGGTGCCGCATCCGATATCCAGGAATTTGCCCCCACACCAATCAGTCTGAACGGCGTAGTCGGGCAGGTTGTTTTGGTGTGGGGGTGTACCGCCGGAGGTTTGTTTGGCTATCCGGGCGATAATATTTTTGACGGTTTCCTGGCGGCCGGCTTCAAAGATGCTCGGGTTTTGCTCGTATTGCTCAACGGACTTGGCATTATAGACCGCGCGGTTGGCGGTCTTGATTGACCGCTTTAATGTCGGATTGTTTGATGGTGTATTTGCCAAACGCCTGCTCAGATAATACGACGGACCGGTGCTTTCCAGGCACTCGCCGCGGATGGCGAATCCGGCTTTCTTATAGAGATTCAGGGCCGGGATATTATCCTTAAAGAACGTGGCGCTGATGTTATTATTCTGCCGGCCGGCATAAGCGCAGGCGGCTTCAATAAGTTTCAAACCCAAGCCCTGATTGCGTGATTCTTTCATTACGATGAATACCCATATCTTGGCGGGATTGTCCGATTCCAGCGCTACCGGTGATGAAATCCGCCGTCCGGTAAAATTAGCATACGGCACCATGAACAGCTTCTTCAGCATTTTTTTATCCGTGCCATATTGCAATAGCAATGCTTTCACGGCGAAATGCAGAATATAGCCCTTCTTGAATGCCGTTTGTTTCATTTTTCCGGATTTCTTAGAGATGATGGCAAAACCGGCAATTTGATTATTTTCCCGGACAACCAATACGCCATTGGGTTCCATGGCGTAAAACATTTTTACCTTATCAAGATAAAATCTATAAGCGCCGCTGTTTTTCCGGATTATTTCTCGAACCTTAGTGGCAGACGGTTCTAGATGCATTGCGGCCATAACCGGCAGGTCGGATTTGGCAGCCGGTTCTATTATTAATCCGGATGGTATTACTGTTGGAGCCGTAGTTAGAGTTCTTTCTTGCGTCATTGCGAGAGCGCCAGAGGTGCTCGTGGCAATCGCATTAGCGCTATGAGATTGCTTCGCTGTCGCTCGCAATGACATGTTGAGAGTTTTTTCAATAGTTCTTTTATACAGATTGTCAAAATCAGCCACCATCTGTTCCTTGCGGAATAATTTTTTTACCAGTTCATATCCGGCCTGACCCATTTTCCAGGCCAGTTCCTTGTCATGGGCTAACTTTATTATCGCCTCGGATAATGCCTGTGGATTGGCCGGCGGGACCAGAATACCGGTTTGATTATGAGCCACCACGCCCGGTATGCCGTTGACATTGCTGGCCACAGCCGGTTTGCCCTGGGCCATTGCTTCGAGCAAAACAATGCCGAATGATTCATAGAGCGAGGGCAGGACAAAAATATCGATATCCTTGAGGAGTTGGGACGGGTCGTCACAGAGCCCGGTAAACCTGACGTTGTTATTCAGGTTCTCCTTTTCCACAAACGTCTCTAATTCCTTGCGAAGTATGCCATCGCCGATAACCAGGAGCTGGGTGTCCGGGAATTCCTTCCGGACCGATTTAAGCGCCTCCAGAAGATATACCTGTCCCTTTTCAGCGCTCAGGCGCCCGACTGTGGCTAAAAGCGGGTAGCGTTTGCTGCCGGAACCGGTTTGGGATATAGGCCTGACCTCCACCGAATTATGGATGACCTCGAATTTGCCGGCCGGCGCCAGGCGGAGTTTCACCTGCTCATCCCTGTCAGCGGAGTTTTGGGCAATGACTTTCACGGATAATAAGCAGACCAATTTGGTAAGATAATAAAATAATCGCATTCGTAATGTACTGTGCGAAACCGAGGGTATCATGGCAGTGGTTGAGAATAGATGTCCGTAGGGCGCGTAAATAATAACCGGCACCCGGGCCAGCCATCCGGCGATGCAAGCGATAAATCCGGCCTTGGAGGTGTGGCAATGCACGATGCCAGGGCGGGTTTTACAGAAGTAGAAGTATAATTTTATTAAAGCGGTTAAATCCTTTATCGGAGAAATCTCGCGCACCAGTTCAGGGATGGCCTTGATGGTGACGCCCGGAACCTGCCGGGCCTTGTCCCAGAGCGAGCCTTCAGGGCCGGTCTCCGGGCCGCTTAGCAGGGACACTTCGTATTGGCCTTGGGGAAGCCCTTCAACAATATCAAGGCAGACCTTCTGCGCTCCGCCTTTAATCAGGCGGGTGATGACATGGACGATTTTTATCTTAGCCATTTTTGTTTATTATTTTTAGCTGCTTATCCACTGCCTGCAGGACCTCTTCCATCGTTATTTTGTCAAGGCATTCCGGCGGTTGGCATTTTATTTTATGATAGCAGGGCGAGCAGGGCAGGTCTTTTTTCAGGGCGGTGAAGCCCATCTCGGCCGGATAGCGGCCGTAGATGCTGAAATCGCCTCCTCCAAATATGCCGATGGTCGGGACCTTCATTGCCACGGCCAGGTGCATCGGGCCGGTATCGTTACTGATGAAAAGATTACAGCGGCCGATAATGGCGGCCAGTTGTTTCACGCTGATATCTTCCGGAAGCCGAAGCGGAGGGATTTTTAACTGAGACGTGATTTTGTCCAATATATGCCGGTCGGCTTTGCTGCCGGTCAGCAAAATCCGGGCTTTATATTTATCAGCAATGGCGTCGGCAACCCGGGCAAACCTTTCGGCCGGCCAGCATTGGGTCGCATAAGTCCGGGTATTACCGCCCGGGTGGATGCCGACCAGCAGGCCGGTCGGATTCCGGCCGGAAAAATCAGCGGCAAATTCGCGGTCCTTATCATCCAGCCAGACCTCAGGCGATGGCGGCTGAAGCGTATAAGTTATTTTACCGCGGGAAGCAAGTTGTTTTATCACGTCCAGGCATCGGAACATCAGGTGCTTATTGGAATCGTCCGGCGTTTTGACATTCAGGAAAAATCCCCGGCTATGGGTGTTAAATCCGGCCCGCACCGGCGCCTGGCTGAGGATGGATAATATGAACGGCTTTACCACGTTGGGCCATTTGACCAGGTTGTGGAGCGAAATGAATACGTCAAAGCGCCGCCCGAGCATCAGGGTTACCAGGCAATATAACTGGTATAATATTCCCGGCTTGAGGAATTCAAATACGGACTGGGTGGAGAATAAATCCGTGAATGTAATCAGCTCATCCGCGTAAGGCGCGCCGCGCACCACTTCAGCGGAATAATGGTTGGTCATCAGCGAAATCTTGCTCTGGGGATATAGTTTTCTGAGCGCCTTTAGGGCAGGCGTGATAACCGTCACATCGCCGATGCCGCCTAAGCGGACAACTAAGATATTTTTAATAGTAGCCATTATGGAATTTAGCGTGATATACCTAAGAGAGTTACGAAACTCTTGATATCCTCATCCAGATACTCAAAGGTGATACCGGTCATAAATTCAGGCGTGTCGCTGGTCAGGCGCGAAGTTCCCGCATAAACCTTGAAATGATTCCAGAGCGTCAACGAGCCGTAGGCGCGGACCATGGCGGCCGGAAGATTCTCGTCTATCTTTTCGTCCGCCACGCTGTTGTATCCGTCCCGGGCCTCTAAACTAAAGGCGAATTTAGTGATAAAACTGTCAGAAACCGGCTCTTCGTAGTCAATGGCTCCGCCGAATTTACCTTCAATCAGTCCGGTCCTGAAGGTAAAACTGTCTTCAAAAAACCTGTAGGCAATCTGGACATTGGCTTTAATGAAGATTTGGTCTTTATCCTGGCTCTGCTTGTCAAAGCTGACGTCTCCGTTTTTATCAAGCGAAAGAATAGAACCGCCCAGCAGGAAATACTTGCTCTCGCGCGGTTCTATCCTGAGAAAGACGTCGGAAATCGTCGCCTTGGATTCGGGGTAATATTTGCTGTCCACGCCCAGGAAGACCTTGGTCTTAACCACCGGTTCAAAGAGTTTCACCACCGAATCGCCGGCGTCAGAGACCTGCTGGGCGAGTTTTTCGTCATAGATGAGTTTACCCAGGAAACCCTTGTTGGACTCGATTTGTTTCAGGGTCTTTTTGACGGATTCCACCGAATCCTTCAGGTCAATATAAAGCTGGTCGTCATTCAGGAATTTACCCAGGTTGCCCTCTCCGGACTCAACTTTTTTGCTCATATTTTTCAGTGATTCCGATGTGTCCTTGAGGTTGTTATACAAACTCTCGTCAACCAGGAGTTTGCCCAGGGTGCCCTTGCCTTCCGAGGCGTCTTTGACGATTTTAGCGCCCTTGCTCAGGAGTTCCCGCACTTCATCCTTATTTTCCTTGATGAAAACGCCCAAGGCATCCAGTCCGGCTGATATTACTTCACCCTTGAGGGTTGTTTTCATATTGACGACCTTTTTACCGGGCGTGCCCGGGTCGATTCCGATAAAATTACCGCCCAGGATGCTTGATTCCTCGATTGTAATCCTATAATCTTCCCGCAATTCAATCGCCTCGGATAATTTTAACACCACCTTGACTGTATTATCAGGCAGGATTCTCATCCGGTCGACCGTGCCGGCCTCCATTCCCAGGACCCGGACCGGGTCGCCGTTCTTTAAGCCGCTGACGCTTTCAAAATTTACTTTGACGTATTCGGTATGGGAAAAGAGATTCAGTTTCGATATGCTGACGGTGACAAATATCAGGAATAGAATGGCGGCCAGGAATATCGCCCCCAAGGTCATTTCTTTTCTGATGCTATTCTGCATTTGCTGACTCCAACCTGTCCCGCTTTACCTAACGGTATTCTATAATAAAATCCCGTAAGGGACATCGGGACTGCCGATTATTTTGCCGACAAGCCCATATTTGTCTTGATACGTTCATGGATACGTTCCGAAATCTCCTGGTCGCCGAACATGCCTACTCTTACCCTGATAGAAGTGACATTCTCAGAGATAAGTTCAAAACTAATGGTAATCGGTGTCCCATCTCCGCGCTTGGCTTCCAATTTGCCGGCCAGCCCGTCGCGGGTGGATGATTCCTTGGTGAATTGCAGTTGTTCCATAGCGCTGACAGATGCTTGCCAGGCCTTGTCAAACCCAACCGGGTATTTACTCTCCAGTTCGCCATTGATGTAAGAGTAAACGCCGTATCCGGCAATCGCTCCGCCTGCAACCCAAGCTGCAACACAGCCTGCAGACAAGACGCTGTAGCTTATTAAGGCAATGGTGAGAATCGTTTTTCTCATAGACATATCCTTTCAATTCAGCATTCCGAAATTTACCTGTGCGTCTTCCAACTCTTATATAAATCAAACCAGGTCAATTTGGTCTTATGGAGCTCATCCACAATGTGCTTATTGACCTGGTTATTGACGGATTCAACCGCCACTTTAATGGCATTGGCAATGGCCTTGGCGTTGGAACGGCCGTGTGAGATAATACAAACACCGTCGATGCCCATTAACATTGCCCCGCCGTATTCAGAATAATCCGACTGCTTTTTTATTTTCTCCAGTCCGGGCAATATTGCCTCAAATTGCGGAATTTGGTCCTTGAGTTTCATCAAAGAGCCCATAAAACTTCGGGTCAGGAATTCAGCCGCGCCTTCGACTACTTTAAGAATCACATTGCCGACAAATCCCTCGCAGACAATAACCTCGCAATCACCTTTAAAAAGATAATTGCCTTCGATATTGCCGGTAAAATTTATCGGTGCTTTTTTCATCAGCGCCCAGGTTTCCTGGACCAGTTCGTTGCCCTTGGTATCCTCTTCGCCGATATTAAGCAGACCCACTCTGGGGTTCTCGACTTTCCTGATATGTTTGGCATAAACCGCAGCCATAATACCGTACTGAAGCAGGTGAATCGGGTGGCAGAAGATATTGGCGCCGACATCTATCAGGTAGGTCACGCCTTTTTCAGTGGGCAGGGGTATGGAAATCCCGGCGCGTTTGATGCCGGGCAAGAATCCGCAGAATATCGTAGCCCCGGCCACGGCCGCCCCGGTATTACCCGCCGAAACCACCGCATCGGTTTTCTTCTCTTTGGCATAAGTGAAACATTTTACCAGCGAGGAATCAGGTTTTTGCCTGATGGCCTCAACCGGTGACTCATCCATGCCGATTATCTGTGAAGTATGGACGACTTCTATATTTTTGGGGATATTCCCGCCGGCGCATTTCTCTATGGCCTTTTTATCTCCCATCAACAAGATGGAAACGTCTGGGAATGTACCGGCCGCCAGCAGAGCCCCTTTAACGATTTCTTCCGGAGCCCGGTCGCCTCCCATAGCATCAACAGCAATCTTCATAAGATGTCTTCTACTCTCCCCTTATCAATTCCCTCTATCCAGAGGGGCAGGTGAGCGCCCATAAGGGCACCGTGGCGCTTTGGCGCCACCCGCTTGGGCAGGGGTGTTGTTCTACAGTTTCACAGCGGCACTGCCTTTATAATATCCGCAGTTGGAGCAGATACGGTGGGGCAGTTTTTCAGCATGACAGCGCGGGCAGAGAGAGACGCTTGGTATGCTCATACTCTGGTGCGCCCGGCGCATTCCCTTGCGGCTTTTGGAATGCTTCCTTTTCGGATTCGGCATATAGTTTCCTCCCTAACTTATTAATATTTCGAATAATATATCTCGGACGGCATATGGGGTCAATATATTATCGCCATAATTTCAAGGAATAGGGACAATATATACTTTAGGAAAAACTTGTCAACTAAAGATTAAAAATGTTTAATTACCCCTATGGAAGCAAGTATTAAACGCCGTAAAACCAGGGCTGTTTATATCGGTCGGGTTAAGGTAGGCGGCGGCGCGCCAATCTCGGTCCAGTCAATGACCAAGACCGATTCGGCTGACGTCAACGCCACGGTCCGGCAGATAAAAGAGTTAGAAGAACTAGGTTGTGAAATTATTCGCCTGGCTATCCCAAATCACCAGTCCGCCCTGGCGCTGGCGCAGATAAAGAAGAAAATTCGTATTCCCATAGAAGCAGATATTCATTTCAATCCTAAACTAGCTTTGGAATCTATCAAACAGGGCGTGGATTCGGTGCGTCTCAATCCCGGTAATATCACGGACCCAGATGCGATTGCCGGAATCGTCAAGTTAGCCCGAAAGGCAAATATCCCTATCCGGGTGGGCTTAAACTCCGGCTCGGTAAAAGGATGGTATAAATCCACTCTCAGGAGTAAAATAGCGTCTGGAAAAGGCATTCCCAGAAGCAACTGGCAAGCTATATCAGAATCAGCATTGGAATATGCAAAATATTTGCAATCTTTACATTTCAATGATATGATGATATCGCTTAAAGCGTCCGATGTGGTAACGACAGTCAATGCCTACCGTTATGTAGCCGGTAAATGCGATTACCCGATGCATTTGGGTGTGACGGCCAGCGGTACCATAGAAGATGCTACAATTAAATCTGCTATCGGCATCGGCGGACTGCTTCTAGATGGTATCGGCGATACGATCAGGGTTTCTGTAACCGGCGCGCCGCACGATGAGGTCAAAATCGGATACAAGATTTTACAATCACTTGGACTGCGCAAGGCCGGGCTTGAGATTATTTCCTGCCCGACCTGCGGTCGGTGCGAAATGGATATTGTTAGGATAGCGGAGAAGTTGAAAGGATTATTGAGACACACACCATCTCTTAATGGCAAGGATATCAAGGTGGCTATTATGGGATGCGTGGTGAATGGTCCGGGCGAAGCCGAGGAATGTGACATTGGCATCGCCGGCGGTGACGGATTCGGATTCCTCTTCAAGCAAGGGAAGAGAATTCGCAAAATTACTGAATCAAAGATAGTCACTGAACTGGTGAAAGAAATAAAAGCATTGTAATATGCCATCAGAAATAATTGCGGGTGATTTTGAACTTGACCGCGCTAAATTGTTAGGCAAGGGCGCTTGGGGCGAGGTTTTTATCGGCAAGCAGGTTTCGCTCAACCGGCCCGTGGCCATCAAGATTCTCAAAAAGGAACTTACGGCCGATCCGGACTTTGTCCGCCGGTTCCGGCGCGAAGCCGAATGCTTGGCCCAGTTAGCCGAAGAGCATATCATTCAGGTCTACAGCGCCGGCGAATACCAGGGCTCGCCCTACTTCATTATGGAATTCGTTCAGGGCGTGCCTCTTTCCAAGTGTATGGAAAATGGGCGGATATTCTCAGTAGATGACATTATCCACGTGGCCGTCTCGGTTGCCAAGGCCTTTAAGGCCGCCTGGAATTCCCCGGCCCAGATTGTTCACCGTGACATCAAGCCGGCCAATATTATGGTTTCATACAGCTCTTCCATCATTTCGCCTTCACCTGAGAAGGCGGAAAAATCAGCCAGCTTGATGAGTGCTACCATTAATATCAAAGATACACAGGTCAAGGTCATGGATTTTGGATTAGCCAAGTTGGCTCAGGGCGGAGACCATGAGGCCACTATGGTTGGCACGGTCATCGGCACGCCTAAATATATTTCGCCTGAGCAGGGTATGGGCAACGCGGCTGATATCCGCTCCGATATTTATTCGTTGGGTATAGTGCTTTATGAAATGGCTACCGGCAAGATTCCCTTCGAAGGCGAAAGCGCCATGAGCATGATTCGCCATCATATCTACGACACGGCCATGATGATTTCCCAGAATATGGCTGATTTCCCGCCAGGTATGGAAGCCATCATAATGAAATGTATCCAGAAGGCTCCGGAAAAACGCTATGCCACGCCGGCTAAGCTCCTGGAGGATCTGGATGCCTTCGAAAAAGGCAAGCCCCTGGTTCACGCCACGATTGACCCTGAGCGGGCGGCTGCGTCTGGCATCGACGCCACAATGTTGGCACCCAGTTCCATCATCTACCAAAAACGCAAAAAGAAAATTATGGCTACGGCCGCTCTGGTATCCACGGTGGCGGTCTTGGCTGTTTTGGGGTTCTGGCAGCCATGGAAAAAACCGCCGGTAATTCCGTCTCATAATGCGTCTAACACCGTAACCGGCACCGATATGGCCGGAGTCACTACTCCTCCAACGATCGGTTCTATTAATACGTCGGTTCCGGAAGACCCGCTCTTGAAAGAACTCCAGGCGTTGTATAACAAAGCCAACGAATTCTACGAGCAGGCCCAATACGATGAAAGCAAAAAGATTCTGGAAGAAATCCTGGTCAGGAAAGAGGATTATGCTCCGGCTATTACTCTGTTAAAAGAGGTTCAGAAGAAGATAGACGAACAGAACGAAAAACTCCGGCTGATTGAGGCCATGATTACCGAGACCCTTAAATCCATTGAAGAAGCCAAGACCAAGGAGCAAAATAGATTTAACCTGATTATTCAGAATATCGAGTCAAAGGATTTCTCCGCGGCGCGCAAGGAAACCGAGCGGCTTATAGAGTTAGAGGACGAACTTATTCCACCGGCTGCCACCTATCTCCAGATGCGCGTTTGGCTTATTTCGCTGGAAGGCGATTACCTTAGGGAAATGAAAAGCCTTCTGAAACGGTTTAATGCCATGTACAGCAAGAGCGAAATCCTGCCTTTGGCCGAAAAACTTGTGGAAGACGCCCGCATAAAGCAGGAAGAGCTGGCCGTGGACAAAATTATCTCGGACAGCACCAAGGAATTTAATCTCTCTAAACGGGCTGCTATGCTGGATGATTTTATCAAGGCAAATGAGGTTAACCAGTTCATCCGGCGAGTTAAGGATAAATGGGCTGAAGTCTTGCGCGAGATGGAAGCAAACCGTCAGAAGAGTTACAAAGATTCTATTGCCAAGGCCAACCAGCAGCGTCAGTCGCAATTATTTAAGGAGGCGTATGCCACCCTGGAAAGCGCCCGGCAATATGCCGACAGCTTTACGGAGATTGACCAGTTAAAGGCGCTAACCGAAAAGGAATTCCTGGATTTTAACGGTATCGAACCTGCAACCGGCCAAAGAGATTCAAACCTGTCGGCATATATCGTTATCACCAATACCAATGACTCATCATTAATGGTCCTGATTCCGGCTGGCGAATTTACCCGGGGCGATGACAACGGCGCTCCTGAAGAAAAACCTGCTACAAAGATTAACCTGTTTGCCTATTATGCTGATAAGCTTGAGATTACCAACGAACAATTCCGCAAATTCGTGGAAGAGGCTAAATACCTTACAGACGCCGAGGTCGAAGGTTTCGGCTGGGTTTATAATGATGGCGTTCTGGAGCCGGTTAAAAACGCCTCGTGGAAAGACCCCAAAGGCACAGGTGAGAGTATAGAAAATATTTTAAATCATCCAGTGGTGCAGGTTTCATGGAAAGACGCTTGGGCGTATGCCAAATGGGCGCGCAAGCGACTTCTGACCGAGGCCGAATGGGAAAAACTGGCGCGCTCGGATAGGCAATTAATCTTTCCCTGGGGTAGTGCCTATCAGGAAAAGAAAGCTAATACCGGCGAAGACGGCCCGGGTAAGACTGCACCCGTAGGCGTTTATAACGCTGACAAGAGTCCTTATGAATGTTTGGATATCACCGGCAATGTCTCGGAATGGTGCGCTGATTACTTTGATCCCACATATTACCAAATACGGGCCGCGGACAATCCTAAAGGACCTCAAAGCGGAATTGGGCATACTATCAGGGGCGGCAGTTGGATAAGTTCACCGACCAGCGCCAGGTTAACGGTCCGCAAAAACGGCATCTTACCTGGCTCACGTTCGGATGCAACCAAAGACCTGGGCCAATTTTGGAGTAACTATTTGGGTTTCCGCTGCGCCCGGGATGTCGTCACACTAAAATAACCCGGATTATTCTATTCAAGATGAAAGAGAAACTTGAAGGCCGGCAGTCCATTTTGGCTGCCCTGAAGGCGCACCGGCGTAAGATTGAACTGATTATGGTCAGTTGGAGCGCGCACCGTGACAAGACCGCTGATGTTCTGACCCTGGCCACCCAGCAGAATATCCCGGTCAAAACCGTCTCACCCGAGGAACTCGATGCTGCGGCAAAGGGCAGGACCCACGGCGGTCTCATTGCTATCTGTTCGTCTATATCCCTGACCACGGCTGATGAATTGATTGACAATATCAAAAGGAAAGAGCAAGCATCTTTAATGCTCCTGCTGGAAGGCGTGGAAGACGAGCAGAATCTGGGGTTCATCATCCGTTCCGCCTTTGCCTTCGGCCTTGATGCCATCCTGCTCAAGAAACACATCTGGAACTTTGACCCGCTGACGCTCTCAAGGACCTCATGCGGCGCCTATGAACGTCTGTCTTTGGTCAAGATAGAAAAGGAATCCGAGACCTTAAAACAATTAAGCCGATCCGGACTGAAGATATGGGGCGCGATAGCCGGGGCCAAACGGACGTTTTATGATATGGATTTTTCCTGTCCGTGCATTATAGCCTTGGGCGGCGAAAAAAGGGGCTTATCAGCCGTGGTGCGCGAGCAGTGTGACGGCTTTTTCAGGATACCCATGCCCAATATCCCGGGCGATGACGAAAGGCCGTCCTTATCCTTGAGCCACTCAGCCGCAATTATTATGGCCGAAGTTATGCGCCAGCGCCTTAACGGGGGAGTTTAAATAAAATCTTGCCTGGCGAAAGCGTAAATGGTAGGCTGGATATGGAACTACGTGGGAAGGAAAGTAGACGATGAGCGAAAATACCGAAAAATACAAACATCCGCGCTGGTTCAGAATTATCGTCATCACTTACATCGCATTGGCTATAATATTTTTCCTTGTCTTTTTGATTGCCGCTTTTACCAAGGGCGATCGTCCGGTTCAGCAAGGCACCCTGGCCTATACGCTTATATTCTGGGGCGGTTCGTTGCTCCTCTGGTTTACTGTCATGGGAATTCCTTCCCTGGCCTTTTTATCCTGGGGGTTGAGCAGTAAAAATAAAATATTGAAATACTTCCTTTACGCGCTTTCAGCTGGCTGGCTGATTTTATTTATACTGATGATTATCTTTAATTAAGCATAGCAGAGTACCATCTGAAGAGGATTGGATGACGATATTTTATGAAGGCATTGAATAATTAGATTTGTACATTAAGCGCAAGGTTTTAATGTAATTCTGGCTGCAGGATCTGGTGGCGCTTGTCGAAAGACAATATCGGATTGAGATGGGCCCGGTATCCCATGCATTATGGATAAATGTATAATGAAGGAGGATGTATGAAAAAGATATCTATTTTTCTGGCTGTCTGCGCAGCATCGGCCATGCTTGTGGCCTCGCCCGGATATCTTCGGTCCGGCACAGATGGGCCGACCGCTCCGAAAACCTACCAATTGACTTTGATGGACAATAAGGTGAAAAAAATAAAAGCTATAACGCCTGAGATGATACAGCGTGGTATCATGGCGCCCGAGGAATTTACGGCTTATGTCACTGGTAAAATCGACGACCTGGAAATCACCCTGATTGACGCCAATAAAAACGAGGCCTATGACGAAAAAGGCCGGGACGCTTTTATTATCGGAAAATCACTTTATGCTCTGCCGGTCAGCCGGGTTATCAATATTAAAAATAAACTTTACGAATGCGAAATAGAAACCGGCGGAGAGCAGATTACCCTGACTCCTTACGAAGGCGAATGCGGCGAAGTGGATATGCTCAGTGATTTTAAATGCCCGCTTAAGCCGGAGATGCTCATTCTGAACACGTCCGATATTTATTTGGACGTCTCTAAAGGCAAAACCGCTCTGGTGCCCTGTGGTTCTTACAGTCTTTGGCTGGGATATATCCCGGAAAAAAAGTGTTCCATGGCCATCAAAGCCGGCGAGATGAAGAGTATAGAGATAGTTAAGGGAGAGGATAAAGACGGCAAGAAAAAGTCCGTCAAAGTCCAGTGGGGCGCGCCTTATAAATTGGACTGCTCTTGCAGTATTCAGGATAACAACGTCAGCATACCCGAATCGGTCAGCGTTTATGGCTCGGCCGGCGAGGAATACTGCAAGTTTTCGCCCAGCATCTTGCCGGCGACCGTGGAAATATTCGATGCCGGAAAAAAATCAGTTGCCAAGGGCGCCATCAACCGCACTGTTCCGGGTAATTCCCAAAACAATATTTCTGAAATCAGAGGCGGATACAACGGAACCATTAAAAAAGGTGCAGAGGGTCCTTACACCCTGAAAATACACATTAAAAACTCGGTTTTAGGCGAACTGAAAGGTGAAAAACAAATACCGTAACCGCCGTGACTTCGTTAGGGAAGAGATCGTGTTAGCGTACTAAACGTGACCGGGAGCACCTACTGGAGCGCACCGGAACTCAAGGGCGAAAAAGAGATAAAGTAAATCAGATTCCGGCTGGCGGGGCGGGTGTCTCCGGAATTACACGAATTGGATTTATGTTTAATAGATTGAAACGGTTTTTCGATTCCATTGAATCAACCCAAATCGGATTCGGCTGGTGGATGATATGCTTTTCCTGCATCATATTTATCCGCAATTTCCTGGAAGGGGCATTAGAAAGCGTCAAGACTATTGGGTGTTCAGACGACCCGTATCTGGCCATAATCATTTTTACCAGTCACTATTCTTTGCTGTATGTCAGCCAGTTTCTCATCCTGGTAATTCTGGTCCGGCTTCTGACCAGGGAACGGATAGAGAAAATCTCCAAGACGGTTATTGTCTTTTGGATTATCTGGTTCCCGCCGATTTTTGATTTCATCTGGTCCGGAGGCAAGGGGGAAAATATCACCTATCCTCATACATTCGAGCATGTCTGGGATTTCTTCGTGAATTGCGCCAATCCGTGGGTAAGCTTTCCCCGGACCGCTCCGCCGGGTATCAGGATAGAGTTTGTCATCGCCTGCCTGCTGTCCATTATCTATATCTTCATCAAGACTCGGAATCTGATTAAATCGCTGGCCGGCGCGCTGCTGTTCTACATTTCTTTCATCTTCTACGTCTTTGGTTTCCTGGTTATCCTAGCCTATGGCTGGCATGCTGTTTTTCCTCAGATGCCGCCACCGGCTGATGCTGGCGTTCTTCCTTACGAACAGATATTTTATGCGCCCAGCTTGATACCGATAGCATTTCTGGCGCCGTCGTTGCTTTATCTGCCGGTCATTGTGCTGGGGCTCTTTGTCTGGTATTACTTATACAACCGCCAAAGATGCCTGGCTTTGGTGCAGAACATCCGGCTGACCCGGTCTATCCACTTCTGCGGGATGACGCTGGCCGGAATATTATTGGGCTACCTGGTGGAAGGCAGGGATTTCTTCGGGGTATTCGGTAATCCGATAGATTATCTGGCCTGCGGAAGTCTGTGTTTGTCTGTCTTCTTTGCTTTCCAGGCTATGGTGGTGGTTAATGACATCTTTGATGTAGAGAGCGACCGGATTTCCAATCCAAACCGGCCGCTGGCGCTCGGGATTATCCCCTTGGGCGAATACAAAATTATCGGATTGATTTATTTTCTGCTGGCGGCCTTCATAGCATTTAATGTCTCGTTAACCGCCTTGCTAATCCTGTTTTTCTTTGAGGCGTTATACCTGGTTTATTCGGCTCCGCCTTTCAGGTTAAAGCGCGTCTTCCCGCTCAATATGATGGTCATCGGGATAAACACCCTGGTGGCTATGCTGCTGGGTTATTCAATCTTCGGCGGCGTCAAGACGGCTGATAAATTTCCGACCGGATTCATGATACTGATTCCGCTCGGGTTTTCCCTGGCGGCCAATATTATCACCATTAAGGATGCGGAGGCGGACCGCCAGTCCGGCGTCATGACTCTGCCGGTATTGCTGGGAGCCAGATGGGGCAAAATAATTATCGCGTTCCTGGCCTGCTTATCTTTCCTGGCCGTGCCGTTAATCCTGGGCATCCAGCAGTTATGGCTGGTTTCCATCCTGTTCGGGATACTGGCCGGTGTTTGGGTATTAATGCCAAAGTGGCGGGAAACCCTGTTTTTCATCACGTATTTTATTTATGCGCTGATCGCGGCCGACCTGATTAAATTATACGGAAATTATTAATTCAACGTCCCAATCAAAGCAAGGCGCGATGCGCACCCGGTAAATATGGAAATTGATATTGATAAATTCTGGCTTTTGGCGCTGATTGTCTATGCCACCCATACCTTTTCATCGGTGGCCGGCATCTTTATTATTGACAGGCTCGGTATCGGCGAAACCATATTCCATTTTACCTCGGACCTGAAGAAAATGGCCGTATGTTCATTCCTGGAACTATTATTTCCTTTTCTTTTTCTTTATATATTCCCGCCGGTTTTAGGCGTCGGCATTAGCATGTGTTTTTTATATTTCATGTTATTCTGGTTTCTGACTAAATTTGTCTATTTTCACATCTCCGTACCTGAGGTGGCGGTATTAGGGCTAATCAATTGCGCCGGCATTGCCCTGATCGGCTGGACCCTGATAAAGCATTTCATCATCATGGAGTAGGTTATCGAAGCGGTAAGAATTATTCCGGGGCCGGGTCGGCGTCTCGCTGAGCGTCTGCCGTTAAATCTTGCCCAAACTTAATGGAACGCCGCAGAGACCGCGAATTAAGATGATAAGGAGATAAATGTGATTAAGTTTTCGATTATGCATAGTGGTAAAATAGTTGATTTTCATGAGCGAAATGGTAGGGTGTAAAATAAACATAGCGAAAGGAACTGATATGCCGCCCAGAAAATCCACCTTATACGACCCCAAATCAAAAGAGCTCTTTAAATTCAGCCGGACCAAGCTGGAAAACTTCATGAGTTGCCCGCGCTGTTTTTACCTGGACCGCCGGTTGGGCATCAAACAGCCGGACGGTCTGCCTTTTACCCTGAATGTGGCGGTTGATGGATTGCTCAAGCGTGAATTCGACCTCTACCGCGCCAAACAAAAGATCCATCCCTTGATGGAAAAATACGCCATCCCGGCCGTGCCTTTCAGGCACGAGAAACTCGATGACTGGCGCAACAACTTCCATGGCATCCAGATGCTGCACAAAAAGACCAATTTCCTGGTCTTCGGAGCCATTGACGATGTCTGGGCACACCCGGACGGCAATCTCAGCATCGTGGATTACAAAGCCACGGCCAAAAAGGGCGATCTCTCGCTTAACGAGGAATGGCATGTTGCCTGGAAGCGCCAGATGGAAATCTACCAGTGGCTCTTCAGGCAGAACGGATTCAGGATATCCGATACCGGCTATTTCGTCTACTGCAACGGCAAAAAGGACTGTGAAAAGTTTGATGCCCGGCTAGAATTCAATATCGAAATCCACGCATACCAAGGCAATGACAACTGGGTGGAACAGGAACTCATCAAGGCCAAGGACTGCCTGGACCGCTCGCAGATACCGGATTATACCGATGACTGCGGATTCTGCCAATACCAGAAATTGCTGGTTAGTACCACTTAAAAAAGGAATAATGATTAGAATAGCTCGTTTTTATGGTGGGCACCGCAGCGTAGAGCTTTTTTATATAGCCGTTCTGGTTCTGGGGTTTATCTGGTGCCGGGAGATTTTCAGCCGGTTGGCGGAAGACGTCGGCATCTTTAAGCCGGGGGCTGACAGAGCGGAAAAATGGGTCACGCTGATTTACTGGGTCTTAACCGCCGGTATTACCGCCCTGATGGCCTATTCGGCCTGGACGCGTACTGTCAAAATTATTGACTTCGCGAAATAATGCTACCGGAATTTACCGGTTATTCCTGCTCCGGCCTGAGATTATCTTTTAGGGTATATGGCAGCTTGACCACATTCAATTTCACGTTATTCATCCGGCCCGTGATTTGATTGGGCGTGATTTCAATCAGAACCATCTTCTCAGCCATCCGCCCGACGCTTTTATTTATCCGTTCTTCGGGGGCGATGACCGCCTTAACCGCCTCGGGTATCTTGTCTATCTCGGTGGTGTTAAACGCCACCGTGTATTTATTCATCAGCAAAGCCATCTCAGCCGGGTCTGTGATGAGCCGGGCCGTGCCGCTAACATTCACGCTTAGCCAGCGTTCCTTGTTAAAACGGTCTACGGAAAAAGCTACCCGCTGGTCTTTACTGATATTGGTTACCTTGGAGCCGTAATTGCGGGAATGGACATAAACCTTGCCGTCAAAATAGGCGTAATTAACCGGCGTGGAATCCGGATATCCGGCCGCTAAAGTATCCAGCCGTCCCGCGGAACAGGAATAGAGCGTCCAGTCAATCAGTTCAGCCGGCATGGGTTTGGTGCTGGCGCCGTGCGCGCCGGTCGGTAGGACATTCTCGCCCGGTATCTGGCCGGCAATATACGGGAATTTCAGCAGCCAATCCCTGGGCACGGACAAAACTCGGTTGGCAATCTTATCCGGAGCGATTTCTATCATGGCCACCGGCACATCCACCGGCTTAAATTGCATCTTAGCCACGGCGGTTTCAACCATGTCTGGGCTGGCCGTATAAGCCGCCTCGAACTTGGCCATCAATTCGCCCTTCCTGGCCGGGTCGGCCACCACACTGGCCTGGCCGAAGATATTGATGCTGGCCCAGCCCTCGCGCTCGTTATAGCGGTCCACCGCAAAACAAACCGATTGATTCTTTTTGATATTATTGATTTTCGTCCCCCTGGGGCTGGAATGAATCACCACCTTGCCCTCGAAATAAACGAAACTCACCGGCACGGAATAAGGATATTGTTCGCCGAAACTGATGATGCGGCCGACCGAGGACGAATGCAGGATGTATTCGATCTCGCGCCAGCTCAGGTCCCCCTTATAGAAATCCGGCGCCTTGGCCGGGTCCGGCTGGGCCTTTATAACCGGCGCGGCCGGTGTTTTAGCCGGCGCTGTTGACGGATTCCCGCAACCCAGCAGACCGCAGGCAAAGACGCCGGTCATCAGCAAAGAAAACATTTTCATGATTCAGCTCCTTAGTTTTCTGTTTATTGTTTTTGTAATATATATAATTTCCCGGCGCAAGCAAACAAAAATCGTCACTTTCCTGCCTGCCCGCCGCAGTCGGGCCTGGCTAAAGGATAAATTATCTTAGGAGCAGCGGCTCCTTGAAAGTGTAAACCATTTTCGGGAGCGTCAGGGGCATATGGCTGGCCTTTGAAGTAATCAGCCGCGGGGTGATTTTTATCCGTACATGTGTCAGTGCCTGTGTTGGGTCAAAGATTATTTGGGCATCGCCGAAAACATTGATGCTTAGCCAGAGCCACAGGCCGGCGGTTTGTGTCAGCGGCCGGCTGTGCGACTTGCCGCCCAGGGCCGGCAGCCCGGCCTTCCAGTCCGATAAATCATCGGTTATCCGGTCCAGGGAAAAACTCACCCGGCCGTCTTTCTTAATCAGCGCTATCAGTGAATCGTCGTTTTTCAAATCGATATATATACTGCCGTTTCGATAATAATATATCACCGGCTCGGAATCAGGATAATCGCCCGCGAATATATTCAGGCGCCCCCAGGCGCCGGAATTCAGCAGCCACTTGACCGTGTCCGCCGGCAGCACGCCGGTGAACACCTGGGCATCTTCCGGGCTGAGCGGTTGGTTGCCCGGATCCGGTATCTTGCTGTCCGTCATATAAGGCATTTTCGCCATCAAATCCAAAGACACCGGCAGGAGGCGCGAGGTGATTTTGGCCGGGGTAATCTCCACCATGGTCAGTTCCATGGGCGGCAGCGGTTCCGGTTTTACCTGTGCCGCCTTTGCTTCTATTTCATCGGGCGGGTTTTTATAGGCCGCGGAAAAACGCTGGAGCGCCAGGCTGGTTTCCTCCGGACCCTCTACGATGCGGGCCGTGCCGAAAATGCTGATGCTGGCCCAACCCTCGCGCTCGTTATACCGGTCCACCACAAACGCCACCTTGGGATTATCGACGATATTATTCATCTTCTTGCCCATGGTTGAGGAATGGAAATAAATCCGCTCCCGGCAATAGCCGAATGATACCGGCACCGAATAAGGATTATCTCCGTCATTGGTAACCAGCCGGCCGACCGCCGACGAATGCAGGACATATTCCACATTAGTCCAGGCCAGCTCGCCCTGGTAGAAATCCGGCGCCCGGACCAAAGCCGGCTGCCCCCGGACCATGATTGGTATCTGGGCCGTTGTTGATTCCGGTGTTGTTGGCGGATTCCCGCAACCTAGCAGACCGCAGGCAAAGACACCGGTCATCAGCAAGGAAAATATTTTCATGGTTCGTCTCCTTATCGCCTTGAATATATATAACCGGACGGAAACATGCAAATAAAAACCGTCCGGCTTCCTATCGGGATACCGCCCGGACAAATACTTGCCTTGCATCCCGAAAAATGATAGGCTGGAAAACAATCAAGAAAGGTTTGCATCGTGCATGACGTTATGCACCGGGATATTAGAAGGAGATATATCATGAGCATAAAAAAATCCTGCATCCTTATTATGGCATCAGGCCTGGTCTTCTTGGCAGCGCTATTCTCATCCGGCGGCGATGCCGAATGGAAAACGGCAAAAGACGAATTCCTCAAGGACAGCAAAAACAATGACGCCGGGAAACGGATTGCCGTAACCGTGCGTCTGGCTGAAAATATAACCTCAACCGTCGAGCCTGAAGCGGCCGGGCTGTTAATCAGCCAGCTGGCCGACGAGCTGGCCCGCAACAAAAACGGTAAGGAAGAGGAACAGGTCAGTATCAAGGTGATTGACGCCTGCGTCCTGGGATTGCGCAAATTAAGCGACGCTAAAGCCGTCAGCTTAATCATCAAGGGTGTGGCCAATCCAACGGCTGACTGGCGCGGGCGCTTTTACCTGGTCAAGGCCCTGGGCGGCATCAACCAACCCGAATCCGTCAAGGTATTGACCGGACTGGTCAACGAAAAAGAAACGGCGCTGCAAATAGCCGCGCTCGATGCCTTAAGGGAACTGAACGCGCCGGACGGATTGGAGCCGGCCGGTAAGCTGCTGGTTCAGTTGGTGGCCTGGGAAGTCAAACTGGCGGCGATTGATTATTTACGCGCGCTAAAATCTCCGGCCAGCATCAAGCAAATCGTCGAAGCCATGAATGACAAAAACATCGAATCCCGCGTCCTGGCCGCGTTAATAAGCCTGCTGGAAGAGCTCAACCGGGAAATACCGGACAGCCCGGGCGACGCCAAAAATCCCGGCCAGACCCGGTCCGTGATTCGCGGGGAATACTACGGCACCAAAATCGAATCGAACCGGGTGGTCTTTGTCATGGACGTATCGCGGAGCATGGAATGGGCGGCCAAAGAAGAGGCGCCGGTCCCTGAGGAGCCGGAAAAAGACAAGGTTGTCATAACCGGTGATGACAAGAAAAAATCGGGGACCGATGCCGCGCCGCCGGTTCCGGAAGAACTGAAAAAGAAGAAAAAAGAGGTCGACAGCCGTCCGGTCAAAAGAAGAATTGATTCGGTCCGGAAAGAATTAATCAACACCCTTTACACCCTGGACTCCAAGGTTTATTTTTCCATCGTATTTTATAGTAACGACGTGCGAATCTGGAAAAAAGAGCTGGTGCCGGCGACCAACGAAAACAAGATGGACGCCATAAAAACCGTTGACAACCAGGTGCCGGCCGGGCGGACCAATATTTACGACGCTCTGGAGGCGGCCTATAAATTGACGCTGGCTCCGGCCAAGGCGAACGAGCCCAAGCGGGTGATTACCGGGGGCGGCAAGGGCTCTCCGGTCGAGCCGGTTAACGGCGCCGACACTATTTTCCTGCTGACCGACGGTAACCCGAACCTGGGCCGGATATCGGACCCGGCTGAGATGGTTGACGCCATCCGCAAGATAAACGAAACCCGGCGGATAAAAATCAACACCATTGCCGTCGGCGTTTTGGACCCCAATAACACCGACCCGATGGCCAAGGGCGACAAGGCCAATACCTACTTGATGAAAACCATTGCCGATATTACCGGCGGCACGTTCGTTGACAAGACCCAATAAAAAGGGCTCCGGGTCTGGGCGGCGGGCTTGATAAACGGCAGGCTGGGCCTGCATACCGAATACTATGTTCTGATTTTGAAGGATGTCCCCGGAATTTACCGGGGCAAGAAAGGAAAAACTTATGAAACCGGTCAACAGAAAATATCTGCCAATATACGCCCTGATAATATCGGCGGCATTATTCGCCGGGTGCGCATCCGGGCCCCAAGCAATTAAGGATGCCCGGGGGGTTATCAAACAGGCGTCGGAAAACCTGCACAGCGCCAAAAGCGTCTCGACCAAAATAGTAGTCGGCATGGAAACGATGGGAGTGAAAATAGTGATTCTTGACTGCGTCAATACCAGCTCTGGCAACCTGACCTATTCCGTCGGCGAAGTGATGGACGGGAACAAGGGATTAATGAAAACGCGCTTTGAGGGCTATTTAGACGGGAATAATGCGGTGTTGCTGGATCCGGCCAGCCAGGAATGGGCGCGGCCGCTGCCGGGCCAGTCCGAGATGACGTCATTTTTCAGGATAGCCCCGGAAACGCTTACGGCAATCCTGGACCTTAATCAGGATTTTTCCTTCAGCCCCGAGGAAAAAATACAGGACGTCGCGTATCAGGTGATCGAGGTGCCGGTTAAAGCCGAGGTATTAAACAAGGCACTGGGCAAGATGCAGAATATGGGCGGCTCATTTGATAAGATATCGGTAAAGATGTGGGTGGAAAAAAACACCTGCCTTTTATACAAGGTCATTCTTAGCCTGGAAGCCACCATGAAACGCGGCGGTCCGGGCAGGGCAGAAGCCGAAGGGATAGGCATGAAGGTAAAAATGGAGATGAATTATTCGGACTATAACAAGGGCGCCCCGATTGTCATTCCGCCGGAGGCAAAAAAGCTGCTGGAGGCGCCGGCAGGTGCGGACAACCCGCCCGTCCGTTTTAGCGCCGGGTATAAACCGGACGCCGCCCAGGCCGGGGCGATTTCAAAGACCGCGGCCGCGCTGGCCTCGTTAAAAATACCGGATCTCTATAATAAATACGTCGACCTGGGCACTGTTGAGGTGCTGGATTATGACGCCTTATTGGAACGGCTGAAGGATATCCGGGTTATTTATGTGGCCGAATCGCATACCAACCCGGCCCATCACAAAATACAGGATGATATTCTCCGGGGCATCGCCCGGAAAAACCCCAAGGCCATCCTGGCCATGGAATTCCTGTACCGTTCTAAACAGCCGGTCTGCGACGACTATATTGCCGGGAAAATCACCGAACCGGAATTCGATGCGGCGGTCCGGGAGGGATTCAGCAACGACTGGTATGAAAAATACTACATCGGGCTGGTTCGTTACGCCAAAACCAACGGCCTGAAACTGCTCGGGCTGAACGTGGAAAAGGCGATAAAAAGCAAGCTGGCTGACGAGGGCTGGGACAAACTTACGCCGGGCGAGCAGAAGCTTATTGCCCGGGACATTGATACCTCCAATAAGGCGCATCGCGAGTTCGTGATGAAGTCGTTTGAACCGATGAAGAAAATGGCGCGCGCGTTCGACGAAGACCGGATGTATCTGCTCCAGTGCATCTGGGATGAAACCTTCGGTGAGGCCATAGCCAATTGCCTTAAATCCGCCAATGATCAGGCCTGTCAGATCGTCGTCGTCGCCGGCAGCGGCCATATTAAATACAAATTCAACATCCCCGAACGCTCTTACAAAAGGTATCCGGCATCGTACAAAACGCTGATACCGGTTGGGGTTGATGAAAACACGGCCGGCAAAGAGGCCACGCTCCGGGAAGCGCTGTCTTCCGGAGTCGGTGATTTTATCTACTTCGCGCCGCCGGTCGACGGCGAATAAGATATTCCGGGCAGTCGGGGCGTCTCACTGAATCGGCAGGCTGAAAGGATGATTTATATGAACTCGTATTTTATCAATCCGTCCGGCGCGCCCAAGTTTTCCCAGCGGCCGGGATTGGAAACTGTAATTCTGACCGGCCTCAACGGCGAGAAAACCATGATGGCGCTTAACACCACCCTACCCGGGCATACCGTGGAAATCCATGCCCACCCGCATGAGCAGGTTGGGATAGTTTACTCCGGCCGGGCGCTACTGCGTATCGGCGGCCAGGAACGGAGCGTGGGAAAAGGCGATTTCTATTGCATCCCGGCAAATGTCCCGCACGGGGATACCTGTGTCGGCGATGAACCGTTCATAATGCTGGACGTCTTTTGTCCCATCCGGCAGGATATTATCGATAAGTATAGGAACCAAAGCAAATAAGTCTCCGGGATTGACCGGAAGAATAAAAAACCCCGCCCCCGCCCCGATATTTATCGGGGAAGGCAGCGGGGTTTTGGACTTACCGTATTTCCCTATCTGGTTTTTACCGCAAAGCCCAGGCCTCTTGCCTGATTATCTGTTTCAACCGGGCTGGCATCTCCGTCCGGAAGCCATTCCGTGGCCGGGACATATACCACCGCCACCTTTTTATCCGGCGTCATTATCAGGTGCGGCCCGTTGCGCGGGTCAATAGCGCCCACAGAACTCCCGAACAATCTGATTACCCTGACCGACATGGTCGCGCCCGCGGCGCCAATTATTTCACTGACCACATCATATTGCCCGGTAATCTCTTCGGTGGAAACTGAACCCCGTTCAGACATAGTGATACTTCCGGTAAAACCGCCGGTCCCGTTAAAATTAATCCGGCCCAGCATCACCCAGAACATGGTCGTGCTTATCCCGCCATTCTGGCCATACTCGTCGCCCCGATAGACAAAGGTGTAAGAGCCGACCACGTCTGCTTCGACAAACGAAGTGCTGGTAACCGGGTTAAGCACCACGCCGAATTGCATTACATTAGTAGTATATGTAATACCGGTATCGGTGTATATTGAGGTATTGGTTATTGTACTTCCGCAGAGCAGGGTAACCGAATCATCAGGCAGCGTATAGCCCTGCATCATTGAGTCGCCGCCATTCAGGGTCCAGGTGCCGTTGGTATCGGTATGGAGCGTCCCGGACTGCGTATTGCTATACGCTTCGGTCATAGGTAAATCAGTATATTGGGTATCGCTCAACGGCCTTAGGATTTCTACATTATTACTAATCCCTGAGGGTGTCAGGGCGTTGCCCGCTGCGTTAATGTCCACCATTCCCAGTTCCACCTGATATCTCATTCTGTGACCCTGAGGATATGGTAAACCGGTCGCATCATCTACCGCGGCAGTTATACGGCTTCCATACATACAAAAGATAAATTTACCGTTTAGGTCCCGGGCTAACTGGGTCTCTTTCTTGACCGCATAAATCATATGGTAACTATCGGCCACCTCGGCCTCGACCGCGATAAAGACCCGGCCGTCATCCGAGACCGCGCCGCGGATGATGCCGGATTCCGGCATCAGCATATTGAGAAAACCGGACGGGTCGATAAAATATGTCCCGGTCATATCGGTTGGGCCCATATAGATTTCCGGAGTATTAATCGTTCCGGAAATGCCGCCAGAGCTATCAATCGTCTGGCTATTTTCTGTATTGTTTGCCCCGGCCGTAATGGTGTAGACACCTTCGTTTGATAACGGAGCGCTGAAGGTTATCATACCCCAACCGGATGAAAACCGCATATAGGTCGGCGTAATCGTGCTGGTAATGGCTGGGATATCGATATTGATATTGCTCCGGTCAAAGAAATAATCCCCGCCCGTAAAAGTCACGGCCAGGGTCTTGATGACCACGCTGGAGACATTCATCACCGGCGGCTCCAGGCTCCATCCGCTGTTATTTTTCAAGGAGTTGGTAATGATGAAGTTTATTACCACCTTGGTTGAGGTGTTATATTCCACCTTAATCGGGTCCGGCAGGGGAAACGCCCTTAATAATTCCGAGCCGTCATTGCTCCAGGTGCTTCCACCGTCAATGGAAAAATACACCGGCACATGGGCATCAGCCGCAACCAGATAAGGATTAAAACCGGTATCGGTAAGTATGCTTGCGGCGGCGCAGGTATAGGTAATAGTGTTCATAATCGTAATCCGGATGTGTTTGTAAGTCCCTTCCGGCACATCGCCCTGCCCGAACAGCGAGCCCGGTCCGGTCGGAGAGGCCAGGTCCACTAATTCACCGGCCGGTTTGTCAAAGCAGGTCACCCAGGTGGTGCCGTTGGTGGAAATCTCGGTCTTATAACAGGTCACCTTGTATTCATCCGGCGTGGCTTCGGTCGGCGCCACGGCAAAAGCCAGCGCATTCATCAGCAGCAGGAAACCCACAGATAACACTCCCGAAATAATCGAGACGGAGTTTATCCTGTAAGGGCTGCGGTTCCGCAGGTATTTTATCAATTTCATATTGGAATCTCCTCTTGTTTGTTATTTCCGCCGGAGGCGGATCCGCCTTCGGTTGGAAAGGTGTTTTAAATGGGTTTAGCTCTTACCCACGGTTATTTTAAGGGTTCCTTTCTTGACCGACGAACCGGCTTCGGAACCGCCGCCGCCACCGCAGCTGAACGCCCCGGCCATCAAAATGACAGCCAGCGACAATAGCAACAATTTTCTTGCCATATTCTCTACCTCCCTTTATGGCGCTACAGGCGCCATTATCCCACCAGTTTTTGCCGGGATTACTTCTATTAAGTTTTTATTATATTAAGGCTGGATTATACTACCCGGCAATTAAAAGTCAAGTAAAATCTTACAAAAAGATGTCAGTATAACGGGGATGGCTTATGCCCCGGAAATAATAACTTACGGCTTATTGATATTCCCGGCGCGCAACCGATAATTCTTGCCTGTTTTCAGCCGAAATGGTATGATGGACCGGATAAAAAGGAGGTCTTTATGAAAAAGGCAACTCTCTGGGTCAGCGGGGTCCTGATAACGCTCGCGCTAACCGGCGGATGCGTGGCGTCACATTCCACGCCGCATGGCCAAACCACGCTGGTCATTATGCCGGCCGTACCGGCGCCGGTGTTTGCGGCCCGGCCGGTCCTGGTGCTGGTGGACGGCGCGCCCGAGGTCTACTTTGTCAGCGGCCTGAACGTCTATTTCCATCTCAACGCCTGGTATTACTACTGCCAGGGCAAATGGTTCCACAGCGCCGGGCACAACGGCCCGTGGGTCTATGTGGAAAACCAGAAACTGCCGGCCAGGATGGGGCGCATCCCGCCCGGGCACCTGAAAACCCCACCCGGACAGGCCAAACCCAAAGACATTCCGCCTGGCCAGGCCAAGGACTCGCCCGGCCATGGTAAGGACAAGGATAAAGGCAAAGATAAGGATTCGCCCAAACACAAGGGAAAGGGCAAATAATCCTTTTCCCGGTCCGGGGCAAAATCCCGCGAACAATGGCCCTGTGCAAAGCAAAGGGTGAGCGCCATAAGGGTGCCAGAGGAGAAAACATGAAAAACACCGAACCGGGATTCTGGAAATACTTCCTGGCTTACTTTCTTATCTGCGTCGGCACCGCATTGATTGGGCTCAACATCATCGGCCGGGTTTTCTTCGGAGAAAAAGAATCATTGGTCGCCGGTCTGGCCAGCATCTGGTTTGGCGTGATATCACTGCAAATGGCCAAAAAATCACGCTCCAGTTCGCCCCAGGAACCGGCGGGAAAAAAGTAAAGTTGAACGCCCGGCGCTAAGATACCCAGATTGACGCCTTATCAACAGCCTTAAACACCCGGCCCGGCGGAAAATACTTGCCATCATTCCTGAAAGGTGGTAAAATAAAAACATATGGACGCCCAACCGACTGAAACGAATTCAGCAGAGACCGTGAGCACCAACCGGAGCGGAACAAAAATCTGCCCGCTCTGCACCGAGGCCATCAACAAGCAGGCCGTCATCTGCCCCAAATGCGGCAGCGTCATCGGCAGCTGGAAGTCCCAAATTCATCTGTTCATAAAATTCCGCATCCTGATAATCATCCTGGGTTCCCTGGCCACGCTGGTGGCCGGATTTTATATCAACAAATGGATAGCTCTGGCCGCCGTAATCGGGCCGCCGGAACAGCTGGCAACGCCGACTCCGGCCCCGGAGCCAATCACAGCCACCCAGACCGCAGAAACGCCGGTTGCCCCGGCCGCCCCGGTAATAAAAGACCAGCTTGATTATGCCTATAGAATAGAACAGGGCAAAAAGACCCGGACCGGATTCCTGGGCCTGGGCAAAAAAACCTATATCTATTACGTCCGCCTGGTCGTGGCCAATCACAGCCGGCTCAAGCTCAACAAGGTTCGGATAAACCTGGGTTTTTCCAACGACATCGCATCCCATCGTCTGCCGTTCCAATACGACATTCTGGACGAGACCGGGGTGAAGATAACCGACCTGAGCCGCCACTTTGCCGGCCAAAAAAAGGCGGTCATGATTATCCCCTTTTGCCTGCCCGAGCAGAACATCTCCCTGTGGCTGGCCTTCAAAGACGAGGTCAAGGTCAACCATATTGATGTTTATTCAGAGGAACTAAAAGGCACGCCAATGGAGTTCCCCAAATAAGATAATAGCGAACGGAGCGAATCAAGGGCTGGCCGGTGCGATGTGTCCTGCCCCCCGATGGCCATCGGGGTGGTGTCCCCGGGAGTAAATGGCCTCTCTGCGCCGGGTTTACCGGGTCTCAAGGCCGGTAATCTTGAATGAGCTTAAAAATCCCTGGATTTCCGGGCTGGTCAGGCTGTCTTTATTTGACCCGACATACCCGATCTGGTAAAGGCGGTTATCGGCCAGCAGGATCAGTTGCACCCCGTAAAGATGCTGGCCCATGGAATCCGCGGAATAGTAAATTTTACGGCCCGGATAATTTTGCACGGAACAGTCCTCATCCTTATTCAGGACGCCGTTTACCTGCCTGACTGCGCCGTCCCGGCAACTGTCCAGGACGGTTTTCGGGTCGGCCTGGTCCTTGAAATCCGCCGGGTAATCGTTGAACACGGCCATGCAGGCGCCGTTTGACTTCTCCGAGATAAAAAGAGTCACATCGATATCGCCGACGGCGGTGCTGACCAGCTGGCTCGTTTTCTTGGGCGCCGGAAAACCGGCCGGGAATAAAACCGTGAATTTGCCTTCAACCGAATCCAGGGTCTGGGGCGGGGCGCATCCCCAGAGCAGCGCGCTTACTCCCAGCGTCAGGCACAGGACATAACTCATGACCTGGTTTCTTTTCATACAACCTTCCTTTCTGTCAATCTCCAAATTCTGCTCAGGTGACACACACCGCGCCCGGTAACCCTTAATTTTTCTGCGTTACAAGACGCGGTTTTACCGAAATAGCCCTTCTTCCCAGCTTTTTTGTTCTTGGCCCCAGAGTGCATACATTCCAATCTTTACATCGTTACTATCCAATCCTTGTATCGTCACCACCTAACATTTATATCGTTACCACCTGATTTTTACATCGTTACCATCCAATATTTACAGGCTTGCCATCTAATATTTACATGGTGACTATCTAATCACTGCAGGTGCGGTGTTGACCATAATAAGCGACACCGTTCTGGATTAAACCTTCCACTACCATACCCCCCCCTTGGTGAAGGGGGAGGGGGATTTGATTTGGGGCTGTTTTATTTTCCTACTTGAACCGGGCCAGGGCAAAGCGGCTGTTCGCATATCCAGCGGTGACAATAAGCCCATCCGGCTGGATTTTAACCCTGTATGCCGCGGAACCGCCGCTGATGGCTGTGGTGACGACGCCCAGGGTGCCGAAGGCCGTGTCCGTGATGCCCAGGGCCTCGTAGACGGCCGAAGAGCCGGAGTCGCTGGAACTGGAGCCGCCGCAGCCGTAATAACCGGCGATTAAACCAACGGCCAATATCAAGCCGAGGCCGAGTTTTATCTTTGTTGAGTCTGTCATAGACACTCCTTTCTTTATTGTCAAATAAGTGATTATATTACGGCGCAATGGCCACCCGGACGGGCGCAGTCCCGACCGTGATGGTATCCACCACCGTATTATTGGTGGTGTTAATTACCGAGACGGTATTGCCGCCTCCGTTTGTAACATACAACCGTCCGGCCGCGACGTCCAGTTCCAGGCCCGAGGGTCCGCTGCCCACGGTGACCGTGTCAATGACCGTATTGGTCAGGGTGTTAATGACCGAGACGTTGTTGTCGCCTTCGTTAGAGACATAGGCCCGGCTGGCGGCCGGATTGACCACAATCAGTTGGGGCGTACTGCTGACCGGAATCGTGGCCACAATCGTGTTGGTGGCCGTGCTGATGACCGAGACGGTGTTGTCGGTGAGATTGGTGACGTAAAGCCGGTTGGCGGCGTGGTCAAAGGCCACGCCGTGCGGGTCGTTGCCGACCGTGACGCTGATGGGCACGGTGTTGTTGATGGTGTTGATGAAGTAAACGGCCTTGGTGCTGAATTCGGTGATATAGGCGGTGTTGGATATTGGGTCGATGGCAAAGTCCTGGAGCCGGTTGGCGCCGATGGGTATAGTGGCTTCAACCGTGTTGGTTAGGGCGTCAATGACGTAAACATTCTGACCGCCGGCGCCTTCGCTGAAATCCGCCGCATAGACCTTTTTGGTCACGGTGTTGATGCCGATGCCGGCCAGGGGCGATGAGCCGACGGTGATGCTGACAACCAGGCTGTTGTCCAGGGTGTTGATGACGGCCAGTTTGTTGCTGGACAAGTCGGTCATGTAGAGCCGGTTGGCGGCCGGGTTGATGGCCAGGGCTCCGGAGGTGATGCCGACTGTGATAGTGTCAATGACCGCGTTGGTCTGGGTGTTGATAACCGAGACGGTGCCGCTCATGACATTGGAGACATAAGCCCGGTGTTCGGTGACGGCCGGCGCGCTCGAGCCGGAGGAGGACGAGCCGCCGCACCCGTAATAGCCGGCGATTAAACCAACGGCCAGGATAATGCCCAGACCGAGTTTTAGTTTTATGGTGTCTGTCATAGACTGCTCCTTTGGTCCCGAATGCTTTTCGGACCACTTGCTATAATAATATTGCTGCATTTATAGGTTATTCATGGTGGAGCATCAATAATAATCGGAGATATTTTTCGGATTGGGCGGGATGCCAGATGCGAGTAAAGCGCGGAGTCACGCTATTCGCGGTCTAGGCCGAGTTGTTTGAGGGCTTTCTCGGCGGCCTGGCGCACCGGTTCGTTTTCGTCCCGGAGCAGTTTTTTGATGACCGGTATGGCTTCTTGGGCGCCCAGGTCGGCCAGGGCGCCGATAGCCAGCCGGCGGAGATTCATATCAGGATTGGTCAGTAACTTCATCATCTCCGGGATGGTTTCCCGGGCATTGATTTTACCCAGGGCGGTAATGGCTTTGTAAGTCACGCCCAAATCCCGGTCCTGCAACAGCGTGATTATCTTGGCTTTTGCTTCGGTGGCCTTGAGTTTTCCCAGTGTCTCGACCGTGTTGCGCCGGATGAGGTAGTAGTCCTCGGTATCCAGCAGGCTCATCAATTTCGGAATGGATTCCCTGGCGCCGATAGCGCCCAGGGCAAAGACCGAGCTTTCCCGGACAAAATGATGCCGGTCGTCCAGCAAGCTGATTAATCGGGGGGCTGATTCCTTGGATTGAAGGTTACCCAGGGCGGCCGCGGATGCGCCCCGAATCATCGGGTCGTCGTCGGTTAACGCGGTTAGCAACGCGGGAATCGATTGTTGGGCGTTCAGCGCGCCCAGGGCGGATATTGTTTTGTATCTGACGGCGTTGCTGGGGTCGGTGAGCATCCTGATTAATCGGGGGGCGGCCTCTTTGGCGCCCAGGGCTATCAGGGCGTCGATGGCCCGATAGCGGATTTCGTAATCCTGTTCGTTGAGCAGCTTGATTAATACCGGGATGCCGGATTTATCTTTGCCGTCCCTGAACTGCCTGAGGGTCAGGCGGACGTATTCTTTGTCGTTCATCCGCCCCCAGCGGTCATAAATTCCCAGCCATTGGGATGACCGGAATTCAAGCCAGGCGTAAGGAACGGATACGCCGGCCAGGAGGGCAATCAGCCACAGGAGAATGAGCGCGGCTGAAGCGGATTTATCTTTGTGGTTCATAGAGCATTCGTTATCAAATACGGGGAATGATGTCAAGATAAGGAGGGATGTTAAAAGGGTGGGGGATTCGGGGGACACCCGCAGCACATAATTTATGTGCGGGGCGAACATATTGAATTAATATCCCGTCGGCCAACAAATCTTCAGTATTTTCCAAATCCGACTTGATAAAACCAGAATAATGGTTATATTATAGGTAGAAGAAAGCGGCGCCATAAGAATAGGAGAAAATTATATGTCTTATAAATCATTCAAGGGCAAGTGGCCGGTCACGGGCGAGAAACCGGTCATCAGCATCCTGACCACCGGCCTGATTTGTTTCAACCGGGTCTGCTATGAGAGTTTTATCAAGCCAACGGATTGCAAGTATCTGAAACTTTATTATGACCCCGAGGTGAAAAAGATTGCCTTTGAGCCGGTCAATCGGGAAGTAGGCGCGGCCGTCTTTCCGGTAAAATTAGTCAAGCCCGGTCTCTTCGGCATGGTCAATGGCAAGACATTCTTGAATGCCTGCGGCATTAAATATCAGGAACAGGTCAGGTCTTATCCGGCCCGCGCAGCCGAGATTCACGAGCCCAGCCAGGGTTATAAGAGCACCTGGAAAGGCGTTAAGGGGTTTGAGATTCGGCTGGACGCGTATCTGCCGGCCGAATAGTCAGGGCCATAATTCATTGTCATTTTTCAACCGGGGGTGGCAGTATTTCCAAAGGGGTGGAGGATTATTATAAAAGGGGTGAGGGGTTATTACCAAAGGGGATAGGGGGTATTACAAAAGGGAATAGGGGGTAATTCGCAAGAGACGATGGGGTATTTCGCAAGGGGTGAGGAGGTATTTCACAAAGGGTGAGGGGGTATTTTGCAAAGGGCGAGGGGGTATTTCGCAAGGGGTGAGGGGGTAATTCGCAAATGGTGAGGGGGTGTTTCGCAAGTGGCGAGGGGGTATTTTGCAAGAGGTGAGGGGGTATAATGCAAGGGGGGGAGGGGGTATTATCAAAGGGGTGGGGTATTATAGTATGGGGGGTGGGGGG